>DATGVQ010000048.1:0-29289 GCA_035300145.1 Acidiferrobacterales bacterium | reverse complement strand
TTGTTCCAGGCGGTTCGTTCTTCTTCACCGTGGTGACGGAGAAACGGCGGCCGCTGTTTGCGGGTACGGATGCGGTTGATGTTTTGCGAATGGCGTTCCGCGCGGTGCGTTCAACTCGCCCTTTCGAGGTGGACGCGATGGAACTCCACGAGCACGTCTATATCACTGTCCTCACGCGCCTCACCGCGTGCGGTGGAGCCAAACAGCGCTAGCTGTTTAACGGCAAATCTTTTCTCAATCTCCTGCCGATGCTGAGACAAAAGATTCATTACCTGTTGTTTATTCATCAGCTATACACTCTCGAAAAACAGGGCGATCATTCGCCTGGCACGTCTTCCCACGGCCACACCTATATATTCTAGGAGCAACCGGGAGTGGTGGCTATAGATGTAAATGCGCTACCTGGCTGGCACAATGATTCTTTTTGAAACCGAAGTGGGGATCGTTGTGCTCGATTTGTGGCACGGCTGCCGAAGCCCATGCCCAGCGCGCCCCAGGCCTTTGCGGTGATTGTCCCCAGAGGGGGGATTTGTAGCCATAACGTAACTCCTTCAATCAAACAAATAAAAGTTGAAAAGGCCGCCTTGACGGTAAAATAACAAGCTGCTACAGTTTACAAAAAATAACAATATTTACAAGTTTTGTAAACCAGAATGGAGGCGACATGATCGGTGAGCGCATCAAGCAGGCCCGGATGGCCGCAGGCCTTTCCTTGCGCGGCTTGGCGGAAAAGGCCGGTATCAGCGCGATGGCCATTTCCAAATATGAGACCAATAAATCCACTCCCTCTTCTGGCGTGCTGCTGTCTCTTGCCCAGGCACTAAGTGTGCGTGTGGAGTATTTCTTCCGCAGCGCGAAAGTGGAGCTAAAGGAAGTGGAATACCGAAAGCACGCCAAGCTTCCCAAGAAGGTGTTGCAACAGATCGAAGGAGATGTGCTTGAACAGGTCGAGCGTTATCTGGAGCTTGAGGAGTATTTGCCTGTGCATTCCATTGAACAATTTAAAGTTCCCAAAGGGATGCCCAAAAAAATTCAAACCTATGAAGAAATAGAATCGGTTGCCAATCACGTGCGACAGGCGTGGGAGCTCGGTACCGATCCGATTCCCGATCTCATTGATACCCTGGAACAGCGGGGTATTAAAGTCCTCCAATCTAAGGCCCTGCATAATGAAAAATTTGATGGGTTAGCGGCAATTATAGATCATACCCCGGTGATTGTGGTCGGGCGCGATTGGCCCGGTGATCGCCAGCGCTTTACCCTGGCTCACGAGCTGGGCCACCTGATATTGAAAGATCGGCTGGCCAAACATCTCGATGAGGAAATAGCGGCACATCGTTTCGCAGGCGCCTTCCTTGCCCCTGCATCCGAAGTACTAAAAGAACTTGGGTCTCGCCGTACCTGGCTAGAGCCAATGGAGCTGTGTGTGCTTAAGAAAGCCTACGGCATGAGCATGAATGCGTGGAAACATCGGGCAAAAGATTTGGGCATCCTCTCAAATGCTAACTATCTGGGGATAGTCAAATATTTTCGTAAACGCGGCTGGCATAAGAAAGAACCTTGCGCTGAGTATCCGCGCGAAGAACCCGGGCTGTTTATGCAACTGGTATTCCATGCATTGGCGGAAGATCTAATTAGCGAATCGAAGGCGGCGGAACTGCTCGGCAAATCGCAATCGGAATTCCATGCCATAAGGAACGTGGATAGCGATGCCGCGCAAGCTCCTCATCAGTGATGCCAACATTCTAATCGACATGGAAGTGGGTGAACTGCTGGTTAAAATGTTTAAGCTGGAATACGAGTTCGGCGTGCCGGACATTCTCTATGAACAGGAATTAAAGGCGCGGCACCCTCAATTGGAAGGCCTCGGGCTGCGCTCCCTGGAGCTCACTGCCGAATCTATTGCCCGTGTCGTGAGCCTGGCCGCGCAGTATAGGAAATTCGGTGTCAGTACCAACGATTTGTTTGCATTGGCTCTCGCCCAGCAAGAACAAACGACATTGCTAACAGGTGATGCAAAGCTAAAGCAGGTTTGCATTGCTGAAAAAGTAAGCGTCCATGGCACGGTATGGCTCGTCGGCGAAATGCTGGAGGCGGCAATTATCGAATATAAAACCGCAAATACGGCTTACGAAGCGATGCGAAATTCAGGCAGCCGCCTGCCATGGAAGGCCGTGGAAAAGCAGCTCAAAAAGTACCGCCACCGGGGATCTTAGATAGCGTCCGCGGCGAGCAAGACGCGTGGAATCAAACCCGAGAAAGTGATGGTTTTTAAGGTTGTCAGCAATACGAATATTTATTAAGGTTCAAAAAGAAATAAATCTGGCACAAAAGATTGGAAAAGGTTAAAAATGATCATGTTCCTACGTTTTCTTTCTCGGCTACAACGGATCCAAAACCTCATTTCTGAAAACTAATAATCCACCAAAGCCCTCCTATTAAAAATGGATAACTCAGATGATGAAATACCCGGAGATAACAAGGCTGTACAAATACAGAACTTTTTCTTGTCAAACCCTAAAGATGCTGGCTCGCAACGAAATCTATTTCGCAGCCTCGCATTGCTTTAATGACCCGTTTGAGTGTCGTGCGAGAAAAGAATTTGAATTTAAATCTGATCCAAAATCAATAAAAAAAATGGCTGAGTTAGAAGTATCACAATCGAACCAAAAAATTTCACTGGAACAGGCTATGAATTACATTGAAGAAATTGCTTCTGACCCTCAGAAGATAAAGAAATATTTAAACGATAAGTCCGACTTTTTTCAAAGAATTGTTTTACAGTCATTCGGTATTTACTCCCTAAGTAAAAAACGCAATGACATTTTAATGTGGTCTCACTATTCCGATGGGCACACAGGTTTTTGTATCGAGTTTAATAGAGCTGAAAACAATATTTTCGCAGAGACTGAAGAGGTTAACTATCCAAAGGATAATGAATTCGTTGATGTAGACTACCTTTCTTTCCAACTGGAAAAGCTACTAGAAGAAGCTATTAAGGTTGTTCTTACAAAATCAATACATTGGGCATATGAAGAAGAGTGGAGAATTGTAGAACGTCTACCGGTAGCAGAGAAGAATTATCGAGGGCACTTGCGAACCTACACGGATGATATGCTTAGCGGGATCATATTTGGTGAAAGGATGGATGAGCACAGCAGAAAAACAATTATGGATATTCTTAATCACAAGCCCGTCCATTTTTATGAGGCGAAGCGCGTGAAAAATAAATTTGAGATAGAAATAAAGCCAGTTACCTTATAAATTTAACCACAAAAACCACCTGAAAATACTGGCAAGAAAAATTCTAGGCTGTCAGAAATATGATTGTGAGTTCAAAAAAACTTTAAGCGCAATCACGAATTATTAAGAGGATTGAAGTTCTACGCTCATTTGTGAACATGAAGCTTGCTAACTTTGCTTTTCTTCGTAAGTCTTTGTGCTCAGAAATATTAATCCACCACCAACTACTAACAGCGTTACCAGCCACGCAATAGCCGCTGTGTAACCGTTCCAAAATCCGTTTAAATACCATATGCGTATGAACCAGAATATTTCTGATAGCGGAGGCATCATGAACGTAACGACTGCCGCTCCTATGCCCGAAGCGTTGTAAGCAACCACGATAGTATAAACGTGGAGACCTAGGCAACCTGCCCAAAACAGTAACATCGCTAAACCAGCCAATCCGCCTGAGGCAATCGCAAAAAGTTGTTTGCCTCTTGATGCTCCGAAATGTCCGCCGATCAGTGCAGGGATAAGGCCAATCCACACCCAAAGTGCCGGAGCGGTGTCGTAATTTGCTTTAAAGTATTCGGTCGGATCTACATTTTTTATCACCGAAATCGTCAAAAGCATAAACGTTGGCAGAAATTCTGCTATCCCTGCCAGTAGTTTCCCTCTCCTTTTTGCTATCCATCCTGTTGAAAAACCGGTCGTGAATCCCACTAGCACAGTTAGAATGATGTTCGCAGAATTTAAAGACCATCGGCCTCCCGTTACGTTTGCTCGATAGATGACATCCAGCAGAACCGCCAGAGGTAATTGAATGACTTGTCCGATTATTGTGCCGGCTATTACTGCAAAAATAGCTTTGCCTATCCATTTCGCTGTTTCGTTTTTCGCCATTGTAATCTCCCCCGATATGGGACGAGCTTATCTAGCAACCGCTTTTTAACGCCTGCACCTTCTGGTATTTCTCCTTGGCTTTCTTTATTTTGGAACACAGCTTCTTGTGAGTGGTATAATACTGTACTCATTTTCTGCTCAATTCAACCACTTTCCAGCCGCCTTTTCCGTCTAACTCCAAACCAATCGGTAGAAAACCAAGCATATGTCACGCACGCCTCTAGATCCCCGTAGCCCCAAAGATATCTGGGACGAACAACACAGTCTTCTCGCGAAGGATCCAATCGCATGGGTTCTGAAAGCCGATCAACTAATTGCCGCCTTTGAACACCTCGCTACTGAAACCATATGCAGGATCGAAGCTCAAGATACTGGACCTGAATTTTCTGGTGTTGCGCTTATGTTGGCTGGGTTTGCTATCGAAAATCTGATGAAGGGACTGCTAGTTCAGAAGCAGTCACCGGTCAACGAAAAAGGTAAATTTGAACTCGTCTCACATGATCTACTGAAACTCGCCAAAGATGTGAGTTTGCCATTGACCGAAGATGAGTGTCGCTTGCTCGAAAAACTCGGCGAATTCTTAACTTGGACGGGGCGTTACCCGGTCCCTCTTACAAGTGAACCAATGCGACCGCGGACGCTTCCGAGCGGCGGTTTTGCACCGCGAACCTACGGTCAAGTGGGTGAAGATTGGCCTGCGGTACGGACATTCATTGCGAAGCTTAAGAAGCATCTACCGAGGATAAACTATGAAACACCCAGGATATAATTTAGAGGAGTTACAAAAACAGAAAATCTATTGTGCTCATTTTGTGCTCGACTGTGTCAAACTCCAGTTCGCTCTAGCTAATTCCAGCAATTAAAGATCATCGCACAAGTCTCGGTCGGAATTAGCAGAAGCTAGCTTGAGTAGGAAACAGTGGACGGATAGAAATTGATTCACACAGCAGGGGTCGCAAGTTCGAAACCTTGCATCGCTCACCCGTTTTCAATAACTTATCTGTGTGTGATGCACCAAAGATTTAGGTTGCAAACTGACCCACTGCCAGCCAGCGAGAGGCGGCTAAGCCGTTTGGCTGCCGGGATCGGCCTTGAGGCCGGCCGCTTCGATTCCGGCGATAGCGCAAGCTTCGTCCCGGTCGGAGGTGTCGCCCGATATGCCGACGGCGCCGATAATGTCGCCGGCGGTATCGCGGATGAGGACGCCGCCCGGGACCGGGACCATTCGTCCCTGGCTCGCCGCGGCCAAGGCGGCGAAGAACCCCGGCATTTTGGCGGCGCGATCGGCCAGTGCGCGGCTGCCGAAGCCCATGCCCAGCGCGCCCCAGGCCTTACCGGTGGCGATATCGAAGCGCAGGATGCCCGATTTGTCTTCCCGCTTGAAGGCGACGAGATGCCCGCCGGCGTCGAGTACCGCGACGGTCAGCGGCGCGCAGTTGGTTTCCCGCCCCTTGCGCAAGGCGGTGTCGACGATGATGGATGCTTGCGCAAGCGTCACGCTGGACATAAGACTCCTCCCAATCCTAAACTTAAATACGATCGGCCGGAGGCGGGATCAATGCAGTTTCCCGCCATCCAACCAGTAGTTCAGCACGGTCGCGACGTCGCGCGACCCCCAACCATCACGCGCGGCCGCGTCATAGCACTCGCGCGTGCGCGCCACGAGCGGCAAGTCGATGCCGAGCGCTTTTCCTTCCTCCATCATGGTCTGTAGGTCCTTCCGGACCAAGTCAATATCGAAGGTCGGCGGCCCCGGATCTTTCCCCGCCAAGACCGCAGCCAATGCCGGCCCACGCACCTTCAAGACGTTCGGGCCGCCGGAGGTGTCGGCGAACAAATCGATGAGCCAGGCTGGATCGCGGCCAAGGTGCCGGCATAGCTGCAATGCCTCGGCAAAGGCGCGCCAGAAAACGAACAGCGGCAGATTGATTGCCAGTTTCATGCTGGCGCCGGCGCCGACCGGGCCGGCATGTTCGACCCGCCGGCAGAGCTGTGCGAGGATGGGCTGCGCGCGCGCGACGTCCGCGGCATCGCCACCGGCAAGGCCCAGCAGCTTGCCCTCGCGTGCCGGGCCAACCGTGCCGCCGACCGGGCACTCCACGAACGCGGTCTGTTTCGCTCGGACCTTCTCGGCCAATGCTTTCGCGGTCTGCGGCCGCACCGTACTCATGTCGATAAAGAGCTTGCCGCGAACCTCGCCCGCGAGCAGGCCATCCTTGCCGTGATAGGTGGCGTCGATGGCGGCGGCGTCGGTAAGGATGGTGACGACGACCTCGCATTGTGTCGCAAGCTGCGCGGGCGTCGCCGCTACATTTGCACCGGCCGCCGCCAGTGCCTTGGTCTTTTCCGCGGTGCGGTTCCAAACCATCACCGCGTGACCGACACTCAGCAAGCGGCCGGCGATGGCCGCACCCATTTTGCCGGTGCCGGCAATGCCTATCTTCATGCTTTCCTCCGTTTATCGCGTTAACTATCACTGATCGCTAGTGTGGTGTCCCATAAATAAAATACGTAATTCTGACGTTGTCGCATTCGTGGACCGCGCCCCTCATCCCCGCCCTTCTCCCGGAGGGAGAAGGGAGTTTGGCCCCTCTCCCGCCGGGAGAGGGGTTGGGGTGAGGGAGTTTTTTCGTAAAAGTATTTTCGGGACACGACACTAGGTTGACACGTGCTGCACCACCGGGTCAAACTAACACGATAAATATAACAGCTGCGCCACCGGCGCGGCTACCACACCCAAAGGAGAACAAATGGGGTCGCCCAAAAGCGAACTCCGCGATGGGATGTGCATCGACTGGGATGCCGCGATCGCGATGGACGATGGGCTGGTTCTTCGGGCTGATGTGTTCCGCCCGGCCGAGGAAGGGCGTTATGCGGTCATCCTCAGCTACGGCCCCTACGCCAAGGGGCTGGCATTCCAGGAAGGCTACCCGAGCGCGTGGCAGCGCATGATCGCGCAGCATCCTGATGTCGCGCACGGCTCGACCAACCAATACCAGGGCTGGGAAGTCGTCGACCCGGAAAAATGGGTGCCGGACGGCTATGTTTGCGTGCGCGTCGACGCGCGCGGGACGGGCCGCTCGCCCGGCTTCATCGACCACTTCTCGCCGCGCGAAACCAAGGATTTCTACCACTGCATCGAATGGGCCGGCGTTCAGCCGTGGTCGAACGGTAAGGTGGGCCTCAATGGTGTCTCGTACTACGGCATTAATCAGTGGCACGTCGCCTCGCTGCAGCCGCCGCACCTGGCCGCGATGTGCATCTGGGAGGGCGCCGCCGACTGGTACCGCGACATGACGCATCACGGCGGCATGGTCTGCACCTTCTGGGCCAACTGGTACGACATGCAGGTGAAGACCGTGCAGTACGGCCTCGGCGAGCGCGGCCCGCGCAGCCGCGTCACCGGCGAGCTCGTGTGCGGAGACGTAACGCTTTCCGAACAGGAACTCTACAAGAACCGTTGCGATTTCGGCGACGAGATCCTGGCGCATCCGCTCGACGACGAGTATCACCAGGCGCGCTCGCCGGTGTGGGACCAGGTGACGGTGCCGTTCCTGTCGGCGGCCAACTGGGGTGGACAGGGGCTGCACCCGCGCGGCAACTTCGAGGGCTTTGTGCGCGCGGCATCCAAACATAAGTGGCTCGAGGCGCACGGCATCGAGCACTGGACCCATTTCTACACCGACTACGGCGTCAAGCTGCAAAAACGCTTTTTCGATTGTTTCCTGAAACGCGCCGACAACGGCTGGGACAAGCAGCCGCGCGTGCAGCTCCAGGTGCGCCACATCGACCGCTTCGTCGAACGGCACGAGGACGAGTGGCCGATCGCGCGCACGCAATGGACGCGGTTCTACCTCAACCCCGCCTATCACAGCCTCCGCCGCGAGCCGGTCGCAGCGGCCGCGAGCACCACCTATGACGCGCCAGGCGAAGGCGTGACTTTCGTTTCCGCGCCGCTAGCGGAAGAAACCGAGTTCACCGGGCCGCTCGCGGCCAGGCTGTTCGTATCGTCTTCGACCACCGACGCCGATCTGTTTCTGGTGTTCCGCGTGTTCACGCCGGACCTGCGCGAAGTGGTGTTCATGGGCGCCATCGATCCGCATACGCCGGTCGCCCAGGGGTGGCTGCGCGCCTCGCACCGCAAGCTCGATCCCGGGCTTGCGACCGAGTACCGGCCCTACCACACGCACGATCAGCCGCAGTCGCTCAAGCCCGGCGAAGTGGTGCCGCTGGAGATCGAGCTCTGGCCGACTTCGATCGTGGTGCCGGCCGGCTACCGCATCGCGCTGACGGTGCGCGGCAGGGACTATGAGTGGGCCAAATCGACCGGGGCGCGGCTGTCGAATTTCAAGAACGAACTGCGCGGCTGCGGCCCGTTCCTGCACGACGACCCGCGCGACCGGCCCGCCGCAGTGTTCGGCGGCAGGACCACGCTGCACGTCGGCCCGGAGCGCGAATCTTACGTACTGATTCCGGTGGTTCCACCCAAGCACTGAGGAGACAGGCCATGGCAATGAAGCTGTACGGATTCTGGCGCTCGCTCGCGAGCTACCGCGTGCGCGCCGCGCTTGCGCTCAAAGGCATCGAGGTCGAACAGATTTCGATCAACCTGCTGCAAGGCAAGCAGCACGCCGACGAATTTAAGAAGATCAATCCGCAGGCTGTGGTGCCCGCGTTGGTGATAGACGACGGGCCGCCGCTGTTCCAGTCGATGGCCATCCTCGAATATCTTGAGGAGACGCACCCGCAGCCGTCGCTGCTGCCCAAGGACCCGCGCGCCCGCGCCCGCGTGCGCGGGCTGGCGCAGATCGTCGTGAGCGACGGTCATCCGCTGGTGGTGCCGCGCATCCGCAACTATCTTGAAAAGGAAATGCATCAGGACGAGGCCGCGCGCAACCGCTGGCTCGCGCACTGGACGTTGAAGGCGCTGGAGGCGGTCGAGGGGCATCTCGCTTCGGCGCGGGAGACCGGCCGGTTTTGCCACGGAGACGCGCCGACCATCGCCGATATCTGTCTGGCATCGCAGGTTTTCGGCGCGAAATTTTTCAATTGCGACACGGTGGGTGTGCCGACGGTCATGCGCATTTTTAACGCATGCATGCAAATCGACGCGTTCGACCGCGCGCAGCCGCTCAAGCAGCCTGACGCGCCGAAGAATCCGACGCATTAACCCACCGAGGACCGAACGCATGACCAAGGTAGAGATCGTCGACCGCTCCAGCCTTATACAGGGACTCTACCGGCAGTGCCGGGCAGTTACTGAGGAGAACGGTAAATAGTGTGTACCGCAGCATCAATTGGTTCCTTCTCCCGGAGGGCATGGGTATCTACATATCTCGAATAGATCGTCATTCCCGCGTAAGCGGGAATCCAGATACCCCGCGTCAATACTGGATTCCCGCTTGCGCGGGAATGACAGTTGGGTGTTGCGGTGCGATTGGGCGGTTCCTACAGAATCATTGGGTTGATGAATTGTGTAGATACCCATGCCCGGAGGGAGAGGGAGCAAACAATACGCACTATTTAGCGGTCTGGTCAGTAAGTATAGCAACCAGCGATAAAAACTAAACTTCCCGCCATGCGCCGCGAAGGCGCATTAAGCGGGGAAACTAGAGACAACCTATACCTCAGAAGGAGGACGACAACATGACATTTACCCGCAGACGATTCATTCAAGCAACCGGCGCCGGGCTCGGCGCCTCGGCACTTGGTTTTCCCGCGATCCTGCGCGCACAGAGCGAGCCGATCCGGATGGGACTGATGACCGTGAAGACCGGGCCGCTCGCGTCCGGCGGCCTCGACATGGAGCGTGCGCTGGTGATGTACCTGCGCGAACGCAACAACGTCCTGGCCGGCCGCAAGGTCGAGCTGTTCGTGGGCGACAGCGGCGGCGTACCGGCACAGGCGCGCACCAAGCTGCAGGAACTGGTCGAGAAGAACCGGATCCAGGTCCTGATCGGGCCGTTGGCGGCCGCCGAGGCGCTCGCCAGCGACGATTACATCCGCCAGCAGCAGTTGCCGACGCTGTCGGTCGCCGCCGCCGAGGACATGACCCAGCGCAAGTCCAATCCCTGGTTCGTGCGCGGGACCTCGACCTCCTCGCAGTGCTCGCAGCCGCTGGCCGACTACTGCTATAAGACTCTCAAGTACCGGCGCATGGTGGCTATCGCCGACGACATCGCCTACGGCCACGAGATGTGCGCCGGCTTCCAGCGCGTGTTCGAGGATCTGGGCGGCAAGATCGTGCAGAAAACATTCCCGCCGCTCGCGGTGCCCGACTACGGCACCTATCTGGCGCAGTTCAAGACGAACGTGGACGGCGTGTTTCTCGGGTTTGCCGGCTCGAACGGCTTCCGCTACCTGCGCCAGTTCAACGAGTACGGCCTCAAGGACAAGGTGAACGTCGTCGGCGGCATGACCGCCCTCGACGAATCGGTCCTGCGCAACATGGGTGACGAGGCGCTCGGCATCCTCACCACCTGCTGGTATTCGGCCGAGCTCGACAATGCCATCAACCGCAAGTTCGCGCCTGCGTTCCGCGCCGAGTGGAAGTACGACCCGGGCTTCTACGCCGCTGCAACCTATGTCGAAGGAGCGGTGCTGGAGGCGGCGTTGCAAGCCGTCAAGGGCAGGATCGAGGACAAGGCGGCCGTCATGAAGGCGTTGCGGGACATCAAGGTGGACACGGCGCGCGGGCCGGTCTCGTTCGATGACTACGGCAACGTCGTGGGCAACGTCTACATTCGCAAAGTCGAGCGCAAAGACGGGCGTTTGGTGAATTCAGTGATCCACACTTATCCCAACGTCAGCCAGTTCTGGACCTACGATGCGAAGGAATTCCTGAAGAATCCGGTTTATTCCCGGGACTATCCGCCGGCGAAAAATCTGGAGCCCTGACGCGGCGGATGTGAGCCCCGTCGCGCGCGGACCCGAGCATGCAATTTTGGATCGTCCAGACGCTCAACAGCCTCGCCCTCGGCGGACTGCTGTTCCTGCTTTCCTCGGGCTTCTCGCTCATCTTCGGGTTGATGCGGATCGCGAACCTGGCGCACGGCGCACTGTTCATGCTCGGCGCTTATTTCGGCGTGAGCATCCTGAAGTTCGTGCCGAACCTGTGGCTCGCGGCGCTGATCGGCGGGCTCGGCGTCGCGGCGTTAGGCGGGCTGCTTGAGCGCCTGATCCTGCGCAAGCTCGCCGGCAACGCGCTCGGCCAGGTACTGGTAACGCTCGGCGTCGCGTTCATCATCGCCGACCTGTGCCTGATCGTCTGGGGCGGCGACCCGATCCCGGTGCCGGCGCCGCAGTCGCTGCGGCAGCCGCTCCGGATCGCCGGCGTCGCATTTCCGAGCTACCGCTTGGTTGTGGTCTTGATCGCGATCGTCACGGCGGCCGCGCTCTACCTGCTGATGGAGCGCACCCGGCTTGGGGCGATGATCCGTGCCGGCGTCGACGATATGGATATGGCGCGCGCGGTCGGCATTCCTGTCTCGAGGCTGTTCACCATGGTGTTTTGCCTCGGCGCCGGGCTTGCCGGTGCCGGCGGCATTATCGGCGGGCCGATATTCTCCGCCTATCCCGGCCTCGACGCCGATATGCTGCCGCTCGCGCTGATCGTGGTCATCCTCGGCGGGATCGGCAGCCTGGTTGGGGCCTTCATCGGCAGCTTCATCACCGGCTTCGTGTACACGTTCGGCGTCGCGCTGCTGCCAGATCTCGCGTACGTGATCCTATTCCTGCCGATGATATTCGTCATCGCGTTCCGCCCGCGTGGGCTTTTCGGGAGGGTAACGACGTGAGCCGCGGAATAGGAGCCCCGGCGCTTCGCGCCGGGGATGTGACCCGCGAGCGGCGTAGGACGCCGACAGCGTGGTGTCGAAAGTCGGGAGATGGATCGGAGGCGGCCGCGTGAAGCACGCCGCGTGGCTCGCGGGGCTCGCGGCGCTACTTATCGGCTTCCCTTGGATCGCCGGCGAATTCTTCGTCAACCTCGCGAGCCAGATCTTCATCGCCGCGATCTTCGTCGCCAGCCTCAATTTGCTGGTCGGCTACGGCGGGCTTCCCTCGCTCGGCCACGCGTCTTACCTCGGCGTGGCGGCGTATCTCTCGGCTTGGCTCTACCTGAAGCTCGGTTTCGCCCACTGGGTCATCGCACCGATCGCGCTCCTCGGCACGACCCTGATGGCGTGCGCGTTCGGGTTGATCGCGCTGCGCGCTACCGGGCTGGGGTTCCTGATGCTCACGCTCGCGCTTTCGCAGGTCCTGTGGGGAACCGCCTACCGCTGGGTGGCGATAACCGACGGCGACAACGGCCTGCGGGGCCTTGCGCGCCCAGCGCCCTTCGGCATCAGCCTCGACGACGCGACGACCTTCTATTACTTCGCGCTGGTCGTGACCGCGGCTTCGATCTGGATGATGGCGAGGTTCGTGAACTCGCCGTTCGGCGCCGCGCTGCGCGGCACGCGCGACCAGCCCAGGCGCATGAGCGCGCTCGGCCATAACGTCTGGCTGGTGCGTTGGATCACCTTCGTCTACGCGGGCTTCTGGGGCGCGGTCGCGGGCCTGCTGTATGTGTACTACCACAAGTACATCCACCCGATGTCGCTTTCGCTCACGAGCTCGGCCGAGGGGCTGCTTGCCGTCATCGCCGGCGGATCGGGGACGCTCGCCGGGCCGCTCGTCGGCGCGGCGATCATCATGATTCTGAAGAACTACGTGTCCGCGTACATCGAGCGCTGGAACATGCTGCTCGGGTTCGTGTTCGTGATGATCGTGATTTTCATGCCCGACGGCGTTGTGCCGGGACTGCGCCGCTGGTGGATGCGTTGGAGGAAGAAGTGATTCCCGCGCTGCAAGTGAGCGGCCTCAAAAAGGCGTTCGGCGGCGTGCCGGCGATGAACGATGTCTCGCTCCAGGTGATGCCGGGCGAGCGGCGGCTGATCATCGGCCCGAACGGCGCAGGCAAGACCACGCTGTTCAATCTGATCACGGGCGACCTGCCCCGCGACGCGGGCACCATCCGGTTGTTCGGCGAGGACATTTCGCGCCTGCAGCCGCACCAGCGCGCGCACCGCGGCCTGGCGCGGACCTACCAGATCATCACCTTGTTTCCCAAGGACTCCCTGGAGCACAATATCGTGCTTTCGCTGTTAGGCGCGTCGACAACGCGCTGGCGCGTCTTCAGGCCGCTTGCCGCACGCGCCGACCTTTACCGGGAAGCGCGCCGGGTGCTGCGGATGGTCGGTCTCGATCACCTCGCGGCGCGCTCCATCAGCGAGGCGGCGTACGGGGAGAAGCGCCGCGTGGAAATCGCAATGGCCCTCGCGCGGAAACCTAAGGTGCTATTGCTCGACGAGCCGCTGGCCGGACTTTCCCGCGAGGAGCGGATTACCATGGCCGAATTAATCGCCGCGATTCCGCGCGAGATGACTGTGGTCATGATCGAACACGACATGGATAGCGCACTCGACCTTGCAGAACGCATTACGGTTTTGCACTATGGCAGCGTGATCGTCGAAGGCACGCGCGCCGAAGTCGTTACCGACCCGAAGACACGCGAGGTGTACCTTGGGGACTGAGGCGCTGGCGCTCGCGCGGGTCAATGCGCTCTACGGCGACAGCCACGTGCTGCATGAGGTGTCCTTTTCCCTGGGCGCCGGGCGGGTGCTTGCGCTGCTTGGCAGGAACGGCGCCGGCAAAACCACCTGCATGCATACCATCGTCGGCTTTCTGGCGCCGCGCGACGGCGAAATCCGCCTGTTCGGGGAGCCGATCGAGCGGCTGTCGCCGGAAACCATCTCGCGCCGGGGTGTGGGCTTCGTTCCGCAGGGGCGGCGCATTTTCCCGACGCTCACGGTGCGCGAAAACCTGGCCGTGGCGCGGCAGTCGCGTAACGGCGGCGCGAAATCCTGGACGCTCGAACGGGTATGTGATCTTTTTCCGCGACTGCAGGAGCGCCTGCACCAGGCCGCCGGTTTCCTCTCCGGCGGCGAGCAGCAAATGCTGGCGATCGGGCGCGCCTTGATGGGCAATCCGCGCGTGCTGCTCATGGACGAGCCGTCCGAGGGCCTGGCACCACTGATCGTTGCCGAGGTCGGCCGCACGATCGCGCGCCTCAAGCAAGACGGCCAATCGATCGTGCTGGTAGAACAGAACATCAAGCTCGCGCTCGGCCTCGCCGATGATGTGGTCATGCTCAACACCGGGCATATTGTCTTCAGCGGCGGCGTCGACCAGGTACAAGTCAACGAGGCGCTGATCACGCAGCATCTCGGTGTGTTTTAGCGCCCTATCACGCTCATACTTATATAAAGGAACGACTGCCATGATGTTTACTTGTGTAACGCCGAGATGCAACGATCCGCGGCACCGCCATCCCGCTGCGCTTTCCGCGCGCAGGCGAGGTGCGCCGGCGGCGCGCGCGGCGCGCGCTTCGGCCACGGTCGTGCGCGACCGGAAAGGCCGACGGCTGCGCATCGACATTCATTGTCACTATCTCAACCAGGAAGTGGCTGCGAAGGTTGCGCACCTGAATCCGGCGCAGTATGAGCCGTCGGTCACGTTCGCCAACGCGCTGACCCGCGACGTCAACGTCAGGCAGATGCAGGATCGGGGGCCGAAGCTCTCCACGATCGAGGCGCGGCTAAAGGATATGGATCGCATGGGTGTCGATATGCAGGCGGTGTCGCCGGCGCCGAATCAGTGCTACTACTGGACCGAGCCGGGCCTGGGCGTCGAACTCGCGCGCATGGTGAACGACCGGCTCGCGGAGATCGTGGCGACCTGGCCCGACCGCTTCGTCGCGCTTGGCACCGTGCCGCTGCAAAGCGTCGATCTGGCAATCGCCGAACTCGAGCGCTGCGTGAAGCAGCTCGGCCTGCGCGGCGTGGAAATCAATCCCAACGTCAACCGCATGGAGCTAACCGACCCGCGCCTGAACCTGGAGAAGTTCTTCGCCAAGGTACAGGAGTTGGGAGTGGTGATTTTTATGCACCCGCTCGGCTTTACCCAGGGCGAGCGGCTGCTGGATCATTATTTCAACAACGTGATCGGCAACCCGCTGGAGACAACCGTGGCGGCCAGCCATCTGATCTTCGACGGCGTGATGGAACGGAACCCGAAGCTCAAGATCGTGCTGCCGCATGGCGGCGGGTATCTCGCTCATTACTGGGCGCGGATGGATCATGCGCACCGGGCGCGGCGCGATTGCCATACCGTGATTAAAAAGGCGCCCTCCAGCTACCTCAAGAAGTTCTACTTCGATACGATTACCTTCGATGCCCAGATGCTGCGCCACCTGATCGACAAGTACGGCGCCGGGCAGGTGCTGCTTGGCACCGACTATCCCTACGATATGGGCGAGGAGGATCCGGTCGGGCTGATCGGAAGCGTGCCGGGGCTGAAGCGCAGCGAGCGTGACATGATCGAGGGGGGCAATGCGGCGCGCCTCCTGAAAATTAAGGTCTGAGGACCATGGCACTACCTTAAGCGTAGACTCCATGGCGACTCAAGTTTGTAGCCCGGATGGAGCGGAGCGGAATCCGGGGATGGACGGTGCCATCGGCAGACTCCCCCCGCATTTCGCTGTCGCTTCATGCGGGCTACTCGTTGCTCCTTAGTCCCCCGGCGCCGTATCCTCGATCAAAAGGTGCTTAAGGTAGTGCCATGGAGGTCTGAGGAGCAGCGGCAGGAAAATGTTATGATGACGCGATCGGAAATGTGAGGGTAAACAATGCCGGAAGTTTTCAAGTTACGCGTGAACGGCGGCGAGCACCGGGTTGGCGCCGAGCCGAACACGCCGCTGCTGTACATCCTGCGCAATGACCTGAAACTCAAGGGGACGCGCTTCGGCTGCGGCGAGGGAAATTGCGGCGCCTGCACCGTGCTGCTGGACGGACGTGCCGCACCGTCCTGCGACACGCCACTGTGGTCGGTGCCGGGCCATGAGGTCATCACGATTGAGGGGTTGGCGATCGGTGATGCTTTGCATCCCATCCAGCATGCCTTCATCGCCGAGCAGGCCGCCCAGTGCGGCTATTGCGTCAACGGTATCATCATGTCGGCCAAGGCCCTGTTGGATCACAATCCCGATCCGAGCGATGCCGAAATTGCCGCGGCGCTGGAGCGTAATCTGTGCCGCTGCGGGACGCATGTCAGGATCCTGCGTGCGATCCGGCGCGCGGCACAGGCAATGCGGGCGGAGGGCCGGCCGTGAGCGCGCTTAGCCTGCCGCTAAGCCTCAAGACCACTCCACGGCTGGACCGCTGGGTGCGCTTCAATGCCGACCGTACCGTCACCGTGTTCAGCGGCAAGGTCGAACTCGGGCAAGGCATCGAGACCGCGATCACCCAGATCGCGGCCGAGGAACTGGACGTTCCGCTGGAGCGCCTCGAAATCATAGCCGGGGACACCACGCTTACGCCGAACGAGGGGTACACCTCGGGCAGCCAGTCGATAGAGGTGGGAGGCAGCGCCATGCGCCTGGCGTGCGCCGAGGTCCGCGGGCTGTTTCTCGATGCCGCCGCGCGCGAGTTCGAGGTGGGTGTCCAGGATCTACGCGTCCATGCCGGCGTCATCGAAGTGCCGGGAACGGATTTGCGCACGAGCTACTGGGAGCTTGTGCCGCGCGTGGACCTCGCGCGGGAGGCGACCGGAACCGCGGCTCCCAAGTCGCCGGCGCAATATACGATCATTGGCAAGGGCGTGCCCCGCCGGGACGTGCGCGCGAAGCTCGCAGGCGCGGCCTACGTGCACGACATGGAGCTGCCCGGCATGGTATTCGGGCGCGTGTGCCGGCCGCCGTCTTACCGCGCCAAGCTGAAGCGCTTCGACGCCGCCGCGGTGAAGCTGCTGCCCGGCGTCGTCGCGGTGGTAGTCAGCGGCGATTTTGTCGGTGTTTGTGCCGAGCGCGAAGAGCAGGCGATCAACGCCCTGCAGGCCGCGCGTGCCGCCGCCACGTGGGAGCAGCGGACCGCGCTGCCGGAAACCACAGCGGTTCGGGAATTCCTGCCGCGGCTGGCCAGCGCGCGCAACGTGATACAGCACAAGGAGCAGCCGGTGGGGCAGGGCGTGAGGCGGTTGCAGGCGACCTATTCGAAGCCCTATCTCGCGCATGCCGCCATCGGTCCTTCCTGCGCGCTGGCACAGTACCGCGACGGCAGGCTTAGCGTCTGGTCGCACACCCAGGGCAGTCACCAGCTTCGCGACCAGATCGCCCAGGCGCTGGGCATGCCGGTCGACAAGGTAGCGGTGGTGCACCGCGACGGGGCGGGCTGTTACGGACACAACGGCGCCGACGATGCGGCGCTCGACGCGGCGTTGCTGGCGCGCGCCTGCGGCCGGCCGGTGCTGCTGCAGTGGACGCGCGAGGACGAGCTCGCCTGGTCACCCTACGGTTCGGCGATGCTGGTGCGCATGGCCGCCGCCGTGAGTGGGGAGGGGCGCATTGTCGATTGGCGGCACGAAACCTGGAGCCATACTCATACCACGCGGCCCGGCTCGGGGGAGGGCGTCAATCTCCTGGCCGCCTGGCACCTGGACCCGCCGTGGCCGGAGCCGCCCGCCCGGGATGTGCCTCAGCCCGCCGGCGGCGGCGTCCGCAACGCGGTGCCGCTGTATGACTTTCCGCGGCAGGAAATCGTCTATAACTTCATCGCCGAGATGCCGCTGCGCGTCTCGGCACTGCGCAGCCTGGGCGCCTACGCCAACATTTTTGCCATCGAGTCGTTCATGGACGAGCTTGCCGGCGCGGCTGGCGCCGATCCGATCGAATTTCGGCTGCGTCACATCGAGACGGACGCGCGCGCGCGCGCGGTGATCGCGGCGGCCGCGAAGCTGGCCGGCTGGACGCAGGGCGAGACCGGTGATGGTATCCACGGACGCGGCTTCGGCTGCGCGCGCTACAAGAACGCGAGCGCCTATTGCGCCGTCGTCGCCGCGATCGAGGTGGGCGCGGCGATACGGGTAAAGAAGGTGTATGCGGTGGTGGACGCCGGCCAGGTGGTCAATCCGGACGGCCTCAAGAACCAGATTGAAGGCGGCATCGTCCAGGCCATCAGTTGGACGCTCAAAGAGGAGGTGAAGTGGGACCGCGAGCGCGTATTGGCGCGTTCCTGGGAGTCCTATCCTATCCTGGGATTCGACGAAGTCCCCGAGGTCGAGGTACTGCTGCTGGATTACCCCGGGTCGCCGCCGCTAGGCGTGGGCGAGTGCGCCGCCGGGCCAACCGCGGCCGCGATCGCCAACGCCCTGTACCGGGCCATGGGCGTGCGCGCGCGCGACCTGCCGCTCACGCCGGAACGCGTCGCGCAGGCGATGGACTAGGCAGTGTTGTACGTCAAACAGTTGATGACTTAATTAAGTCTAGCCCTTGCCCTCATGACTTTAGCGAGGATATCAGAGGCTCGCGCCGTCCAGATGAAAGTGAAGTAGGGTGGATTAAGCCGCCACGCGGCGAATCCACCAGCGGTATCCGTTCCGCACGCCTAGCCATGTGGCGGCACGGACCCCCAACCCGGTGGATTCGCTGTGCTGTGCAGGATGCACGAATGCCGGTCGCTCTCGGCGTCCTGCCTCCCGCGACACTTGCACGTCCCTGTACGTCGCGAGCGCATGGATGCGCAGGAGCGGCCGCTTAATCCACCCTACCCGTAGCGCCGACCGCACCGTCGATATGTACCGATATTTAGGGTGCACTACAGTAGCTCTGGAGCTGCGGGTGGAGATTCGGCGCACAGCCCGACTTATGTTAGACTTTTCCTGGTTTAATCCTTACCAAAAATAACCGGATTAGTTTGTCTGTGGCGCATGTCGCTTATTGCCGTCACGGCTCAATCAAATAAAGGAGGGGATATGTCCAATTTGTTCGGTTCGGCGCGTCTGTACGTCATCGCATTGTTCATCGGCCAGCTGTTAGCAACTACTGTTTACGCCGAGGGGCGATGGATCAAACTGGCGCCATTTCCCGAGCCCTCGGAGGAGTTGTTGGGGGCGGCGGCGGGCGGCAAGATGTATGCTTTCGCCGGCCTTGCTCCGGGTTGGAAGCCCAAGGGTTTGGTCTATGAATATGACCCGGCCAGCGACAAATGGACGAAGAAAAAGCCGATGGCGCTGGCATCGCACCACGTCGGCTTGGTCGAATACCGCGGCAAGATTTACGCGTTTGGCGGCTTCGTGCCGCCGGAAGCCGGTGAGCCGGCCTGGGTGCCGATCAACAACGCCTGGGAATACGACCCGGTCGCCGACACCTGGAAGGCGCTGGCGCCGATGCCGACTAAGCGCGGCTCGCCGGTGGTGGCGGCGGTCGGCAACAAGATCTACGTCATCGGCGGCGCTACTACCCCGGCGCACTCCAACGAAACCGCGGTCCATCCCGCGCGCCCGCACCTCGCCGTGGGCACCGTCGAGGAATACGATCCGGCCACCAATACCTGGCGCGAGCGGACCCCCATGCCGACGGCGCGTAATCACGCCGTCACCGGCGCCGTGAACGGGAAAATTTATGTCATCGGTGGGCGCGTTGGCGCGGCGTTCATCGGCGTCGCCAGCAACACCAATGTCGTCGAGGAATACGATCCCGCCGCCGACGCGTGGAGGCCGCGCACGCGCATGCCTACGCCGCGCAGCGCCATGGCCGCGGGCGTCCACGACGGACGCATCTATGTCGAGGGCGGCGAGTTTCAGGACAGCCAGATGATGGCCACGTTCCGCGCGTTGGAGGCTTACGATCCGGCAAGCAATACCTGGGCGGTACTGCCGTCAATGCCGGTATCGCGTCATGGGCTGGCGGGCGGCATCGTCGGCAACCGCCTGCACATGGTGAGTGGCGACGTGCAATCGGCCGGCACCGGCGTGCATGTCGACAGCGAATCCCATGACGCATTCGAGTTTGACCGCGGCAACAAGTAGCCTGGCTGGGTGCGGTACGCGTTCGTTACCGCGGCGCTACTCGTGGCCGTTGCGTTTTTCTCATCATGTAAAGATCGGCCGGACCGACCTGACGACGCGCAAGGATTTTTCCGGTACTATGACTAATGACGCCAAACCAATGTCCATTACCGGCCACCGGGTTGCCATCCCACTAGTATGCTGTCCCACAAATAACTTTCGGTAAGTTTGTAGCCTGGATGGAGCGCAGCGAAATCCAGGTCACGGCGAGGGCCCCGGATTTCGGCGCTTCGCGCCTTCATCCAGGCTACAACAGGAAGGCGAGAGGGATGGTGCAGTACCTAACATAGATAAAGTTATTTATAGGACGCAACACTAGGCCGGGGAAAAGCTCTTAATGGAGACAGGAATGCAGTCGACCGTTGGCATACTTGGGCTGGGGATCATGGGATCCGCGATCTCGGCGAATTTGCGCAAGGCGGGTTTCAATGTAGTTGGATTTGATATCTCGGCCGAGCGCCTGGGAGCCTTCTCGAACGCAGGTGGCGAGGCGGCGAGTTCCCCACGTCAGGTCGCCGAGAAGGCGGGCATCATCATCAGCCTGCTTCCCAGTGTGCAAGCCCTGGATGACGTCGTGAGCGGCCCGGACGGCATTGTCGCTTTGGGCCGCACCGGTTTGGTCCTGATCGAGTCAAGCACCCTTCCCATCGAGGACAAGCGGCGTATCCATGATCTCAGTCGGGCAAGTATCACGATGCTGGACTGTCCGCTTAGCGGTACCGGTGCGCAAGCGGTAACCAAAGATGTTGCGATCTATGCCAGCGGCGATCACCAGGCCTTCGAGACCTGCGTTCCGGTTTTTAATGGCTTTGCGCGCTCGCATTACTACCTGGGCGAATTTGGCAATGGCAGCAAGATGAAGTTCGTCGCCAACCTTCTGGTTGCGATCCATAACCTATCGACTGCCGAAGCATTCGTGCTTGGCATGAAAGCCGGTCTGGATCCTGAAACGATCTATAAGGTGGTCGGCGATGGGGCAGGCAGCTCGCGCATGTTCCAGGTGCGAGGCCCGCTGATGATCCGTGGGGATTACGAGCCTGCCGCCATGAAAGTGGAGACCTGGCAGAAGGACATGAAAATCATTGCCGATTTCGCCACCCGGCTCAAATGCCCAACGCCTCTGTTCGCGACTTCAGCGTCTTTCTACACCGCCGCCCTGGCGCAAGGCCGGGGAGGGCAAGATACGGCCTCGGTGTGCGCCATCCTTGAAGAAATGGCGCGGCTCGATCGCGCCCAGTTCAATACTTAATCTAACTGCCTGCCGGCCTTCGTTTTTCAGTGAAGTAGGGTGGATTAAGCCGCCACGCGGCGAATCCACCAGCGGTGTCCGTTCCGCACGCCTGGCCGTGTGGCGGCACGGACCCCCAACCCGGTGGATTCGCTGCGCTTAATCCACCCTACCCGTAGCTCGTAGGATGGGTGAAGCTCAGCGAGCGTAACCCATCATCTTTTTCCGAACCCATTTCACGTCGCCTAGCTCCACACATGCCGAATCCCTAGATAGAGTCAAAACCGTGGGTAGCGGTGGAATTTAAAATAGCGTTTGTGCGATGGGTTGCGCTGCGCTTCACCCATCCTACGCGAGCTGTAGGAACCGCCCAATCGCACCGCGACACCCAACGGTCATTCCCGCGCAAGCGGGAATCCAGTATTGACGCGGGGTATCTGGATTCCCGCTGGAGCCTGCCCTCGATTCGATCGGGGGCGGGAATGACGATCTATTCGAGATGTGTAGCTTGTAGGATGGGTGAAGCTCAGCGAGCGTAACCCATCATCTTTTTCCGAACCCATTTCACCTCGCCTAGCTCCGCACGTGCCGAATCCCTAGATAGAGTCAAAACCGTAGGTAGCGGTGGAATTTGAAGTAGTTTGCGCGATGGGTTACGCTGCGCTTCACCCATCCTACGCGAGCTGGAGCCTGCCCTCGACTCGATCGGGGGCGGGAATGACGATCTATTCGAGATGTGTAGCTCGTAGGATGGATGAAGCTCAGCGAGCGTAACCCATCATCTTTTTCCGAACCCATTTCACGTTGCCTAGCTCCACACATGCCGAATCCCTAGATAGAATCAAAGCCGTGGGTAGCGGTGGAATTTAAAATAGCGTTTGCGCGATGGGTTGCGCTGCGCTTCACCCATCCTACGCGAGCTACACTAGCTGAGCCTGCTGCTTTCGTTTTTCAGCCCGGCCAGGCGCTGACCTTCTGCTCCTGCGTGCCCATCCCGTCGATGCCGAGCCGCACGGTATCGCCGGCCTTGAGATACCGCGGCGGCTTCATGCCGAGACCGACGCCGGGCGGCGTGCCGGTGGCGATCACGTCGCCGGGCAGCAGGGTCATGAAGCGGCTGATGTAGCTGACCAGTTCGGCGCATCCGAAGATCATGGTGCGGGTGTTACCATGCTGCATGCGGCTTCCGTTCACTTCCAGCCACAGTCGCAGGTCCTGCGGGTCCCGCACCTCGTCGCGCGTGACCAGCCACGGCCCGATCGGACCGAAGGTGTCGCAGCCCTTACCTTTATCCCATTGGCCGCCGCCGCGCTCAAGCTGGTATTCGCGCTCGGAAACGTCGTTTACCACGCAATAGCCGGCGACAAAATCGAGCGCTTTCTCCACCGGCACGTAGCGCGCCAGCGAGCCGATGACGATGCCGAGCTCCACTTCCCAATCGGTCTTTACCGAATCCTTCGGCAGCACGATCGGGTCGAACGGACCGCTGATGCAGGTGGTGGCCTTCATGAATAAAATGGGCTCGGCGGGAATCGCCATGCCGGACTCCTGGGCATGATCGCGGTAGTTGAGGCCGACGGCGACGAGCTTGCTGATGCCGGTAACGGGCACGCCGAGGCGGGGCTTGCCGCGCACCAGCGGCAAGGATTGCGCATCGGTCTTGCGCAGCGCCGCGAGGCCTTTGGGGGACAGCGCCTGCGGATCGATCGAGGCAATCGCGCCCGAGAGATCGCGCAGGCGGCCTTCCGCGTCGATCAGTCCCGGTTTTTCCCGGCCTTCCCGCCCATAGCGCACAAGTTTCATTTTGGATGTCTCCTTTCTGTTGTTACTGACCAGACCGCTAAATAGTGCGTATTGTTTGCTCCCTCTCCCTCCGGGCATGGGTATCTACACAAATCATCAACCCAATGATTCTGAAGGAACCGCCCAATCGCACTGCAACACCCAACTGTCATTCCCGCGCAAGCGGGAATCCAGTATTGACGCGGGGTATCTGGATTCCCGCTTGCGCGGGAATGACGATCTATTCGAGATGTGTAGATACCCATGCCCTCCGGGAGAAGAAACCAATTGATGCTGCGGTACGCACTATTTACCGTTCTTCTCAGTAATAAATGCTGCACTTGGAAAACGTCGAGCCGGCATTCCGCAAAGATTAAATCAGTCCATGCCGATGTTCCGCTCCCGAACCAAGTTCCCCCACCGCTCGCTCTCGGATTTGAGGTAAGCGGCAAACTCTTCCGGCGAGTTGCTGGTGGAGGCGATGGCGCCGCCGACCGCCAACCGCTCTTGGATCGACTTGTTCCCCATCACTTTCTTGGTGACGGAAAAGAGTTTTCCCACAATTGGCGACGGTGTGCCGCGCGGCACGAACACGCCCTGCCACGAAGTGCTCACCATCCCGGGATAACCCAGTTCGTCCAGCGTCGGAACCGATGGCAGCTCCGGCACGCGCTGCGCGGTCGTGACCGCCAGGGCGCGGAGTCGTCCGGCCTTAATGAATTGCATCGCGGACGGAAGGGTGGTGAACATCGCCTGCGTGTGGCCGCCAAGCAAATCGGTGATCGCGGGGCCCGCGCCGCCCTTGTAGGGGATGTGCTGCATGCTGATGCCGGTCGCCTTCATAAAGTATTCCATTTCAAGCCGGTTCTGGCTGCCGGAGCCCGGCGATGCGAAGTTTAGTTGCCCGTTCCTTTCAGCGGCGTATTGGACGAACTCCTTCGCGGTCTTCACCGGGACATCGTTGCTCAACACCAAGACATCCGCAACATCAGCTATCTTGGACACCGCGATAAAGTCTTCCTGGGGCTTGACCCGCAGGAGATTGCCGAAGATGCTGGGGTTGATCGCGGTTGCACCGACGTTCCCGATAAATATTGTGTAGCCGTCGGGCGGCGATTTTGCCGCCGCTTCCATGCCGATATTGCCGGCGGCGCCGCTCTTGTTGTCGACAATAATGGGCTGCTTCAGTTCGTCCGAGAGCGCCGGTCCGATAATGCGCGCGACGAAGTCAGAAGCGCCACCGGGCGCAAATGGAACGATCAGGTGGATCGGCTTCTGGGGATAGTCGCCTTGCCCACGGACGGCTGCGCTCAGCAGCGAGAGCGCTACGGAGCACGCGACGACGGCTAGTTTCCTCATTTGATCTCTCCTTAAATAGTAGTTGGTTTGGCGTCTTCTTCGAGACTTTAAGAGACCTTGAAGGTGCCTAGTGTAGTGTCCCATAAATAAAATACATAATTCTGACATTGTCGCATTCGTGGACCGCGCCCCTCATCCCCACCGGCTTCGCCCCCCTCGCTTCGCTCTCCCCGGAGGGAGAAGGGGGTTTGGCCCCTCTCCCGCCGGGAGAGGGGTTGGGGTGAGGGAAATCTTTTGCAGCGTATTAACGGGACACGACACCAGGGATACTCTACAGATATCGCGCTACCTTATTCGAGTTCTGCGTCTGAGTAAATTGGCAGCTGAACCGGGGCGCGCCTGCTCGCGGAGAGATCGAGCGCTTTAGTGATCATCAATCGGTTGTGCGCCTCAGCCGCCGTCGCGTGTTGCGTCGGCAGCCCGGTTGCAAGGCGCAGCAGCCACGAAAGCGTCTCTTCCCGCATCGGGCCGCGCAGTTCTCCGAGCGCCATGCTTCCCACCGGGTAGCTGCCGAGGAAGTCGACCAGGCGGTTTTTATCGGGCGCGTATCCCTCGGACTGCGGCTTCGAGACGGCGAGCACGATGTCACGATGGGTGTCGTCGATCGTGAGGACGCCTTCGGTGCCGATGATCCCGACTTCCAGCGAATACACCGCACCCGGCCAGGTAACCGGGAGTGCCCATGAAATGCTGAGGTGATAGAGACTGCCGTCGTCCATCGTGATTAGACCGGCGGTACCGTCGATTCCGCCGTAGCCGGGGCCGAGCGCCTTGTTCACGGAGCGCGCATAGACCTCGACCGGCGTCTTGCCTTCGACGATCCACAGGACAACATCGAGGGCATGTGTCCCGGAAATGACCATCGGCGAGATTTGTTTTGGATTTTTCGTTCGCTTGTAGTTATCGATCGCCACGAGTCGATTCATGAATCCGCGCGATGTGGCCATCGTTATCTCGCCGAGCTGACCCGTCCGCACCTTCTCCTTGGCGACCAGCCAGCGCTGGCGGAAGCGCTGGGTGTAGCCGACGACGGCATCGACCCCGCTCGCCTCGATCGCTTTCAGCGCTCTCGTGGACTCTTCCAGGCGGGTCGCCAGCGGCTTCTCGATCATCATCGACAGTCCCCGCTCGACGGCCGCGAGGATCGGCTCCAGGTGCAGATGCTCGTCGGTGGAGATGATCACCGCCGTGATCTCCGGCCGGGCGAGCAGCTTTTGGTAGTCGCCGGTGACGAAATCGGCATCGATCTTCCGGGCCACGAACGCCGCGCGTTCCGGCTTCTTCTCGGCGATCCCGATCCAGTCCACCTGTGGGAAGCGGGCCGCGATCTCACCCCGGATGAGGCCGACGCGGCCCGCGCCGATGATTCCGAGGCCGATGCGATTGCGTTGGATGTCCTTCATGCCGCTGACCGCTCAAACGGCGACGTCGATCGGACGGTTTTCCTCCGCCGACTGGTCTGCCGCCCGATAGACCTGCATCACCATCCGCGCGTGCTCGGCGGTGACCAGTGGTTGCCGGTTAAGGGCGATGCACTCCAGGAAATGAATCGTCTCCGCCTCCATCGGGCCGGCATACACCTGCGCGACCTTCTCGCCGGGCATGGTCGAGAGCGGCAACACCATCCCCTTCTGCATGGTGTTCAATACGACGTCCCGGTGGGTGTCGTCGACCATGATCGCGCCTTCGGTTCCGACCATCTCGATCCAGGTCGACGAAAAATTGGGATAGGCCGGGGGGAGTACCCAGCCGGCGCCGATCGTGAACGCGGCTCCGTCATCCATGGTGACGATGATCCACACGCAGTCGGGGACGCCGTAGGTTGGTTTCATGATCTTTCGCACTTCCTGCGCATAGACACGTATCGGCTTTCTAGGCGCCAGGCACCACAACACGAAGTCGATGTCGTGCGTCGCCTCCATCGCCGCAGGCGAGAGCTTGATGCGTCCGCCGATCTTCTTGCCGAGATTGCGGGTGATGTGGCGGCTGACGAGCGCGCTGACCGGCTCGCCGATCGTGCCGTCGTCGATCGATCGTTTGACGTAGGCGAACTTCGGGTTGAAACGCTGTGAGTAGCCGATCGTGAAAAACCGGCGTTTGGATCGCGCCAGCGCGATTAGCTCGTCCGCCTCGGCCAGCTCGAGCGCGATCGGCTTTTCCAGAAAAACGTGCTTGCCCGCAAGCAGACTTTCCTTGGCCATCGGGTAGTGAGTGGTCTCCGGCGTGGCCGAGATGATCACCGCGTCGATATCCTTGATGGCAAGCAGCTTCTTATAGTCGCCGGTCGCCGATGCCGATGCAGTCTTCTTTGCGACTTCCTGCAACCGGGGCTCGTCGATCTCGGCGAGATGCAGGTCGCCGACGAACGGGCTCGCAGCGCACGTTTCCGCGCGTATACCTCCGCACCATCCGGTACCGATGATTCCGATATTGATTTGCTTCACTGGTTGCTTCCTTTTCTGAGTGTTGGTTGGGTCTTGGCAACGGGCTGCCACCGATCTTAACGACGCGGAACCATGCATCACAAATATAATTTCAGCATTCCAGCCATAACAAATAGGCATGGATGGTATGGGTGAGCGACACCTTCAACCGGTGCCATGCTGCGCCGCACCATGCCCACCAATACAGGCATAGGTATCTACACAATTCATCAACCCAATGATTCTGTAGGAACCGCCCAATCGCACCGCAACACCCAACTGTCATTCCCGCGCAAGCGGGAATCCAGTATTGACGCGGGGTATCTGGATTCCCGCTGGAGCCTGCCTTCGACTCGATCGGGGGCGGGAATGACGATCTATTCGAGATGTGTAGATACCTATGCAATACAGGTAGAGGCGTTTGACATCCCCATCTCTCGGGTAGAAAATGGGTTGTACGTTTCCGTGAGTGTCGTGGATTACCATTAGCGTGCGCTCGCGCCGATCCTTTGTGGGGAGATAATAATGTCTAAGAAATTACGTTTGCCCTTCATTATAACTGTTCTGCTCTGTTCAGCGCTTCCCGTCTGGGGCCAGGAGTTGCCCGAGGGAAAGGGCAAGGAATTGATCGCGGCCCAGTGCAATACCTGCCACCAGTTCTACGCGCGCGTCGGCGCCGGATACACGGCCGAGGGCTGGCATACGGTCATGCGTATGATGATCAATCAGGGCGCGCCGATTCCGCCGGACCAGCTTGCCACGATGACGGAATACTTGATCAAGAACTTCCCGGAAAAGGGGAAGCCCGAAGGCAGGGTGATCCCGGGGCCCGCCAAGGTCTCGATCAAGGCGTGGCAGGCGCCTACGCCCGGGTCGCGGCCGCACGATCCACTGGCGGCCAAGGACGGATCGCTCTGGTACACGGGCCAGATGGCCAATGTGCTCGGCCGCATCGATCCAACGACCGGCAAGATCAAGGAATATCCCCTCAAGACGCCTCACTCCGGACCACACGGTCTGGTCGAGGACAAGGACGGCAATATCTGGTACACCGGAAACACCGGAGCGTTGATCGGCAGGCTCGACCCGAAGACGGGTGCCGTCACCGAGTACAAGCTGCCGGACCCGAATGCTAAAGACCCGCACACGCTGATCTTCGACCGGGGCGGAATTCTGTGGTTTACGGTGCAGAATGCCAACCGCGTAGGGCGGCTCGACCCGAACACCGGCGAGATCAAGCTGCTCACGCCGCCGACGCCGAATTCGCGCCCCTATGGCATGGCGATGAATTCGAAGGGCGCTGTGTTCTTCGTCGAGTTCGGCGCCAACAAGGTGGCGAGCATCGACCCGGCGACGCTGGAAATTCGCGAGTACCCGTTGCCGGATGCGGCATCGCGCCCACGGCGCATCACGATCACCAGCGACGACATCGTCTGGTACACCGATTTTTCGCGCGGTTATCTGGGTCGACTCGATCCCGCGACCGGTAAGGTAACCGATTGGCAATCTCCGAGCGGGCCGAAGTCCGAACCCTACGGCATCTCGGCGATCAACGACATCATCTGGTACAGCGAGTCCGGGTCGACCCCGAATACGGTCGTGCGCTTCGATCCCAAGACTGCGAAATTCCAGAGTTGGACCCTCCCGGGTGGCGGCAACATCGTGCGTAACACCTCGGTCACGACAGACGGCAACTTCGTTCTGGCCAACAGCCTGGTCAATGCCGTGACGCTGGTGAAAATCCCGAAGTGAAGTGACGGCCAACGAAACGTCGCGATCAGGCTCGCGACCCTGGATCGTTGCGGGGGTTCTGTCAACTTAATGTCGGGATGGGCGAGAAAAGCCGGCAGGTTCGTAATTGCGTCGCCAAAAATGAAATATCCATCGCCGTGCGGTGCCATCACCTTCATAGAAAAGAAAAAGATTGACGGGTTCGGTAGGGTAGTGTCTCAGTTTGAATTTCCGCTATCGGCCTATTCTGTTGAAAAACTCGAAAATCTTCAGAGCCGGTTTTTCCGCTATCATTGATTTCTTTCGAATGTTTGAAGTTATTACGATGCCTAAGCTCACTGGAGGCTTATCACGGCGAAATCGCAGCCACACTACTATCCCCCCATTTGTTAGAGAAAATAATTCGCTGGCGGCGCTGATGTTTTCGGGCCTCGACCAAAAAAGGAGTTTTTCAACAGAATAGGCCAAGAGCGGACATAAGGGGCACAGCTGCCGCCTATGTGTCGCTGGTAAGCCAGTCATGCAATTCGACAGCGGAGGAGCAGAACCGTAGGTCGTCCGTTACAAAGGCAAGAGTATTCGGTTCCGAGGAATAGACAACAAAGGGAGTGCACACGATTCCAATGATCCGCGTGAAAACAGAAAAGTCGAAGTTGTCGCCCACTGCATTCGCCCGCACACCCGTAACGAATTCCT
>DATGVQ010000047.1:0-11446 GCA_035300145.1 Acidiferrobacterales bacterium | reverse complement strand
CGAGCCGGTGTATGGCTCGACCGCAGGGCGGCCGAGGGCGGTGCAGGCGGAGCCTGACACCGCAAGGTTGCGCCGAGACCGAGGGCGCGAGGGAGACTTGGAAGTCCCGTCGCGCATACTGAGGGCCGGCGCACGCTTGCTAATGTACCTTCAGTGGAGTTGTTCCGGACAGATGGCTTCATTAACGCATGGAACCGTATGGAAGAACATAGAACCGATCACAAACGTATTTATATGCTGCTTGCTTTACCCGACATCAGCATGGTACGACCGGTTAAGTCACCATTTTCTGTAAGCTAAACACGACGCGCACGTGACCTGCGTCGAACCCTTTTATTTTGATGGGAAGCGCAAGGAAAGCGGCCAGAGCAAGATGGCGTAAAAACCGCTAGGGATGCCTAGTCCTTTTTGGTTTGGCTTCTCACTAGTAGAGGCAAGCGCGCTGTTCTTGACCACCTATTTTCCCCTTGGTCCATTTTCTCCACGAGAAAATAATAATAACCAAGACCGACGTATTGAAGCGCTGGAATCCCAATAATGAGGTGCTTGCTCGGGGTATTTTCTAAATCTATTTCTACCTCCTGTTGACCAAATTCCTCTCCATCGGGCGCTACTAAAATATATCTACACTTGCCCGTTTCTGGTTTATTGTTGTCTGATCGATACCAAAAACTAACTAGATGAATTGATGTTGGCCCGATGAGTACAGGATTTTGCGAGTCAACTGACGGAGGGTCCCCCTCGATATCAAGGGCGTCCAACGTATCTATAAGGCTCACCATGCTAGTTCGTTGATCAACGATTCCTTTAGAACAAAGTACAGACCAAATATTCTCCATTTAGCTGCCCGTTGCGGCCACAGGTCTATCGGCAGTAGTGCCCTGAGAAATTACTCGGAGCTTAGGACCAGGTTTTCTTTTCGTTGGTTCTATTTGCCATTCTATGGACGTAACAGCACGAGATTCCACATCATCGAATCTTATCGCTTGTGCTGCTAGCTCGGAACCCATGGCAAGCAATAGATCGCTCACTGTATCTAAGGTCCAATTTCCCGGTGCCCCAAGCAATCTAGTTATCTGCTCTGGTCTTTTGCCGATGCGGCGGGCGATGTCGGCCTTGGTTGTGCCACTTTTTTCTTGCTTTATGAACTCGCCAATCACCAACTGGTGGAGCCTGTTTTTTAGTCTTGCCTGGAAATATCCAAGCGCCTTTTGGGATAGTTCGTTGGCACCACGAACCTCAGACCACAACGAAGTTGTTGGATAGGTAGTCATGAACGTTGTCTCCACAAATTGCTTGATATGCATGAAATCGATTGCGCCATTCCGTTTTACATTGTTCGATCACATCTCTCCATTGGCGGGAATCCGTAGCCCCTAAGGGCGACCGCTCACACCACACAAGGGCAACAAATACATCCTTTTCGGCGAACCTTCCAAATACCCGTATGCCTGGTTTCGGGTCTCGGCTTCTAATGTCCCATACACCATCGCTTGTCGGATTAAGCAGCCCCATATAGGCGCTGCGAGCTTTAGTTGGAGTCATCGATACAACGATGTTGTCGCCTCCAATAAACGAGTCCAAGTCCGCTTGTAGGTGACCAGCTCGCTGCTCTTGGCTATCGTTTATCCACGGACCATCTATAAAATCTTTGATTGACTTTGATACAAAAATGTCTCGTACAGGGCTGGTGAAAGGTAGGGCTGGACGCCAGGGAAACAATGACCCCCTACCCACGCAGTCTTGTATTTGATCATATATTGACATATAAATCAATCATTGGTGGAATGCAAGCCAAATATACAGCTATGAAGGAATAATTTTTCAGCAAACTGATTGGCATACGTGAGCGGTCACATATTAATGTTCATATGAACAGGCTGAACATAAAGGACCGCGCCAAAATACTCGGTTTTCTCGTAGAAACACCGGCAATGCAAGCGGGTGTTACGGATCATATTTGGACGCTGGAAGAAATTGCTCAGCTTTCAAACTGAGACACTACCCGGTCTCCCTCTCCTAGGTTGTGACGCCCCACAATTTTTTTAGCTGCGCCAAGCTTCCGTTGAATTGGTTTCGGTCACATTGACCGACGCCGTCGATACGGTGCGGCTCAGGCCCATGCACGCCGTCGGTATATTGCCAGAATGTCCAGGTGTTAAATGTCGGCGGAATGTTGAGTGGCTTTGGTCCGTTGTATTGGGCAATCCACAGAAAACAATGCGACAAGATCGGGTCTGCCGGTGTCACGCCGGCCAGCTGTTCCTTGATGAGGTGCCCCGAGTAGAGCCCGGGATAGCGCCCCGTGATCTCGTTGACATGTTCGACAAACTCGCGCGCTTGATTCAGCGTCATCGTTGGGCCGGTTAAATTGGCCTCATAGTCCAAGACGATAAGCGTCTGCGCGTCGGGTTTGATCGTGTTCAAGAAAAAGTCGGCTTGGTCAGATCCATCGCCGCCAACAGTGATACGCGCCCCACAACAAGCCTGCTTGACGCGCCTGATCTTGTCGAGTCGTATACATTTTGTCGACGAACGCGGACCCCTCGGTGGCTTTATGGATCACCCCGACAATCTCGGAGGCCTTGATCTTTTCGAAGTCGACCTGCTCTTGGTGGTGTGAGAGATCAATGACAACATTAAGCGGTTCAGCCATGTGCTCACCTTGGGTACAACTCTAAGGCATGGGGTCTCGACGCGTATGCATGGTACGACCGGTTAAGTCGCAATTTTCTGTAAGCTAAACACGACGCGCACGTGGCCTGCGTCGGAGCCTTTTATTTTGATGGGAAATGCCCAAATATAACCGCGTTTGCCGCTGACCGCGGACATGTCTTCCAGGTTTTCAATGATCAGCACGCCGTTGCCCAGCAACGTCCGGTGAATCGGAAAGTTAAAACCCGGCGGCCGCGCCGACACCGGCATATCGACCGTGATGCAGTCCACACCCACCACTTTAACCTGTTGCTTGACCAGGTAATCGGCCAGGTCCTGCGCGAGATACGGGTTCGCAAAGTAGCTTGGGTCTTGCCGCCGCGCCGCCCAGCCGGTGTCGAGCAATACGATGTCGCCTGGTTGAATCTCCGGGCCGCTATGCAATACCTCGGTTAAGGCGATCGCGTGCCCGGGCTGCGCCGCCACACGGATCACGACACACGGCCCGCAGACGTCCTGCAACGGAATTTCATCAATCGTGCGGCCGCCCAGAATGGCGTGGGAAGGGGCATCCATATGGGTGCCGATGTGCGTTGCGATGGTCAACTCTCGAATCTCCAGCGGCGCGCCTTCGGCTAGACCATGCACCAGCCTTATCTTCACCTCGGGGAGGACCGGGATCTTCGCCATGCCTTCTTCAATCGGAACAGATAAATCATATAGCATTCAATATCCTCCTTTATTTTTTGGACTGAGACGGGGCCATCCTGGCGCCCCATTGTATGACCGCATCCAGACCGCTTCTTAAATCTTCCGCCGGTTTAGGCGAGGGGATACGAAATAAATCGAGACTTTTCTTAATCTCGATCTCGGCCGGCAGCCGGCCGCCCAGCTGCTGGATGAGATTTTCTCTTTCCAAATCCAGTTGATCGCGGCCGACGACCCGGCTCACGAGATTCATTTTTAACGCGGTTTCGGCGTCAATGGCGTTGCCGGTCATCACCAAATACCGGGCCGCCCGGTGCCCGGCAACACGACCGAGATAAGACGCGACCAGCGAGGGCGGCAGATTGTAGGTAATTTCCGGAAAAGAAAATTGCGTCCCCTCCGCCGCCACGACAATGTCGCAATGCAGCGCCATGCCCAACGCGGCCCCGGCGGCGTAGCCATGGACAAAAGCCAGCGCCGGGGCGCGCCATTCGGCGACCCGGAGGTTCAGTTGCATGACGCCTTCAAGCGCTTTGCGCGCGGCGGCGCCGCCGCCGCTGTGGACATTGGTATGCCGGGGGCGACCGATGGAAAATCCCTCGCCGGTCCCGACAAATACCAGGAGCCGGTCTCGATCCGCTTGGTCGAGGGCGCGATGGATATCGTTCAGCATATCATCGTCGAAAAGATTCTTTTGGTCGGGCCGGTTGAGACGGATGGTTGCGGCCGTGTCTGAAGACTCCACCAACACGCTGCTCATCATCGCCTCCCGCCCGAAGCCTGATGTGAAGTCTCGGCGTTACCGAGCCCGAGTTGGTTGCGCACAAAGTCGCTGATGGCCGCGCGGTCTTCCTCGGTTATCTGCCCGAATGGAGGATAATGATCGCCGACCGGCACGCCGATTGCGTTCATCGCCGCCTTCATGACGGCAACCAGTCCATAGCGCATCCACGGGCCCGGGAATGCCATGAACATTCGCTGGTATCTCTTGGCCTCGGCGTAGTCGCCGCGGCGATAGGCGTCGATAATCTTGCGGCCGATTACCGCGCCCGGCGGCGGCATGGTGCCGCCGGCACAGCCAAGATCCAAGGACGCCGACAATACCTCCATGGTCGTAAAGTAAAGAACATCTTCCGGCAACATGGATTGGGTTAAGCCGATGTGCCGCAAGTTTCGGCTGCTCTCCTTACAGGCTTGCACGCCGGGAATCCTGCACAACGCGCACAGATCCGCCGGCCCCAATTCAGCTCCCGGTCCGGGATTGTGATAGGCAAACATGGGAACATCGGTGGATTTCGCTACCGCGGTAAAATATTTTATCAGCTCTTCACGCGAAGCCGCTCCGCCCGACGGCCGCAATGGAATTAAAACCTGTACTGCGTCCGCTCCCACTTCCGTTGCAAGCGAGCAGAGTTCTTTGACTTTCATGATCGATGGGTGGGATACGCCGACCAGGATAGGAACGCGCTTGGCGACCATATCCGCCGTGGATCGAATGAGTTTAGCGCGATCATGATCGGACAGAAATTGATATTCTTGCGCTTCAACCGCCGCGATAGCCAGCACCGCTGGACGGGCTTGATCCAAAATATAATCCACTTCGGTAGCCAGGGCAGGGTAGTCGATGCCGCCGTCCGCACGAAACGGCGTCAATGGCGGCACCACGAGCCCGGGAAGATCGAGGGTTTGTTTCAGTGATTGCGGCATGCTCACTTCCTCTTTAAGTCGAATCAGGACGGAAGAATCGTACCATTACCCGTACGGACAGGGATAGCGGGCTCCGGAAAGACCGTTTCGGCCCGCGCGGCTGATAACACCGGCGTCCGGTCGCGACCTTTTAAGCGATGCGGACATCATCTATACTCGCGAGCCGATGGTGAATGATTTCCCGTATAATCAGCGGAGCAGCCTATGAGTGACCCCAACGCAATAAAAATAGCGGTGGACTCCTATTTAGAATGGATTAAGAGAGAGGATATACCTGTCGTCGCGGACTTGGGGGTCGATCTGTTCAAGGTGGAAACCCGTCCTTGGGCGCGGTTCGATGTCAATGGCGCCGCGGTGCATCTTAAGGGACGCGGTGATTTTGTCTGCATGTTCCTGCTGGATATACCCCCCGCCGCCGCTACTTCGCCGCAGCGTCACGTGTACGAAGAGGTTGTTTATATATTACGCGGCCAGGGCAGCACCACGGTCGAAACCGGCGCCGGCCGTAAACATACCTTTGAATGGGGTCCCCGGAGCTTGTTCGCTATTCCTCTTAACGCTAAATACCGGCATTTCAACGGCAGCGGCTCTGATCGCGCCTTAATGGTTTCTACTACCAGCTTACCCATCATGTTGAACTTGCTGCATAACGAGGAGTTCATTTTTAACAATGACTGGGATTTTGCCGAGCGTGCGGGCAACGCAAAATACTTCAGCGGGGAAGGGGATTTTATTCCCGTACGGCCGGGAAATCATATGTGGGAAACTAATTTCATTCCGGATGTCAACACGGTAAAACTTCACGACTTCAGCGGGCGCGGCGCAGGCGGGGGCAATATTATGCTGATCCTTGCCGATGGCACCATGCACGCGCACGTCTCTGATATGCCGGTCGGTACTTATAAAAAGGCGCACCGCCACGGCGCCGATTATCATGTCATGTGCGTGACCGGGAGCGGATATTCTTTATTATGGTACGAGGGTGATGAAGATTTTCATCGCATAGATTGGCGGCATGGAGTCGTTTTCGCTCCGCCGGACCAAATGTTTCATCAGCATTTCAATACCAGCCCGATGCCTGCAAGATATATCGCTACCGCGCTCGGAAGCTTGCGCTATCCGTTCACCGAAAGTAAGCGCAAGTCATGGTTCGGCGGGATTTCGACCAGCGTAAAGCAGGGCGGCGCTCAAATCGAGTATGAAGATCAATCGTCACATATTCATCGCCTTTACCAAGAAGAAATGAAGAAAGCCGGGGTTGAAGTAAGGATGTCGGCGTTTATTCCGGGTTAATAAAGTAAATATAGGCGATTATTTTTAGACGGAGCGCCCGCGATCCCGGCAATGTCCTTTTGCCAAGGAGCGACTTTCCGCTCGATCCAACCGACCAGCGCCGTAAATGCAACCGCGGATACCGTTAAGGGAGCTCTGATTAAGTCGTATTTGTCATTTCGAGCGCGGAATCTGTTAAGGCAATTGAAAATCAAGATTCCTCACCGCCTAACGGCGGTTCGGAATGACAGCTATTCCTTAATGATATTTTTACTGAATTTTGCTATGTTTAAAATGTATAAAAAAACCGAACTCATCCCTAAAGGAGTGAGAGAGCGGATGTATGAAGATAAAGAGCTTTAAACCGACAAAATAAAAGGTAATTTGTAAAGGCACGATCAACCGGAGGAGCAAACGATGAGGGACAAATTGCGGATGGCGCGTTTCTTTTCCTTGCAAAAGGGAGTCTGTGGTTTTCTCATCGCTTTATTGGTCGGTTGTTTAATGACTGCCTGCGAAAAAGGTGAAGAAAAAACGGCCAATCGGGAGATTTTTCTCTATCAAGGCGCTGATCGCGAGCAAAAGTTAGTTGCGAATGCCAAGCAAGAAGGTGTTGTCAATCTTTATATCTCCATGCAGCAAACAGATTCAGGCCCGATTATCGGTGCATTTGAAAAGAAGTACGGGATCAAGATAAATTCTTGGCGGGCATCACCCGAGAAGGTTGTGCAGCGTGCCGTTATCGAAGCCAGGGCCGGTCGCTACGATGTGGATGTGTTGGAAATGAATGGGCCGGAAATGGAAATGGTGTACCGGGAAAATCTTTTAGAGCAATTTTATAGCCCGGCATTTAAAGACATCCCTCCCGCGGCGTTTCCCAAACATAAATACTATGCGCCTGACCGCATTAACCTGTTTGTCATCGCTTATAACACCAAGCTGGTCAAACCCGATGATGCGCCGAATTCTTATGAAGACTTGCTGAATCCGAAATGGAAGGGCAAGTTTGTTATGGAACCGTCTGATGTTGATTGGTTCGCCGCGGTAGTCAAGGGCATGGGAGAGCAGAAGGGATTGGACTACTTTAAAAAATTGGCCGCAATGGGGGTGACGATACGTGAAGGCCACACGATTCTTGCCGAGATAACGGCTTCCGGTGAATTTCCGTTTGCTCTAAACGTTTATAACCATGCCGTGGAGAAATTAAAACAAAAAGACGCTACGGTTGAATGGAAACCGTTACAACCGGCCTTCGGCCGTGTCGGTGGGATCGGTATCGCGCGGAACACAGCGCATCCGTACGCGGCTTTGCTCTTTACCGAGTTCGTCATTTCCAAGGACGGGCAGCAACTGATTCGAGACCGCGGCCGGGTGCCGGTGAGTTTGGCGGTCGATAGCCCATTGAATAAATTTAACTATGAATTGATTGATCCGGCTATCGTGTTGGATGAATGGGACAAATGGGCAAAGCTCTGGTCAGATTTATTTTTAGGCGGCAAAGCGGTCAAAAAGGAAGAAGAAAAATAAAAAGGCCTGTCAGGCGGTGATTTAAGCCTTGATGATGGACAATGTGTCTCCATCATCGCAGCCCATCACCGCCCTAGTATTTTCTGCCTGTCCATGGCGTTGTTGTACAATACCCGCGCGGCAAATCAGAGAGCATAATTCCCAATGTGATAACGGAGAGCCGGAATGATTAAAAAAGTAGGCATGGTTGGAATCGGAGCGATGGGTCAAGAAATGGCCCGCCACCTTATTAACAAAGGATTTCAAACCATTGTTTACGACCTACAGCCGGAGCAAGTGAAGCGCGCAGTCGCGAATGGGGCGCAAGGCGCACGCGATATAAAAGAGTTGGCCGCGGCTACCGATTGCTCCATTGTGATGGTGGCAACGGACGCCCAAGTCGAGGAAGTGGTGCAAGCTGATAAAGGGATATTAGCCGGCGCTTCCGCCGGACACGTGATTCTGATTTGCAGTTCAGTTAATCCCCACGTATGCCAAGGCTTAGCGCAGGTCGCTTCGAAACGGAGCGTATCGTTGCTGGACGCGCCGGTCGTATTCGGTTTGCAGGGCGCCGCCCAGGCAAAACTGAAAACGCTGGTCGGAGGGCCGGAAGAAGCGCTGGAAAAGGTGCGTCCTGTTTTAAATGCATTTTGCTCGGACATCCTGCATATGGGGCCGGTGGGCAACGGACAGCTGACGAAGACGATGAACAATATGCTGCATTGGACAATGATCGTCGCTAATTATGAAGTCCTGTCTCTTGCCAAACGGTGCAAAATTCATCCTGCGCGCATGCGTGAAGCATTGCTGCAATGCCCGGCCACTAACGGATCCTTGGAACATTGGATGAGCCATAAGCTGACTTGGCGGCAGAAGGACATGGATACGGTCATGGAATTAGCGCAAGAGGTTAATCTGCCTATTCCGCTGCACGGGTTAGTGGACCAGCTGATTATGCAATTGACTCCCACGATGACCCACGGGTTAATTCTTGATCCTTTGGAGGATTAGCGGGTTTGCCTGTTCAGGCAAAGCAAAGGGGCGCGCCGATGGATTGGTTTGCGATTGAGCCGGCGGTTGCGCGCGCCGACGCCGAGAGCCGTTAAAAAACACGCGTCCCCCGATCGTTGCTCCGGTGACCACCCTGGACGAATGTAAGAAATGGACTAAAATTATACGAAGACATTCTGCTAAAACCGAAACAAGAGCACCTAACAAAATGAGCATTGACGCGAAACCCCTACCCATGAACCTGCGGCCGGAGGCCGCACCGACTTTCCCTCTCCCACCGGGAGAGGGCGATCCGAAGGGCCGGGTGAGGGAGAGACCGCCCGGTTCATAGGCACAATTCGTGGCAGAAACGCGGCCAGGCGGTCTCTCCCGGAGGGCATAGGTATCTACACATCTCGAATAGATCGTCATTCCCGCGTAAGCGGGAATCCAGATACCCCGCGTCAATACTGGATTCCCGCTGGAGCCTGCCCTCGACTCGATCGGGGGCGGGAATGACAGTTGGGTGTTGCGGTGCGATTGGGCGGTTCCTACAGAATCATTGGGTTGATGAATTGTGTAGATACCTATGCCCAGTGGGAGAGGGAAGTCGGTGCGGCCTCCGGCCGCAGGTTCATGGAAAGACGGAGGCGAAGTACGCTTAAATCTAAAGCGGCGGCGCTTATTTTCTTAGATCGACACCTTCCAGCGGCAAGCTGTAGCGTGGCAAAATAGCCGTTCACTTCCTCAACCGTCCAATGCAGGAGAGAGTCCATGATCGCGCGCTCATCGAGTCTTCCCCGAGTCTTGTTTGCTACAATTGTTGCCGTCTTGCCCATCGCACCGCCCGTGTGGGCGCAGCAGCCGCAAGACACTCCAGCCACTCCGCCGGCCGCCGCCGACGTGTCGAAGCCGGCGCCCAGCATGCAGGTGCAGCCGACCACGGTGCCGGGACGCCCCGACATCCCCAACGCCGAGGTGGCGTCGAAGCTGCGCAATGTCGCGCCGCCGCCCATTCCGCCCTCTGTGGACAAACTGCCCATCGCGCAGCTCAAGTTGCCCCCGGGCTTCAAGGTCGAGGTCTATGCGAGCGGCATCGCCAATGCGCGCTCGTTGCGTCTCGGCGACAAGGGTACCCTGTTCGTCAGCAACCGCATCCTCGATAAGGTGTATGCCGTCACGGACCACGGCGGGAAACGCGAGGCCAAGGTCATCGTCTCGGGGCTGGACCGGCCGAACGGTCTTGCGTTCCACGCGGGCACGCTCTACATCGCCGAAGGCACGCGCATTTCGAAGCTCGAGAACATCGAAGACAACCTCGACAACCCGCCCAAGCCGGTTGTGATCTACAGCGATTTTCTCAATCACCAATCGCACGGCTGGAAGTTCATGGGGTTGGGGCCGGACAGGAAGCTCTACGTCAACGTCGGCGCGCCGTGCAATATCTGCGAGCCGCCCGAGACCAACGGACAGATACGACGCATCAATCTCGACGGTAGCGGCGCGGAAGTGGTGGCGCGCGGCGTGCGCAATTCGGTCGGCTTCGACTGGCACCCGGTGACGCAGGAGTTCTATTTCACCGACAACGGGCGCGACTGGCTGTCGGAGGATCTGCCCGAGGACGAGTTGAACCGCGTGACCAAGACCGGCCAGCATTTCGGTTTCCCGTATTGTCATCAGGGTACGTTTACGGATCGCGAACTGGGCTGGGGGCGTTCCTGCGAGGAGTTCGAGAAGCCGGTGGCGCTTCTCGGCCCGCACGCGGCCGCGCTCGGCATGCGCTTCTACACGGGCCGTATGTTCCCGGCTAAATACAAGAATGCTATTTTCATCGCGCGGCACGGTTCCTGGAACAAGACGAAGAAAATCGGCGGGGACGTCGTCGTCGCCCTGCTGAAACCGGACGGCAGCGTGAAAGGGTGGGAGCCGTTTCTCACCGGCTTCCTTAAGGACAACCAATATTCCGGTCGGCCGGTCGACGTGCAGGTCATGAAGGACGGCTCGCTGCTCGTCTCCGATGATTACGGCGGCGCCGTCTACCGCGTGACCTACGTTGGCGACAAGGCCGCCGGGCGCTGAGCCGCCGAACGCGGACGCGCGTGCGTAACATCGCCGCGGTGCTACTTGCGTTGCTGCCCGCGTTGGCAATGGCTGCCGATGCATTCGAGCCGCGGCTCGCTGCGTGCTTCGCCTGCCACGGTGAGAAGGGGCAATCGGCGGCGGCCGAAGTACCCTCGCTCGGCGGTCAACCGGCGTTCTACGTGACCATCCAGCTCTTCATGTTCAGGGAAAAGCTGCGTGTCGTCGAGGTCATGAACAAAGCGACGCAAGGGCTCCGTGACGACGACTTGAAAAAAATCGCGGAAACCATCGCCAAGCTGCCGCCGCCACCGCCTGCCGGCGACGCACCGGATCCCGGCCGGATGGAACGGGCGCGCGCGCTCGCCGAGCAGAACCGGTGCAACTTCTGCCACAACTGGAATTACGCCGGCGAACAGAACGCCCCGCGGCTTGCCGGCCAACGCGAAGACTACCTGGTGAAGGCGCTGCGCGAATTTAAGAGCGATAGGCGTCGCGGCTACGACGCGGCGATGGCCGACGTTCTCTA
>DATGVQ010000046.1:0-3880 GCA_035300145.1 Acidiferrobacterales bacterium | reverse complement strand
GTGGCAGAAACCACGGTGACGTTTTTTATAATGCCGGTCTTCTGCTTAAATTGGGAAGATCACCTTGTAAGCCGGTGGCATGACGCATCAGCAGATTTTTAATCAGGGCCATGCTATTCACGGCGTTTAAACCGATGTTACGCAAGCGTTTTACCGGCGTGGCCGAGATACCGAATAAGCGATTGAGCCCATCGGTTATCGCCAACATCGTCAAGTTATCGCCCTTGCGCCAGCGTTCATAACGCCGCAATATCGAATAGGCGCCGATATCCTTTTTGTCCATATGTGCATCTAGAATTATTTCCGCCAGCGAGCAAGCGTCGGCAATGCCTAAGTTGACCCCCTGGCCGGCTAACGGATGCACACTGTGGGCGGCATCGCCGACGAGCGCCAAGCGCGGCTGCACGTAAGACTCAGCGTGACTCAGGGCCAAAGGAAAACCCGCGCGCGCGCTCACGCTTGTTATTTCACCAAGCCTGTCGCCGAATGCGGTTTGCAAGGCATTAATAAACACCGCATCTTCCCAACGCAATAATATTTCGGCATTTCCCGCATCCGTAGACCAAACGATAGAGCAGCGGTGCTGATGATTAAGAGGCAGGAACGCCAACGGGCCTGTGGGCAGGAATTTCTGCCAAGCGGTTTCGTTGTGGGGCCGGCTGGTTGTCACGGTGGCGACGATTGCTTTCTGCCCGTAGCTCCACCCATGTGTGTGAATGCCGGCCTCCTCGCGCACGTGTGATTGCGCGCCATCGGCGCCTACCAGCAATCGGGCGCGCAATTTTCTCCCGTCTTTTAGTTGGGTTTGTGCACCGGTTTTATCTACTTGTATATTTTCTATCGTAGCCGGGTATAAGTGCTCTATATCGGTGAACGTCTGCAAGCAATCGAAGAGTGCCGCCAAAATAACCCGGTTTTCGATAATGAATCCCAGGCACGGTTCACCGATCTCGGCGCTATCGAAGTGGATTGCGCCACGGCCGCCGGCATCCCATACCTGCATTTCACGCATAGGACTGACGCGCGTTCGCTGCATGCCTGTCCAGGCATTGAGATTTTGGAAAATGTTCCGGGAGGCAAGCGTAATCGCGCTGACACGCAAGTCATAATCCGTGTCGGCCGTATCCATAATAGGCAGCGGCGATGGCGAGTGGTCATCGATCAATCCAACTGTTAACCCTGGGGTTGCCAGCGCACAAGCCAGGGTGGTGCCGACTATGCCTCCGCCGGCGATTAAGATGTCGTAATCGGTTCGCATGATTGTGGCGCCTTTATAATGGCAGACCGCGCGCCAACCGCGGCAGGCGGCCGGCCAGTCCCATGGTGCGGCGCACCAAGACGCGCTTGACCGGCGGCAATAAATCCAGCGCCAGCAAACCAAGATTGCGGGTGATGACCATAGGCAAGAACGTATTAGAAAAAATTCGTACCAGTCCATTGGTAAAACCAGTCATCGCGACATGATCACGCTTACGCCAGTCCGCGTATTGCCGCAATAGCGCCAAACGGCCGATATCGTTTTGCGCTTGCGCTGCATACGCTACCAGCTGGGCCAATGTCGCCGCATCACGCAGACCGAGATTCAGGCCTTGCGCTGCGACCGGATGCAAAGCATGGGCGGCATTACCGATCAATACCAATCGTGGGCGCACAGGCGCTCTTACATAAGTAAGGTTGAGTGGAAACGCTTGACGCTTGCCGGGATTTTGTAACTTGCCCAGGCGTTCACCGAATTGCGTCTGTAGTTGTTGGCAGAAGTCTTCATTCTTTAGGCCCAGCAATTCATCCACCTCATGCCGGCGTACGCTCCATACCGCCGCGCAGCGGTTCCCGCTCATCGGCAATACTGCCAGTGGGCCGGACGGCGTAAAACGTTCGTAAGCAACCTGCTGGTGCGGATATTCGGGGGTCAGGGTGGTGACGATAGCGGTTTGCCGATAATCCACTTGCTGGGCCCGGATACCGGTCAGTTCCCGCACGCGCGAGCGAGCGCCGTCGGCGCCGACCAGCAAGCGGGCGCGTAATTCAATTTTCTTTTCCTCCTTCTCGTTTGGTAGATGTGTTCCGACCTTCTCGTTTGATAGATGCTTTCCGATTTGTTTAATGGTCGCGGTGACCGCATCAGCATGAAACATGACATTTTCCAATGAAGCCGGACATAACAAGTCTATGTTTGCGTGGCCGCGCATCGTTTGATTTAGCGCTGCCCCTAGTCGGCGGGTTTCGACCACATAGCCCAAGGCTTCAACACCAAGTTTGGCGGCGTCTAGACGGGTAATGCCCAGGTGTCCGCGGTCGGAAATATGGATGCGTTTAATCGGACTGACACCTTGTGCTTCGATATTTCTCCAGATGTCCATGCCCTCGAAGATGCGTTTGGAGCCGTAGGCGAGGGTAACGGTGCGCTCATCGTAGCCGGGTTGGGTGAGTGAATCGAACGGGAATGTCTCCACCACGGCGACGCGTAAAGCAGAGCCGCCCAAACTGCATGCAAGGCTCGCGCCGACCATACCGCCGCCGATGATTACCAGGTCATAATCTGTGCGCATACGCGGGTCTCATTTTAAGCACAAGCGGCGGATACACAAAATTATACAGTAATTAACGCGTGCTACGCAGTTAAATAACTTAAAGCGCTGGCGTAGGTGGGATACGCATAGACTAATTCCGCCAATTGGGTTTTGCTGATACCAAAGCGCATCGCTAAAGAAAAAATATGAATATTTTCATCGGCTCCAGGACCATAGAGATGCGCGCCTAGAATACGTCCGGTTTGTTTTTCGCTGATAATTTTTCCATAGGCAGGTTGAACGCCGGTGATACTGAATACGGTCCAATTGGACATATCTTGCATTACCACATCGACAGATAATCCTTGTTGACGCGCTTTTTCCTCGGTCATGCCCACGGTCGCTACCGGCGGGATGGCGAAGACCACGCTGGGGACAGTGCTAAGATTCGCCTTTGTGCTATCGCCGTGTAAGAAATTTTGCGCGACAATGCCGCCTTCGTAACTTGCCACCGGTGAAAGTTGTTTTTCCCCGCGTGCATCGCCGGCGGCGAACACCCTGCTGTTTCTTGGGCTGCGCAGATGTTCATTCACTACCACCCCATCACTCGAGTAGTCCACACCCGCTGCCTCCAAGTTTAAGTGGGCAATATTGGCGGGACGGCCGGCAGCGTTCAGAATAAAGTCGGCCGTTAGTGTTTCGCCGGACTTCAGTTTAATAACATAGGCGTTTTTTTCGGGTTCAACCCGCTCTATCTCGGCCCTTTCGTGAAACACCATGCCGAGCGATTTCGAATGCTCTACCAGTTTTGCGACGATCTCCTGTTCCAAACCGTGCAAGACCTGATGGCTATGCATCAACAGATGCACGCCGGCGCCTAGACGGGCAAATACCTGACCGAACTCGAGCGCGACTACGCCGGAACCGATAATGGCCAACGTGTTTGGGATGTGGCGCAGCTCCAGAATATCATCAGAACTAGAGACATATTCAGCACCGGAAAAAGCGAAGCGACGCGGGATAGAGCCGGTCGCGACCACTACACCGTCAAACGACAAAGTCCGCCCATTTACCTCCAGTCTATCGTTGGCAACAAAGCGCGGTGGCGCTTTTATATAATGCACCCCGGCCTTGGCCAAGCCTTGCTCAGTGCTTACGGTTACCGGATCGGTGAACCGGTGCTTGCGGGTAATCACCGCATTCCAATCGATGTGGATTTTGCCGGCACTTAATGCTCTGCTCTCGGCATCGTCCAGGGTGACGATGAGATCCCAGATCTGGCCCGGTACCACGCGTGGGTGCTACCGTGCCTTACGCAGCATCATGCCGGACCAAGGCGCGCGTTCGAGGCCACTGCGATGTGCGCCGCG
>DATGVQ010000045.1:0-5118 GCA_035300145.1 Acidiferrobacterales bacterium | reverse complement strand
CTGGACAAGGGAGGAGGTTGGGATGAAGCACAACCAGCTCAATACTGACGTCGCGGCGATCCGCCGGGCTTATGGACAGTTTCTCGACAAGGGAGAGGTCGCAAAAGGTTTGGTCCCGGATTTCATCGAGCGTTCGTGGCGACGTAGCGCCGCGTTCGATGTGCCGAGCGACCGCATTCACGAAGTCGGGCGGGTCACCGATGCGGACCTGCGGCGGGTGGCCAATCAGTACGGAAGCCTGATCAATCTCGCCGCCCCGGTCATGGAGAACCTCCATCACCAACTGATGGGCACAGGCAGTGTCGTCGTCCTTTGCGCCGGCGACGGCCTCATCTTGCATTCGATGGGCGATCCGGACTTCCTCCCTAAGGCCGAGCAAGTCGCCCTCAAACCGGGCGTCTCCTGGGCTGAACAGCAGAAAGGCACCAATGCCATCGGTACTGCCATCGTCGAGCGCGAGCCGGTGGTGGTCTACGCCGCGCAACACTATATCCGGGCAAACCACTTCTTGGCCTGCTCCGCGACACCGGTGCTCGATCCGTACGGCGATGCGGTTGGGGTGCTCGATATTACCTGCGATTACCGCTGCCACCAGCGCCACACCATCGCGCTGGTGGAGATGGCGGTGCGCGTTATCGAGCGGCAGATGTTCCAGCTTCGGTTTTGTCGCGACTTCGTATTCAACGTTCACCCGAAACGGAATTACCTGGGGAGCCCGTTCGATGTGCAGGTGGCGTTCTCGGCGGGCGGGGATTACCTGGCGGCTACGCCCGCAACGTGCAATCAGATCGGCATCCGGCCGGGCGCTTTCCGCGGCCGCTTCGATGACCTGTTCGCGGCGCCGTTCGAGCAGGTGCTGAATAAACTCGGCGCGGTCTCGCCGCCGGTTATGGAGGTGCATCTACAGCACAGCGGCATGCCGGTCTACTTGCAACTGGCGCAGCCCACGGTGGCATGGAAAGCACGTCACCGCCTGTCGCTGGAGCCGTCGACCGCTTCGCGCGGGCTCACCGCATCGTCGTCCGCGGAAAACCTGGCACAAATCGAGTTGCAGGCCATCGAGGAAACGATACGCCGGCACAACGGCAACATCTCCGCCGCCGCGCGGCAGCTCAACGTGAGCCGCACCACGCTTTACCGCAGGCGCAAGCTTTCTTCCGCCACGACTACCGAAATAAAAAAAGGTTAGCCTCGCGCGCATCACAAGCAGGAAAAAGTAGTACGGGACTGAAGCGTTTTCATGCACCGGCCTACCTATGAACCTCAACTTGGCTGAGGTGCGATGGTGATGTTGAGGTCATGTTTAGAAGCAAGTATTTGTAGGGTGGGCTGCGCCCACCGTACGCGGCTTCGGTCACCGTCCAATGGTGGGCGGAGCCCACCCTACAAGCACTGGTTGCAGCTAAAAGAAGTTTAGGGAAACTCTGATTAAGCCGTATTTGTCATTCCGAGCGCGGAATCAGCGCTTCAACAATAATCAATGTAGGTTGACCCATCCTACGTGACTACGACTTGATCGGTGCTTCCTTAGGGAAGCTCTGATTAAGTCGCACATCGTCATGCCCGCGGAAGCGGGCATCCAGGCTTTTCCGCAGTTTTCTGGATTCCCGCCTGCGCGGGAATGACTTATTTAGGGGTTCCTTAGTTATTGATCCATGTCCGATCTTTAACAATGATCAATATAGATTGGGTTAGCCTGTCGGGGCGTAACCCTCCGGACACGGCCGATGGTGGGTTACGCGGCTGCGCCGCTAACCCACCCTACAAATACTAACGTAGGTTGGGTTAAGCCGCGTAAGCGGCGAACCCAACAAAATCATAGATTTGATGGGTCCGCTATGCTGTGCATGGACGCACGAATGCCGGTCGCTCTCGGCGTCCTGTGCTGTCCAGGGAAGGACGAATGCTGCGTGCGCATGGACGCGCTTGAGCAGCCCTCCCGCGACACTTGCACCTCCCTGTGCGTCGCGAGCGCAAGGAAGCGCAGGAGCGGCCGCTTGACCCATCCTACGTGACTAACGGCGGTTCGGAATGACAACTATCAATAGGGAGGCTTCAATCATGATTGCAGCGATTACGGACGCTGCACCGCAACCACACAATGGGCATAGCTCGCGCCCTTGAAGACCACCGCGTCGAATTTCACGCCGACGTACTGGCCGGACAGGTTGCCGATGAGGCCGAGCTGGAACAGGCGCGGCAGCGGATTGTCCGTTTCGCCTGAGACATAGGGCATCTCCACCATTTTCTCGGTCAGGATCGCCGCGTAGTAGTTCTTGTTGCCGGCCGGCGGCGCGCCGAAGCCGTACTTCGCCGTGGTATCGGCCGGGATGAAGGCATCGCCGATCAACGGCAACGTCCCGGCCTGGGTATTGAGCGAGGCGACCACCACACCCGCGCCTATGTCCATCTTTCCCAGCTCAATCGCATACGCCTTGGCTTCCTGGTCGATGTAATCGGCCAGGACCGGATTGACGTAAATCGCGGTCGGCTTGGCCTTGAACGTTTGATTCGCGACCATCGCCGCGACCTGCGCCTTGATCCCGTCGATGATCGACGCGCCGGGGACAATGGTGGCCTGCAGCGTGATCTGCGCGAAACCGCCCATCCACTCCAAAGTGGTCGGCGTGGTCAGCGAGGTATCGGTGCCTATCCACAGCATCGAGGCGCGCTTCACCTGGACCGCGCTGACGATATCCTCGATATCCTTCGCCACCACGGCGCCGAACCTGCCTTGTTGCTGGGTGATCTCCTTGTCGAACAGGCCGATATTGGTCTGCGAAATCGCCGCCTTGACCGGCGCGGAACGCTCCACGCGGGTCGGGCTCGTGGCCGCGGACGCGAGATTGCGTGGATCGACCGCAACCGCGGACGCGATGGCGGTCTGCTCGAAGTAGCGATGCGGGTGGCCGTTCGCGCGCTCGCTCGGCAGGCGATTCAGCGCGACCGATTCACGGCGAATGATATCGACGATCTCGGTCTCAAATTCCGGCACTTCAATCGCGCCGGGGCCGAGGAAGTCGGCGGCGCCCGCCAACTCGATCATTCTAACTTGTGCGTTGTTCATGAGCTTCTCCTAGCCGTCATAATCGCGCTCCCGCGATGTGCATGGATGCACAAGTGTCGCGGAAGACAGGATGTCGAGAGCGACCGCAATGACGGCATTAGTACATCCCTGTACGTCAATGGGAATAAAGCGGCACGTTGTGCGCGCCGCTGATATTGGGTTAGTGCGTGGCTTCCAACAGGCCGGCCGCCAGCAAATTATGCTTGACCTCGATCCGCTTGGTGTTCGGCAGTTTGCCGGCATCCAGCACTTTGTCGAGCTGCTCGACGGTCAACTTCTCGCCGTCATCGACATTGAGGCCGGCTTTCGCCAGCAAGGTCTTGGTGGCGGCCGGGATGCTTACGGTCTTGCGCTCCGGCGCGGCGCCGGCGGCCAGCCTGGCTTTCTCCTGGTCCTTGACCATGGTGGTAAGGCTCGCGACCGAAGCCGCCAAGTCCCCGATCTTTTTCGCGGTCTCAGCAAGCGCAATCGCGGTTTCAGGATCCGCTTTCACTTCCGCGGCGGCGCGATAGAAGTCGCCGGTTTGGTAGACGTGCGGCAGTTGCCCCATGTTGGCCGCGGCCTCCATGGAATCAGCCATGTGCCGCAGGATGGTGACATGCCCACGTTCGGCGTGCAGACCGTAGCCGTCCTTCTCCAATCCGTCGGCCGCCGCTCGAATGCGATCCGCATGCGGCTTCACCAAGTGACTCACGGAGCCGGCTTTCAGCGCCTTCTCCGATAACTTGGCTTGCTCGGCTTTCATATCGGCGATTTCCTTATTCGTAGCGTCAAGCTGCTTCGCCATCGCCTCCAGTTTTTCAAGTATTTCTTTGCTCATGTCGGTTTCCTCGGCCTTAGCGGCCAGTGAGGTTGTTTGATAGGCGGCCTTGTCTTTGTACAAGACGGCGGCGCCGGTGAACGTGCATGCCGCGATCACCCATATCGGTGCATCCAGATTCTCGATTCGCGCTTGGATCTCATGACTGAAACCCAGCCGCGCTTTCTCGGCTTGAATGCGTTTTGCCTCTTGGGGAAAATCGGACGCGTAAAAAAATCCTGCGATATGAATTGCATTGCCTTCGATAGTGGCCTCGGTAATGAGGCCCACCTTATTTTTCGGATCGTGGCCGTCCAGGCCTTCTTTCATATCCACCGCCATGCCCAGCAGAGACGGCAACGCTGCCTCCGCGGCCTTGCGCGTGATAATGCAAAGGCGGCCATGGCTGCCGTTGAGCGGCAGATCGCTAGTCTCATCGATGCGCGTGAGAATACCCTTGAACGGCATCCGGTTCGGATGGTCTTTAACCTCCGGCACCTCGAGGCTCATGGCCTCCAGGCGCATTGCCTGGATATTCCAATCCTTCGTATCGATCCGGAGCTTGTGCGCGCGCTCCAAGATTCGGTGCCGCGCCTGTTTGCGTTCTTCCTCCGTCAAGTCTTTGGCGCGATCTACCATATTCCACGCCATGCGGACATGGGTCTCGTCGTGCATCGGGAGCGCGCGCTTGCGCGGCACAGCGAAATCGCTTGCCGGCAAGGCGTCGCGTTGTTCCTTGGTGAGCGCCATTGCGAATTCTCAGCTCAGATTGGCGATCAAGGTATCGATCGTCGCGATGTTCGGATCGCCAACGGGCAATCGCATGACAATCGCCTGCAGGTTCTGAATCAGCTCTCCCGCTTTGACCTGCGCCAGGTTCAACATGCCGATCATGTCCTGGCCATAGGTAGCGCCGGCGTTGTCCTCCGCAGGCGTAAAGTTGATTAAACTCAGCGTCGTTGCAGTGCCCATAATGTCTCCTCTATTCAAGTGGATTGCCGTCAGATTCCGTGCTCGGAATGATAAATACGACTAGATCGGAGCCTCGCTAGTCACGTAGGATGGGTCAAGCGCAGCGGACCCATCAAATCTATGATTTTGTTGGGTTCGCCGCTACCGCGGCTTAACCCAACCTACATTGATTATTGTTAAAGATCGGACATTACTTATACATGGATCAATAACTAAGGAACCTCTAAATAAGTCATTCCCGCGCAGGCGGGAATCCAGAAAGCCGCGGAAAAGCCTGGAT
>DATGVQ010000044.1:0-18072 GCA_035300145.1 Acidiferrobacterales bacterium | reverse complement strand
CGAAACGACGTGGAATGCTATACGCTGACATAAGCTCTCCCCTTCCCATGTTCTTGCTGTTATTCCCGCGATTCCTCCCTAGGAATCGCTCCCATTAGCTTTGCTAAAAATGAGTCTGCTTAAGTTATCCCTACAGCCGATAATACGTCAAGAGGTCAGAGAAAAATTTTTTTAGTTATTCAAAATTTTGAATGTTCAAAAAATTGAATGACTGGAATTTATAAGCATCGAGATGAACTCTTTGCGTAACACTTGAATCGCCTGCCCTAGGCTAATGATTTCTACTGGTCCTTTAGTTGAAAAATTCTCTGCTATTGCGCGGTTACCGGCAGGCAACTAATTACAGCGGTGCATTCGTAAAATGGATGAAATGATGGCCTCAGCATCGGTAAATCGCTGCTCAATCGCGGGATTCAAATACCGGGAGATCGTCAAGCTTGTGTAGGATGGGTGAAGCGCGCCGCGCAACCCATCGCGCAAGCGCTACTTCAAATTCCACCGCTACCCACGGCTTTGACTCTATCTAGGGATTCGGCACGTATGGAGCTAGGCGACGTGAAATCGATTGGGCAAAAGATGATGGGTTACGCTCGCTGAGCTTCACCCATCCTACGGGCTACGGGCTTTGTGCGAGTCGGGAAGCGAAGCGAGGGATCTGTTAAAGCCGTTGAAAAATAAAGATTCCTCACCGCAGAAAGAGTGGTTCGGAATGACAAGAATAAAATTGACCACGCATGACTTCTGAACCCCATCGAACCCGCCAACTGCTCGCCCGCTGCCTACGCCTTCTACGCGCCGCCCGCGGCTGGTCGCAGGAAGTCCTGGCCCAGCTCTCCGGCCTACACCGCACTTACATCAGTAGCGTCGAACGCACCCGACGTAACATCAGTCTCGATAACCTGGAAAAATTCGCCGCCGCTTTTGACCTGACCGTCGGCGACCTGCTGGCAGCGGGTTGTAGTGATCCTTTTCACGTCACCGCGCATGACGGAAGGCGTGGTTAGCAAACCCCTAACTGATCTATTTCGGCATTGATTTCATGTCTCCCAACCACTGGACTTGGTAAGAACCCTTCGCGACCTTAGTTGCCAGTTTCTCATCGGCGGTAAGCAACGGAAGCTGCAACTGAGCCGCGGCGGCGAGATAGCAGGCATCGTAGGCTGTGATTTGGTGTTTCAGCGCGATCTCCAGCGCATCATCAGCGAGTACCTGCGCCGGAATGATCGTGAGGTCCAGGCTCGTCAAATCGCGTAGGTGTTCCTTGGCGCCCTTGGATGGGTAAGCGGATCGCTGTACCCACTTCCAGAATACATTTGCGCACTCAATGAAAAAGAAGTCCGGCACAATCAGCTCGGCGTCATTTTCTGACCCGAAGCGTGTAAAGATCTCCTGCGCCTCGGCTGAAAACACCTCGGGAACAAATATCTTTACAGCAACACTCGCGTCGATCACCGCCCGCAAAGGGGCCGGAGTCACCGGCTGCGGTCCTCACGAATGAGTTCGGCCGAATCCACCCAACTACGAGGCAACTGAACTTTGTGCGCTCGCTGCCTTATGCGTTCAATAATCGCAGCCGATCCCTGCCGCGCCTCTCGCACTTGGAGTCCTTGGTTAAGAAGCTGGATAACTTCGGCGGTTACTGAACGGTTCTCTTTTTCTGCCAGCTTCTGGATGCGTTTATAGAGCTTTTCGGAGACATTGCGTACATGCAAAGTAGGCATAGGGATTTCCTCGTCACGTTCCCCTAGTTTAGCTCACCATGGTTGCAAAATGCAACCATGGGCTATATGAAGATGACCTCTCCCTGATTTAATCCATTTTTGATGATGGGAAAGGTCATGTTGACGTCACTCCGCAGGAACGAGTGCTCATGGGGTCAGGTCTTGCATAAACGCATAATCAAATATATCTGTTGCAGTTATCTGGCAATGTGGTTGTGCAAAACCTAGCACCGGAGTTGCCGGCACGTATGGAGTTAGGCGACGTGAAATCGATTGGGAAAAAGATGATGGGTTACGCTCGCTGAGCTTCACCCATCCTACGGGCTGTGGCCCCCAACCCGGTGGATTCGCTGTGCTTAATCCACCCTACCGCGTAGCTTTGACTCTATCTAGGGATTCGGTACGTGTGGAGCTAGGTGACATGAAATCGCTTCGGAAAAAGATGATGGGTTACGCTCGCTGAGCTTCACCCATCCTACGGGCTGTATTAAACGGTTAATCCTTCAGATCACTTGGCAGGAGCTGTCGATAATGCATAACGGTGAGAACGTCGATACGATCCCGCCGGATGCGATAGATGATGCGGTATGGGCGTTCGAGCACTTCGCGCAGGTCCTCGTGTTGGTATTCTGGGACAGCGCGTCCGGTGTGGGGTAGCTTACCGATTTGCTGGGAACGGCGAATCAGGCGCTCGACGACCTGGGTGGCGACCAGAGGAGCATCTTGTGCAATGTATTCGTGGATAAGCTTAAGGCGCGTTTTGGCTCGATCGGTCCAGTGGACCTTCATGCCTTAAGGCCGAACTCTTTAGCAATGTCCTCAACAGGCGTGGTGCGGTTTGCTTCGCTGTCGGCAAGCCCCTTCTCGATCTCGCGCCGCGTGACCATCTCATAGACCACATCATCCCACGTGGCATTCTCAGGGAGCTTGTCGATAAGTTCGTGAGCTGTCTGTTTCAGATTGGCGCTTGGCATGGCTTTCTCCTAATAAATGCGCGGGGCTATTGTAAGTATATCAGGGTTTATCCTCCTGGAATAAGCGCCGAACCTTCGAGCTATCAAGGTGAATGGGCTGGCTTGGCTGTTTTGCGCCCATGATGTCTCTAAGTGAGTTACCACCTCAGGCCCCGGCCCGGCAAGAGCCGCCTTCGCCGCTATGGCTGTATTACTTAAAAGGTATTTTTAATCGCCGTCTGGCACAGCGCCATCAGCGATCCTATCCAAGGCGTCATTAACACCATGGCCAAGCCGTTGGCGCTGATCAGCAGTTTTAAATCCACGCCTACCTGGATAGGCGCCTGGTCTTGCGGGGAATCGAAATACATGAGCTTGACGACGCGCAAGTAATAGTAAGCGCCGATGACCGCGAGCAGCACCGCTAATACCGCGAGCCACAGCAGATGACTGTCAATCAGCGCTTGGATCACGACCAGCTTGGCGTAAAAGCCGGCGGTTGGGGGGATACCGGCGAGCGAAAACATGAGCAGCAGCATGAGCAACGCGTACCACGGGTTTCTTTGGTTGAGGCCTTTCATATCGTCCAACCGCTCCGCCTCGAACCCGGCGCGCGACAATAAAATAATCATCCCGAATGCGCCTAAGTTCATGAGCGCGTAGATCAGCGCGTAGAACAACGCCGAGCTGTAGCCATTGGGCGTGGCGCTTAGAATTCCCAGCAGCAGGAAACCCATGTGCGAGATCGTCGAGTAGGCCAACATCCGTTTCAGGTTGGTCTGGGCAATGGCGATGACGTTGCCCACGACCATCGAAAGAATGGCCATTATGATCAGCATTTCCTGCCACACCGGCGAAAGCGCGTGCAGGCCGCCGATTAACAGGCGCATGAACATCGCGAACGCGGCAAGTTTGGGCGCGGCGGCGATATAGAGCGTGACCGAGGTCGGCGCGCCGTGGTAGACATCGGGAATCCACATGTGAAACGGCGCGGCGCCGAGCTTAAAGGCGATGCCCGCAATCACGAATACCAAGCCAAAAATGAGCACGATATTATTCTCGCGCATGCCGCCGATAGCCTGCGCGACTTTGGCCATTTCCAAACTGCCGGTAACGCCGTATAACATCGACATGCCGTAGAGCAGCAGGCCGGAAGACAGGGCGCCGAGCACAAAATATTTCATCGCGGCTTCGGTGGCATGGGACGAGTCGCGCTGAAACGCAACCATGGCGTAGAGGCTTAACGACAATAACTCCAGGCCCAGGTACAGCGTCAGGAAGTGGCTGGCGGAGGCCATGACCATCATGCCGACGACGCCGAACAAGCCGAGCACGAAGTATTCCCCGCGATACATGCCGCGGTCGCGGATGTAGTCGCGGGAATAGACAAATACCACCAGCGTGATCAAATAGACGGCGATCTTAAGCAGATCCGCGAGGCCGTCGGCAATAAACATGTTATTGAAACTGAGTGCCGCCGCCGGTTCATGCCGCCACAGCGTCAGCAAGATGGCGCCGACCAGCGTCACCTGCGCCAGCACATAACTCACCACCTGCCTGCGGTCGGGAATATATAAGTCGACGATCAGTATCAAGCACGCCATGGAGAATACGAAGATCTCCGGTATGGCAGGGGCGATATTGGGCGCAACGAAATTCATTTTATCTCCCAATGCAGGACGCGAACTCGCCGCACTTCGATACGGCGACATGTTGCAACAAGCTATCTACCGAGGCATGCACGACATTCAAGAACGGATAAGGCCACAATCCCATCGCTAACACGGCAAATGCGACCAGGCTTAAAAATACCATCTCGCGCGGATTGACATCATTCAACGCCGCTACGCCGGGATTGGCGACTTCGCCGAAGATAACGCGCTTGTACATCCAGAGCGTATAGGCCGCGCCGAATACCAGCGTGGTGGCGGCCAAAAACGCATACCATATATTCACCTGAAACGCCCCTAGGATAACCAGGAATTCACCGACGAACCCGGAGGTCCCGGGCAGGCCGGCATTGGCCATCGCGAATAACATCATGAACGCGGCAAATACCGGCATGCGGTTGGCGACACCGCCATAGTCTTTAATCAAGCGCGAATGCAGCCGGTCGTATAATACGCCGACGCACAGGAACAGCGCGGCGGAAACAAAACCATGCGAAACCATTTGCACCAGGCCGCCCTCGACCGCCTGGGTATTAAATAGGAAAAATCCCAGGGTGACAAAACCCATGTGCGCGATCGAAGAGTAAGCGATCAGCTTCTTCAGGTCTTCCTGCACCAACGCCACTAACCCGATATACACCACCGCGATGAGCGACAAGAAAATCATAAACCCGGCCAGGGCGTGGCTGGCGTCGGGCAGAATCGGCAGGCTGAAGCGTATGAAGCCATAGGCGCCCATCTTCAGCATGACCGCGGCCAGCACTACCGAGCCGCCGGTCGGCGCTTCCACATGCGCATCCGGCAGCCAGGTATGCACCGGCCACATCGGCACCTTGACGGCGAAGGCGAAGAAAAATGCAAAAAACAGCAAGATCTGCGCGGTGAGTCCCAGCTTTAACGCATAAAGCGTGTGCAGGTCAAAGCTGTTATCGGCCTGATAATAGAGATAGAGGAACGCCACCAGCATCAGCAGCGAACCGAGCAAGGTGTAAAGAAAGAACTTAATCGTGGCATAGACCCGGTTAGGCCCGCCCCAGATACCGATGATGAGAAACATCGGCACCAGCATCGCTTCCCAAAACACATAAAACAGGATCACATCCAAGGCGGCGAATACGCCGATCATCAGACCTTCCATAATAAGAAAGGCGCCGAAATATTGCGCCACCCGGGTCTGAATCACCTGCCAACCGGCGATCACGACAATGACGGTGATAAAACTGGTTAGCAGGATAAAGAGGAGAGAAATCCCATCGATGCCGACATGGTAATTAATATGGAACGCCGGGATCCACGCGCGCAATTCGACAAATTGCATGGCCGCGCTACCCGGATCAAACGCAGCATAGAGTATTATTGTGATTAAAAAAGCAACGAGCGCAATCGTAAGGCTTATGCGCCTGGCGAGCCCGGCGCGCGCATCACCGCCGGTGGCCAATACCGCAATGCCGCCCAAGATCGGCAGCCAAATCGCCACGCTGAGTATGGAAGTAAGCGCCATCATTTGCCTTAGCGGTGCAGGAAGAACGTCATCAACAGAAACACGCCGAGGATGATGGCGAAGGCGTAGTGATAAATATAGCCGGATTGGACCTGGCGCACGACCGAAGAAAACCAGCCGATCAGCCGTGCGGTGCCATTTACCGCGAGACCGTCGATCAATCCGACATCGACTACGGTCCATAACAAATGCCCGGCTTTCCTGGCGCCACCGGCGAATACGAAATCATTGAATTCGTCGAAGCCGTACTTATGTATCAACACCGTGTAAACCCACCGCCATTTCTGCCGTATCAAATCCGGCAAATACGGAGCGCGGATATAACAGATCCAGGCGCATCCGATCCCGGCCAGCGCCAGTAAAAACGGAAGCGATAAAAGACCATGGCCGATAAAAGACCCGATCCCGGCATAATGCCCGCGCATATGCGCGAGCACGTTGTGCGGCGGCAGAACTTTAATCGATTCGGCAAAAAATCCTCTGAACAACAGCGGCTCGATATAGAACAGGCCGGCGAGTATCGAAGGGATCGCCAACGCGATCAACGGCACGGTAATCACCCACGGCGATTCATGCAAATGCTGCCGGGTAGGCTCATCCATGCGCGGTTTGCCATAAAACGCGAGGAACAACAGGCGAAAAGAATAAAAGGCGGTGACAAAAACGCCGGTCACCAGCGCGAAGTAAGCGATGCCGGCGCCGGGTATATGCGAATAATGCACCGCTTCAATGATGGCATCCTTGGAGAAAAAGCCGGCGAACGGCGGGATGCCCGCCAACGCCAGCGATCCGATCCAGGCGGTGAGAAAGGTAAGCGGCATGTACTTTCGTAAGCCGCCCATCTTGCGCAGATCCTGCTCATGGTGCAGGGCGACGATCACCGAGCCCGCGGCCAAAAACAGCAAGGCCTTAAAAAAGGCGTGCGTCATGAGATGGAAAATACTCGCGCTATAGGCCGAAGCGCCCAGGCCGACGGTCATGTAACCGAGCTGCGACAGGGTTGAATAGGCCACCACCCGCTTGATGTCGTTTTGCACGATGCCAAGAAACGCCATCGACAAGGCGGTAATGGCGCCGATCAGCAACACCACGCTGAGCGCGGTTTCGGATAATTCATACAACGGCGACATGCGCGCAACCATGAAAATACCGGCGGTCACCATGGTGGCGGCATGAATCAAGGCCGAGATCGGCGTCGGGCCTTCCATGGAATCCGGCAGCCATACATGCAACGGCACCTGCGCCGATTTACCCATCGCGCCGACAAATAACAAGATGCAAATCAGAGACATCAAACTCCAATCGACGCCGGGCATGATTCGCACGGTGCTGGCGGCGAACTGCGGCGCCATATTGAACACGGCACCGTAATCCAGGGTGCCGAAATGGGCGTAAATCGCGGCGATGCCGAGGAGAAAACCAAAGTCGCCGACACGGTTGACGAGAAACGCTTTAAGGCCGGCGTAAATCGCGGATTCGCGCGTGAACCAAAAGCCGATAAGCAGATACGACATAAGTCCCACCGCCTCCCAGCCGAAAAATAATTGCAGGAAGTTGTTCGCCATCACCAGCATCAGCATGGCGAAGGTAAACAGCGAAATGTAACTGAAAAAACGCTGGTAGCCGGGATCGTCATGCATATAGCCGATGGTATAAATGTGTACCGTCAGGGAGACGAACGTCACCACTGCCATCATCAAGGCATTGAGCGGGTCAATGAGGAAGCCGATCTCCAGCGGGATACCGCCGCTCACCCCCCAGATGTAAACCGGCCCGTTAAAGTGATGGCCGGCCATCACGTCCGGCAATACGACCAAGGCGGATAGCGCGAAAGAGACGGCGACGCCGAAAATAGCGATGCTATGCGACGCGATCCGGCCAATCTTCCAACCGAGCAGGCCGGTGATTACCGAGCCCGCGAGACAAGCCAAGGGGATCGCCAAGTAAATGTAGGGCATGTCAGCGTTCTGAAACATGGCTAGCCTTTTAAGTTATCCAGATCTTCCACATTAATGGTGTTGTGGTTGCGGAACAGGACGATCAGGATCGCGAGCCCGATCGCCGACTCGGCGGCGGCGACGGTAAGTATGAAAAACACAAAAACCTGTCCGGCGATGTCGCCCAGATAATGGGAAAAGGCGATGAAATTCATGTTCACGGCCAACAGCATCAACTCGATGGCCATGAGCAGGATCACTACATTTTTACGATTAAGGAAAATCCCGACCACGCTTAGGGCGAATAAGATCGCCCCAAGAATCAGGTAATTGGATAAAGAAACCATCTCCTCCCCTTGTCAATATTCAACTTGGACGGCATGCGTCTCAACTTTTTTTCTCCGTCTGCATTTTCACCAGGCGCACACGCTGCTCCCGCTGCACCTGGATTTGCTGCCCCGGATTTTGATATTTGGTCCGCGGCCGCTTGCGCATGGTCAGCGCGATCGCGGCGATGATCGCGACTAAAAGAATCAGCGCCGCAATCTCGAACGGATAAACATACACCGTGTACAATAAACGGCCCAGCTCTCTGGTGTTGCTGTAATCCGCGGCATGCGGGAGCGGCGCCGGCACCTTATCCAAGCCGAAGCGCTGCGGCCCCAGGATAATCGCCATCTCGATCACCATCAGCGCCGCCACCAGGCCGCCGATCGGAAGATACTCGCCGAAGCCCTCGCGCAGGCGCACGAGATTGATATCGAGCATCATGACCACGAACAAAAACAACACCATCACCGCGCCGACATAAACCAGCACCAGCGTGATCGCGAGGAATTCCGCGTCCAGCATTATCCACAAACCCGCCGCGCTGAAAAACGCCAGCACCAGAAACAAGGCGGCCTTAACCGGATTGCGGATGGTAATCACCATCGCGCCGGCGAATACCAGGATCGCGGCAAAAAAATAGAACACCAACTGTTGGAATGCCATCTGTTTTTATACCGTAAATTTATTTAAAGCGCCTAACAAAATGACTGAAAGCTGCCGCGAACAGCAACCCCCCTCACCCCTTCCCCTACCCATGAACCTGCGGCCGGAGGCCGCACCGACTTTCCCTCTCCCACCGGGAGAGGGTGGCCCGAAGGGCCGGGTGAGGGAGAGGGGTTTTAAGCCCCTCTCCCTCCGGGCATAGGTATCTACACAATTCATCAACCCAATGATTCTGTAGGAACCGCCCAATCGCACCGCAACACCCTACTGTCATTCCTGCCCTCGACTCGATCGGGGGCGGGAATGACGATCTATTCGAGATGTGTAGATACCTATGCCCTCCGGGAGAAGGGTTGGGGTGAGGGACGCCAAGCACCCTATTTTCATTTTGTTAGGCACACTTAATCAGCGATAGCGCGCATCGGCGGCGCGGGCGGCGGCGATTTCCTTTTCATATTTGTCGCCCACCGCGAGCAGCATTTCTTTTGTATAGACCAGATCGCCGCGTTTCTCGCCATGGTAATCCAGGACGTGCGTCTCGACGATGGCATCGACCGGGCAGGATTCCTCACAGAAGCCGCAGAAAATACACTTGGTCAAATCGATTTCATAACGCGTGGTGCGGCGCGAACCGTCGGGGCGCTCGGTCGATTCAATGGTGATCGCCACCGCCGGGCACACCGCCTCGCACAATTTACAGGCGATGCAGCGCTCTTCGCCGTTTGGATAGCGGCGCAACGCGTGCAGCCCGCGGAAACGCGGCGATAGCGGCGTGCGCTCATCCGGATATTGCACCGTTATCTTGCGCGCAAACAGGTGCCGCCCGGTCAGGAACAGGCCTTTAACCAATTCGATTAATAAGAAACTGTTGAGATAGCGTTTAATCGCATTCATAAATATTCCTCATCTCAACCTAATGAAACAGATAACCCCACGGGGTGAAAAACGTCGCTCCGCCGATAACCGCGATCCAGACCAGGGTGACCGGGATCAACACCTTCCATCCCAGCCGCATAATTTGATCATAACGGTAGCGCGGGAAGGTGGCGCGAAACCAGAGAAACAGGAAAAGCATCGCGCTGACCTTGAGCAGGAACCAGGCCAGCGGCGGAATCCAGGTAAACGGCGCGGAATCAAACGGCGGCAACCAGCCGCCGAGAAACAGGGTGGTCGTCAGCGCCGAGATCAAAATCATGTTGGCGTACTCGGCTAAAAAGAAAACGCCGAAGCTGATGCCTGAGTATTCAACGTGAAAACCGGCAACGATCTCCGACTCGCCTTCCGCCACATCAAACGGCGCGCGGTTGGTCTCGGCCACGCCGGAAATAAAATAGACCAGAAACAGAGGGAACAGCGGCAGAAAATACCACTGCCAAAAACCGCCCTGCTGGTGCAGCACGATTTCGCGCAAATTCAAGCTTCCCGCCGCCATCAGCACGCCCACCAGCGCGAAGCCCATGGCGATCTCATAGGCGACGATCTGGGCCGCCGACCGCAGCGATCCCAAGAAGGCGTATTTTGAGTTGGATGCCCAACCGGCCACGACGATGCCGTAGACGCCCATCGAGGTCAGCGCCAGGATATATAAAAGACCGGCATCGATGTTGGCCAGCATCAGGGTGTTGGTAAACGGAATCACCGCCCACGCCGCCAGCGCCGGGGCGATCGCCAAGATCGGCGCGAGCACGAACAAGAACTTGTTGGCGTTGGTTGGAATAATAATTTCCTTCAACAGCAACTTGAGGCCATCGGCGATCGGCTGCAGCCAGCCGCGCGGCCCCACACGGTTCGGCCCGATGCGCACTTGTATGTAGCCGATCACCTTGCGCTCGATAAAAGTGAGATAGGCCACCGCTAACATAAGCGGCAGCACGATAATAAGTATCTTGCCGAGATTGAGCAGCGTCACTTGCAGCCACGCCATCTGAGCTAGGCCTTCGTTAGCTCGACCGGGCCAACCATGCTTAGCCCGGCGACTTCGGAGAAACCGGCCGGAATCCATACACAGCCATCCGGCACGCGCTTATCGACCACAAGGTTCAATAATGCCTGGCCGTTACCGATCTGCACGCGAACCTTGGCCCCGTCGCTGAAACCGAGTTTGTTTGCTTGCGCCGGATTCAGATGCGCCGCCGGTTTGGGATTATCGCGCGTCTTGAGCAAAGCCGGCGCCCGCCGCACGATGCTATCCACGGCGTATATAGGCACCTCGCTGATGCGTACAAGCTCTACTTCATCCCGTTCCGGGGCGGATAGGGATAAGGCCGTCAGTTTTGCCGAAGGCGTGAGCTTATCCTGCTTGATTTCGTTGCGCACCTCCTCGGCGGAGACAAATTCAAATCCCGGCAGATTCAATAGATTTCCGAGCACGCGCAGGATTTTCCAGCCGGGGCGCGTTTCGCCCAGAGGCTTTACCGCCGCGCGGAAACTTTGCCAGCGGCCCTCGCAGTTGACGAAGGTCCCGTCGGTTTCGGTAAACGGCGCGAGCGGCAGTTGCACATCGGCATAATCCGAAGCCGCGGTGTTAAACGGCGACAACATCACGACAAATTCCGCCGCATCCAGCGCCAGCCGCGCTAAACGTCCATCCCAGCAATCCAGCTCCGGCTCTACGCCCAGCAAAATATAACCCTTTAACGGAGTCTCCAACATACTATAAGCATTACCGCCGGCCTGGCTGCGCGCCGCATTCGCCGGGCCGCGATGGGGCACGCCGCCCGCCAGCCACGCGCCGGCGCTGTTTGCCTCGGATAAATGACCGAGCGTGGCGCCGCTCAACTGCGCAATCAATTGCGCCGCCGCATATAAATCCGCATAATGAATATGGCTTGCGGCAAAATTCCCTAATAGTACCGCGGCGTTCTTACTTTCCCGTAAAACTTCCGCGATCGCCTGTTCCTGCGGTCCCGGTTCAATCCCGGTCCAAGCCGCGATCTCCGGCGGCATCTGCCCGGTTTTTTGCGCCAACGCCTTGATGATCTTGATTAGAGACTCCAGCATGCCATTGGGGGTTGCAATGACCTTGTTGCTAAGCGGGAAAATAAACTCGTAGTCCATGGGATTGACCGCCATGAGTTTCGCGCCGTTTCGAAACGCCTTGCGCAGGCGGTGGCTGATGAGAGGCTGATCCTTGCGCACATGCGATCCAACCAGCAGCACCGCATCGAGCCCTTCCAGTTCGGGGATCGATCGGCCTAACCAGGGGAATAGCGGCATGCGCGCATCGGCGCTAAAATCGCGCTGGCGCAGGCGATGATCGATATTATCGGAGCCCAGCGCGCGCACAAGCTTTTGCAGCAGATAAACCTCTTCTACGGTCGAGCCGGGCGCGGCCAAGGCGCCGATTTGTTGCGCGCCGTGTGCCTGCAAAACTTTTTGCAGCCCGGCCACCGTGAACTGCAATGCCGTGGTCCAATCGGTTTCCTGCCAATGGCCGTCGACCCGGATCAGCGGCGTGCGTAAGCGCTGCGGGCTATTCAACGCCTCGTAGCTAAACCGGTCGCGGTCGGAAAGCCACACCTCGTTGATGTCCTCATTCTCGCGCGGCAATACGCGTTTGACTTTGCTCAACAGCGTCTGCACAGTCAGATTGGAACCCACGCAATCATGCGGGCTCACCGAGGGAACATTGGTTAATTCCCAATTGCGCGCGGTATAGCGAAATGGCTTCGAGGTCAGCGCGCCGACCGGGCATAGGTCGATCATGTTGCCGGATAACTCCGAATCGACAGTTTGTTCGACATAAGTGCCGATCTCCAAATGCTCGCCGCGGCCGGTGGCGCCTAATTCCATCACGCCCGCGATCTTTGTGCCGAAACGCACACAGCGCGTGCATTGGATGCAGCGCGTCATGTCGGTGGCGATGAGGGGACCGAGATCTTTATCTTTAATAACACGCTTGTCCTCGCGATAGCGGGAAGCATCTTTACCGTAACCCACCGCCAAGTCCTGCAAGTCGCATTCGCCGCCCTGGTCGCAAATCGGACAATCCAACGGGTGATTGATCAGCAGAAATTCCATCACCCCGCGCTGGGCGTCCAACGTTTTCTCGGAATTAGTGGATACGCGCATGCCTTCGCTGACGGGCGTGGCGCACGCCGGCGCCGGTTTGGCGAATTTTTCCACGTCGACCAAACACATGCGGCAGTTCGCCGCCACCGGTAATTTTTTGTGGTAACAGAAGCGCGGAATGTAAATGCCGGCGGCATCCGCGGCCTCGATCAACATCGAACCTTGTTTGACCGCGATCTTTTTACCGTCTATTTCAATATTCAGCATGCGTTCGTTCGGTTCTTCGGTAGTCAGGCCGCCGCAACCATACAGTTGTTGTGGCGGATATGGTACTCAAACTCATCGCGAAAGTTCTTGATAAAACTGATCACCGGCATGGCCGCGGCATCGCCTAACGCACAAATCGTGCGGCCCTCGATTTTGCCCGCTACATCGGTCAATAAATCCAGGTCTTCCGGCCTGCCTTGCGCATGCTCGATGCGATGCAGCACGCGCGCCAGCCAGCCGGTGCCCTCGCGGCAGGGAGTGCATTGTCCGCAGGATTCTTCATAATAAAAATGCGCAATCCGCGCCAGCGCGCGCACCATGCAGGTGGTTTCATCCATCACAATCACCGACCCGGCGCCCAGCAGGGAGCCGGCCTTGGCAATGGAGTCGTAATCCATATTGACTTCCATCATGACTTCGCCGCGCACCACCGGCACCGATGAGCCGCCGGGGATTACCGCCTTGAGCTTGCGGCCGCCGGGCACACCCCCGGCCATTTTAAGGAGCTCTCGAAACGGCGTCCCCAACGGGACTTCGTAATTGCCGGGTTTGTTGACATGGCCGGAGACGGAAAAAATCTTCGGGCCGCCGTTATTCGGTTTACCGATATTTAAGAACCATTCGCCGCCGTTCAGTAATATCGACGGCACCGACGCCAGCGTCTCGGTATTATTAATCGTGGTCGGGCACCCATATAAACCAAAACTTGCCGGGAATGGCGGCTTAAAGCGCGGAAAGCCTTTTTTCCCCTCCAGCGATTCCAGCAGCGCGGTTTCCTCGCCACAGATGTAAGCGCCGGCGCCCAAATGGCTATATAGCTCAAAATCAATAGCGGAGCCGAGGATATTTTTGCCGATTAAGCCCTCCGCGCGCGCCTCCGCCAGCGCCGCCTCGAAACGTTCATAAGGCTCCCAGAATTCGCCGCGTATATAGTTATAACCGACCGTGGCGCCGATGGTGTAACCGGCGATCGCCATGCCTTCGATCAAGGCATGCGGGTTGAAGCGTAGAATATCGCGGTCTTTGAATGTGCCCGGCTCGCCCTCGTCGGAATTGCATACCAGATACCTTTGCCCCGGCGCGCTGCGCGGGATGAAATTCCATTTAAGGCCGGTCGGAAACCCGGCGCCGCCGCGCCCGCGCAGCCCCGACTTTTTGATCTCGGCGATAATCTCTTCCTGCGGGGTTTTTTCCCTGACTATTTTTTTCCACGCCTGGTAGCCGCCGGTGCTTTCATAGGTCGCAAGCGTCCAGGGTTCAGCAAGATGCAGGTTCTTAAAACAAACTTCGTTAGCCATCGCTCACTCTAGACCGGCTAGAATTTCATCAATTTTTTGCGGCGTTAAATTTTCGTAATACTTCTTGTCGATTTGGAACATCGGCGCGCCGCCGCAGGCGCACAAACACTCCACTTCTTTCAAGGTAAAGCGCTTATCGGGCGTGGTTTCACCCAGGCGGACGCCGAGTTTCTTCTCCAGATGGCTGACAACTTCATCCGCGCCCCGCAGCATACAGGAAATATTGGTGCACACCGAAATCTTGTGCTTGCCTATCGGCTTTAACTCAAACATGGAATAAAACGTCCCGACCTCGTATACCTGAATCGGCCGCAGGCCGAGCACCTCCGCGACATAATCCATCAGCGGCACGCTCAACCAGCCATGTTCATCTTGGGCAATATGCAGCGCCGCCAACACCGCCGATCGTTTGTGCTGGGGAGGATACTTGGTAATTTCACGTTCAATTTTTGCCAGCGATTCTTTAGACAACATACATAATTTCATTAACGGTCTATCTCGCCAAACACAATATCCTGAGTGCCGATAATCGCCACGACATCGGCGATCATATGCCCGCGCACCATCTCATCCAAGGCCGCCAGATGCGGAAAGCCAGCGGCGCGGATCTTCAGCCGATAGGGTTTGTTGGCGCCATCGGAAATCAAATACACGCCGAACTCACCTTTAGGATGTTCCACCGCCGCATACGCCTCGCCCTCCGGGATACAAAACCCCTCGGTAAATAGCTTGAAATGATGGATCAAGGCTTCCATGTCCTGTTTCATGACCGTGCGCGTCGGCGGCACGATCTTGTGATCATCGGCAATGACCGGCCCCGGATTCTTGCGCAACCACTCGATACATTGCCGGACAATCTTGTTCGACTGCCGCATCTCTTCGATGCGCACCAGATAACGGTCGTAGCAATCGCCGTTCACGCCCACCGGGATATCAAAATCGAGGCGATCGTAGACTTCGTACGGCTGCTTCTTGCGCAAATCCCATTCGACGCCGGAACCGCGCAGCATCGGGCCGGTAAATCCCAACTGCAAAGCCCGCTGCGGCGACACGACGCCGATGCCGACCGTACGCTGTTTCCAAATGCGATTGTCGGTCAGCAGGGTTTCGTATTCATCGACATAACCGGGGAACCGCCCGGTAAAGTCCCAGATAAAATCCAGCAGCGAGCCCTGGCGATTGGCATTAAGCCGCGCGACCTCTTTTTCGCTATGCCATTTGGAAGCCTGGTACTTCGGCATACTGTCCGGCAGATCGCGGTATACGCCCCCCGGGCGATAATACGCGGCATGCATGCGCGTGCCGGATGCCGCCTCATACACATCCATCAGATCTTCGCGTTCCCGGAACGCATAAAGAAACACGGTCATGGCGCCGATATCGAGCGCATGCGCGCCGAGCCAGAGCAGATGATTCAGAATACGGGTGATTTCGTCGAACATGACGCGGATATATTGCGCGCGGACCGGCACCTCCATGCCGAGCAATTTTTCCATCGCCAGCACATAGCCGTGCTCATTGCACATCATCGAAACATAGTCGAGCCGGTCCATATACGGGATGGATTGGTTGTAGGGCTTGCTCTCCGCCAGCTTTTCGGTGGCGCGATGCAGTAGCCCGATATGCGGATCGGCGCGCTCGATGACTTCCCCGTGCAGCTCCAGCACCAGCCGCAACACGCCGTGCGCCGCCGGATGCTGTGGGCCGAAATTCATGGTGTAGTTACGAATCTCTGCCACCGTAGCCCTCCTCTCTTATCACGCGCGGCACCAGCACGCGCGGCTCAATGGTGACAGGTTGATATACCACCCGCTGTTTTTCCGGATCGTAGCGCATCTCGACGTTGCCGATCAGCGGAAAATCCTTACGGAATGGATGGCCGATAAACCCGTAATCGGTCAGGATGCGGCGCAGATCCGGATGGCCCTCGAAGATGATGCCGAATAAGTCGAACGCCTCGCGCTCATACCAATTGGCGGAGGCCCAAATATCCACCGCCGAGTCCACGATCGGCATTTCATTATCCAGAAAAACGCGCAGCCGCAGGCGTTGATTGCGGCTGATCGATAGAAGATGGTAGACCACGGCAAAACGCGGGCCTTTCCAGGCGCCTTCACGGTATTCCAGGTAATCGACGCCGCAGAGATCGATGAGTTGTTCAAACGCGAATTGCGGATCGTCCCGCAGGCGGCGGCTGACCTGCGATAAATCCGCGCGCCGCAGCTCCAGGGTTAATTCGCGGTTCGCCTCCTTAACACTAGTGATAGCCTCGCCGAATATTTCCTGGGCGTGAGCGGCGAGTGCCTGCAGCGGTTCAGTCATGACAAATCCTGGAGATCAACGGGCGATAGTATTGGTTCGTTTAATTTTATTTTGTAATTGAATAATTCCGTAGAGCAGAGCTTCAGCGGTGGGGGGACAGCCGGGAACGTAGATATCCACCGGCACGATGCGGTCACAGCCGCGCACCACCGCGTAGGAATAATGGTAATAGCCGCCGCCGTTGGCGCAGGAGCCCATGGAGATCACCCAACGCGGCTCGGCCATTTGGTCATACACTTTACGTAACGCCGGCGCCATTTTATTTACTAACGTGCCGGCGACAATCATCACATCGGACTGGCGCGGGCTGGGACGAAACATAACGCCGAAGCGGTCGAGATCGTAGCGCGCCGCGCCGGCGTGCATCATTTCCACCGCGCAGCACGCCAGGCCGAACGTCATCGGCCACAGCGAGCCGCTGCGGGTCCAATTGATCAGCTTGTCGGCGGAGGTGGTAATCCAGCCTTTCTCCAGTACGCCTTCTACTCCCACTCTAACGCTCCTTTCTTCCACTCATAGATGAAGCCGATTACCAGAATTCCCAGAAACAGCATCATCGCGACAAACCCGAACATGCCGATCTCCTGCAATACCACTGCCCAAGGAAAAAGAAACGCGATTTCCAGATCGAAAATAATGAACAGGATCGCCACCAGGTAATAACGCACATCAAATTTCATGCGCGAGTCCTCGAACGCCTCGAATCCGCATTCATAAGGAGAAAGTTTTGCGCTATCGGGGCGATTCGGCGCCAACAACCGGCCCAGTGCAAGCGGCGCCGCGCCAAAAAAGATGCCGACGATAATAAAAATTAAAATGGGAAGATAATTTTCCGACATCGCAAATCCGGTTTAGTCCGCTAAATAAAATAGAATTGTTCTAGTTTAGCAGGATACCGGCAAAAGTTCACGCCGCGGGCTCCCCCGGCGAACATATATTGATTTAATTCCAGCTTATTTTAATGTACGAAGGAAACTCTGATTAAGTCGTATTTGTCATCCCGAGCGCGGCGGGGAACCTGAGCGCAATCAACTTGATCAGAGCTCCCCTAATGGCGCCGAAGGCGACTATCGAAATTTCGGCCTGAGTGATGGTCTTGTATAACCGGAACAAGCGGCCGCTACGTTAGATACCCCCCAAAGATACCCCCACCTTCGGGAGTATCAAGTGCGACATGCTTGCCGGTGGAGCGGGAGGATGAGTAATTCCCCCGGGTTGCGGCGCTTTGCGCCTAACCCAGGCTACGCGTGCTCAGGTTGAGAAAGCCAAATGCTGCGTCAAGTTTCCTGTGCCGGCGCCTAGCTCCAAAATCTTGCCATGTAAATGTCGGCCGATCTCATGAGCTGAAAGCTGAGTGTATTTGTTTGCACGAGAGAGAAGCCTGAGGGTTTCTCGTCCC
>DATGVQ010000043.1:0-7687 GCA_035300145.1 Acidiferrobacterales bacterium | reverse complement strand
AAAGAGGACAGGCGATGAACTTTTTAACAACAAAGATAACCAGTATCTATAACGAAAAAGGTTTTACTCTAACGGAGTTATTAATTGTGGTAGCCATTATCGGCATATTGACACTTATCGCCTATCCCACTTATCAAAGCCAAATGCTTAAAACAAGACGCAGCGACGCCAAAATCGCCTTGACTGAGATCGCGAACCGGGAGGAAAAATTCTTTTCAAACAGCGATTCGCCGCATTACACGGGAACCATCCTGAGTTCGCCACCGGTACCCCCCAATCCTCCGACCGGGCTTGGTTATACTTCCACTCTCTCACCTCAAAGTTATTACACCCTCAGCATCGCCGCGGGCACTACAGGCAATCTCACTACCAGTTTTGTCGCCACCGCAAAAGCTGCAGCGACTGGGGCGCAAGCGGGTGACACCACATGTTCAACAATGACTATTGATAACACAGGAACGAAGGCACCATTAAGCGGCTGTTGGTAATGTATTTAGGGAACCTCTGAAAAAGTCATCCCTGACATTTTTCAGAGACGAAAAACGAAAAGTGGCCGCTCTTGCGCATCCTTGCGCTCGGCCGTGCCCTCCGTCCCGCCTCCCGCGGCATTACTACTTCCCTGTAGGGCACGGCATTCATGCATCCATGCATAGCATGATTTTCGTTTTTCTTCATTTTTCAATTACTTGCGTAATTGAAAAATCCGCCAGGAGCGGATTTTCGCGTTAGCCCCGTAGGGGCTTGGCGCAGGGATGCGTCAAGCAAAAATGGCGGCACTTTCTGCGCTGCGCTTGAAAGCCGGGTCCGGCCTTCTCCCGCAGGGCATAGGTATCTACACAATTCATCAATCCAATGATTCTGTAGGAAACGCCCAATCGCACCGCAACACCCAACGGTCATTCCCGCGCAACAGGCTGTGTAAAAACTCTAAAAATTTCTTTCGTACCTGGAAAATTTCCCACTCTATATCAAGATGCTGTGGAAATATTGTGCAATTGCCCCACCAGAGTACCAATATTTGGATTTTCTTGCACACGTACTCCCACCGAAAAATTTGAGTTCGGGTTTTTACACAGCCTGGCAAGCGGGAATCCAGTATTGACGCGGGGTATCTGGATTCCCGCTTGCGCGGGAATGACGATCTATTCGAGATGCGTAGATACCTCTGCCCGCAGGGAGAAGGGACGTAATGGATGCTTGCGGTGCGCACTATTTACCGTTCTCCTCAGTAACCCACGTTCCGAAGCCTCTGCTGGTCCTGTTTCATCGGGAACTAACCGGCCGGCCCGGGCCTGGAATAAACTATGCCTTTTGTAACAGCCGCGGGTTAAGGGATGGGTTAACGCATGCTCAAAAGAATCGCTCACGTGCAGGCGGAGGAAACGCCGGCGCTGTTTTGGTCATTTGCTTATTTCTTCTGTCTATTGTGCAGTTACTACATTCTCCGTCCGATACGGGACGAAATGGGCATTCAAGGCGGCGTTCAAAGCCTGCCCTGGTTATTTAGCGGAACGCTTGCGGTTATGCTGATTGCCGTCCCGGTTTTTGGTTGGCTAACCGCGCGTCTGCCACGCCGCCGGCTGCTACCTGTTATTTATTATTTTTTCGTGGCAAATCTCTTAATTTTTTTTCTGTTATTAAAAAGCCGTACGGGCATCGTTTATACCGCCCGCGCCTTTTTTATCTGGCTTAGCGTGTTTAACCTGTTTGTGATTTCCATATTCTGGAGCTTTATGGTGGACCTGTTTACCAAGGAGCAGGCACAGCGGCTGTTTGGTTTTATTGCCGCAGGCGGAAGCACAGGTGCGCTGATCGGTCCGGCGTTGGCTGCGATACTGGCCGAGTCTCTAGGTCCGGCCAACTTGTTATTGGTCTCCGCCTCATTTCTCATCTCGGCGATAATCTGCGTTCATCGCCTGGTAAACTGGAGGACGGTGCGCGGGAAAGCGGACGCTTCCTCCGGGGACGACGTTATCGGCGGCGGCGCATGGGCCGGCGCGGGCATAATCTTTAAGTCGCCGTATCTTGGCTGGATTTGTCTCTATATGGTGTTATACACCACGCTTTCTACATTTCTGTATTTAGAGCAAGCCCGCATTGTCGCAGATGCGGTTGCTGCGCCTGCGAGCCGGACGTCTCTATTCGCTTCCATGGATTTCGCGGTCAATGTCATTTCATTCTTAGGCCAACTATTTCTGACCGGGAAAATTGTCAGTCGGTTTGGAGTATCTGCGGCGCTGGTGCTGGTACCGGCGTTGACGATACTCGGTTTCATCGTGCTCGGGTCACTGCCGGTGCTGGCCGTGCTGGTCGTCTTCCAGACAATCCGCCGCGCCGGTGATTTTGTATTTGCCAGGCCGGCGCGCGAAATGTTGTTTACCGTCGTTAGCCGTGAGGCCAAATACAAGAGCAAAAACTTTATCGATACCGTTGTTTACCGCAGCGGCGATGCGGCAAGCGGCTGGTTGTTCGCCGCGCTCGGCGCGATCGGTCTCGGCCTGTCCGGGATCGCGTTGATCGCCATTCCTATTTCCGCCGCGTGGTTAGCGACAGGTTTAATCCTTGGAAAAAAGTATGACGTTTTTCATCGAAAAATAGACATTGCCGATAATGCGAGAAGGAGGAAATATGGCAAATATTAATATTAGGGACCATTTATCCTGGACGCCGAAGTTTTCCCGCCGGGATGTGTTAAAACTGCTGGTTGCCGCGGGAGCCGGGCTCGCGCCCGGACCGACACGCGCAGGCAGCGATAAGCGGCCTTTGCTTAAACGGACCATTCCGCGCAGCGGCGAGCAAGTGCCCGCGGTGGGGCTTGGGACATACCAAACCTTTGATGTCGGGCCAGGCGCCAAGGAACGTGCTGGTGTGACGGAAGTGCTGCGCCGCTTGGTTGAATTGGGCGGCCGCGTGGTGGATAGCTCGCCGATGTACGGCAATGCGGAAACAGTGGTAGGGGATCTCGCGGTAGAACTTGACGTGCAAAAATCCTTGTTTCTCGCCACTAAAGTCTGGATTGATGGCCGCGACGCAGGCGTACGGCAGATGCAGACCTCTTTTCAGCGGCTGCGCGCGGATCGTATCGATCTGATGCAAGTGCACAACCTGGTGGATCTGCAAACCCATATGGCAACATTGCGCGAGTGGAAAAAGACGGGCAAGATCCGCTACCTCGGCATCACCCACTATCATGCCGGTGCTTATGACGAACTTGAACGGCTTATCAAAACCAAGGAATTTGATTTCGTGCAATTCAATTACTCCTTGGGCGAACGTGAGGCGGAGCAGCGGCTGTTGAAGGCTTCGGCCGAAAGCGGCACCGCAGTGCTGGTGAACCGGCCGTTTGCGCAGGCGGATCTGTTTGCGAAGGTGCGCAGCAAGCCTCTACCGGCTTGGGCGGCGGAATTTGACTGTGAAACCTGGGCGCAATTTTTCCTGAAATATATTCTGGCTCATCCGGCGGTAACTTGCGTGATTCCCGCCACACGCAACCCGAGCCACTTGCTCGACAACATGCACGCCGGCTCCGGGCGTCTGCCCGACGTTGGAATGCGGCGGCGTATGGCGCAATACATGGAACAGCTTTAGCAAATGGCTTAGGCCGCTGGCGATTAATATGACAAATATGACAATGAATAATTGGTATGAGGAGAAACAGTCGGCCTGGCTCTACCGGTTGATGGCCGAGGTTGAGCCGGATCCCACCAAGCGCAAGTTATTTGCTTCCTTAGCCAAGGCGGCTGAATCCGAGGCGAAGGTCTGGCAGGCGGAGATTGATAAACGCGGCGGCAATGTGCCGGAATTCCACCCGACGCTGCGCGCCAGGCTGGTCGCCGCGCTCATACGGCGCCTTGGCCCGCGCGCTATCCGTCCGGTATTGGCGGCGATGAAAGTAAGAGGTATTTCTGTCTATAGTGGATCAACGCCGGGCCATCGTATGCCGAGAACGATCGAAGAAGTGGGCCACCGCCATCACGGTGTCAGCAGTGGCGGCAATCTGCGCGCGACGGTATTCGGCGTTAATGATGGTCTCGTTTCCAATACCAGCTTAATTATGGGTATGGCGGGCACCACGAATGATCTCGGGCTTATTCTTGCCTCCGGCGTGGCGGGTTTGTTCGCCGGCGCTTTATCCATGGCGGCCGGGGAATATATCTCGATGCGCTCGCAGCGGGAGATGTATGAATACCAGATCGGGTTGGAGCGCGAGGAGCTCAAGCAATACCCGAAACAGGAGGAGGAAGAGCTGGCGCTGATCTACCGCGCGCGCGGCATGGCGATGGAGGAGGCGCGCGACGTTGCGCATAAAATGATGCGCGATCCCGGGCACGCGCTTAATACGCTGGCGCGTGAGGAGCTGGGATTGAATCCGGACGATCTCGGTTCGCCGGTGGGCGCGGCCTGGTTTTCATTCCTTGCCTTCAGCAGCGGGGCCTTGATCCCGTTGTTGCCGTTCATGCTGCGGATCGGGCCCGCGCCGGTTGCTGTCGCCGCGGTGTTATCCGGTATTTGTCTGTTTGCAGTCGGCGCAACTCTAAGTCTCTTTACCGGGCGCAATGCGCTAGCCAGCGGGTTGCGCATGGTGCTCATCGGCGGCGCCGCAGGATTAGTAACCTATAGCATTGGCGCTCTGCTAGGGATAAGTCTTTCTTAACTACATAATGGCCGCTCTTGCTATCGGCTGCTATCGGCGTTATATTAGGTAGCAAGCTAATAATTAGATTAGAAATGAAATCGGCGGATACAACCGACAATTTAGGCATTCTGATCGCCGAAACCGCGCGCGTTTGGCGCTACCGGCTTGATCAGCGCTTGCTGCCGTTGGGACTTAGCCAGGCGAAGTGGCTGGTGTTAGTGCACCTTTGGCGCGGCGGCGACGGCCTGATCCAGAAAGAGCTGGCGCAGCGTATCGGAATCGAAGGCCCGACCCTGGTCGGGTTGCTCGATCGCATGGCCGAGGATGGCTGGATTGTGCGCCACGAGGGCGGGCACGACCGGCGCAGCAAGACCGTGCATTTGACCGATAAGGCGCATGAAATCCTAAAGAAAATCAAAGCCACCGCGGCGCAACTGCGGCGGGAAGTACTCGCCGATATTCCGCCAAACGCAGTTAAGCGCTGCTTAGATGTGCTTCAGCAGATCAAAAAAAAGGCCGAGAGCCTCTGAGTTTAATACTTGTTGACGTCAACGTTTCTTAGCTTCGGAGATTGGTTGATAAGTTGAATAACTTTAAGTGGATTATTTCTCTAGTGCTGGCGCTTGCCGTCATCGGCGGGGGTTATCTCTATTGGCGTCACGGCGTTTACTATCCCAGCACCGACGATGCGTATGTGAGAGCGCACGTGGTGCAAGTGGCAACGCAAGTAACGGGGCCGATCGCGCAGGTGCAGGTGCGTGACCAGCAATACGTGCGCCAGGAAGATTCTCTGTTCGAGCTCGATACCCGGTCGTTTGCGCTTGCCGTGGCTCAGGCCCGGGCGCGTTTAGCGCTGGCCAATCAAGCCATGGGCGCGAACGAAGCCAGCGTCAGGGCGGCGGAAGCGGAACTCGCTAATCAGCAAGTAATGCTGCGAAATGCCGAAGACAATGCCGAGAGAGTAAATGGACTGCGGGCGCAGGGTTTTGTGTCGGCGCAGGCGTATGACAATGCCGAGGCGGCGGTAAAGGCGGCGCGGGCGCAGGTGGCGATAGCCGAGGCGAAACTGAATCAGGCACGCATGAATCTCGGCAGCGCCGGCAATCAAAATGAACGCGTGCGCGAAGCCGCCGCCGCGCTCGAGCAAGCGCGTCTCGACCTGCAACATACCCGGATAGCGGCCACGTGTAATGGACGCATCGCGGAATTGTCTTTGCGCCCAGGCGATATGGTTCGCGCTGGGACCCCGCTGTTCTCCCTGGTTTGCGATCAGGAATACTGGGTCGACGCTAACTTCAAAGAGACGGAACTCGGCCGCATTATAACCGGGCAGCCGGCAGATATCACGATTGATATGTATCGCGGCCGGCATTTCCGTGGCCGGGTGGAAAATATCGGCAGCGCCAGCGGCACCGCCTTTTCCTTACTGCCGCCGCAAAATGCTACCGGCAACTGGGTTAAGGTGACGCAGCGGGTACCCGTGCGGGTCGCCATTCTCAATGCCGATGCGAACTTTCCCCTACGCGTAGGGACCAGCGCGGTCGTGACCATCGATACCACTACCGAAGACAAGGCGCTGGCCTCGACCCATTAATTACGCTAACTCTGTATGACGAAGAAAGAGAGCAGTCAGCGATTTTGGATTTCGCTTGCAGTTATGTCCGCCACCATCATGCAGGTGCTGGACACGACCATCGTCAACGTCGCGCTGCCGCACATGCAAGGCCAGCTCGGCGCGACTCCCGATCAGATTAGCTGGGTGCTGACCAGCTATTTAGTGATGTCCGGCATCTTCATGCCGCTCACCGGCTATTTTTCCGATAAGCTGGGACAAAAAGATTATCTATTAATAAGCATCCTCGGGTTTGTCGTCGCCTCCGCCCTGTGCGGCATAGCCACTAATCTCGCCGAGATGGTTTTATTCCGGTTGCTGCAAGGCATGTTCGGCGCGGCATTAGTGCCGTTGTCGCAGTCCATTATGGTGCAAACTTTTCCCGCCAACGAGCGCGGCAAGGCAATGGCCATTTGGGGCGTCGGCGTCATGGTGGCGCCCATCCTTGGCCCGACATTGGGAGGTTATTTAACCGAGGCGTTGAACTGGCGTTGGACTTTTTATATCAATTTGCCGGTCGGCGTGTTCTCCCTGCTGCTTGCCTGGCGGCTGGTGCCGGATACCGAGAAACGGCAGCGCGGTATGGATTGGATCGGGCTGCTATTAATGACCTTAGCCATCGGTGGCTTGCAATTTATCTTGGACCGCGGCAACCGCGATGATTGGTTTAATTCCAACACTATCCAGATGGTCACCATTGTAACCATCGCCGGCTGGGTTGGATTTGTTTATCACGCGCTGACCGCCAAGAATCACACGCTGTTTGACCTGCGTATTTTCCGTGACCGTAACTTCTCCACCTCGAGTGTGTTGCTAGCGGTGTTCGGGTTGGGATTATTCGGTGCCATCGTGCTGCAGCCGATTATGTTGGAGAACTTATTCGACTATCCGGCTTCCACCGCCGGCTTGATGATGGCGCCGCGCGGGATCGCCAGCATGGTGAGCATGATATTGGTGGGCAGATTAATCACTCGCGTGGAGCCGCGCGTACTGATCACCATCGGCACCCTGCTCTGCGGCATCGGTTCCTATGCCATGACAAAATATAGTCTTTATGTCGATCAATGGTGGCTGATCTGGCCGATCGTCGTACAAGGCTTTGGTCTCGGGATGGTGTTTGTACCGCTGTCGACAGTCGCCTTTACTACTTTGCCGAGAGAAGCCTCCGCCGAGGCCGCGGGCATCTTCAGTCTCATGCGCACCGTTGGTTCTTCCATTGGCATTTCCATCGTCACTACCGTCATGATCCGCCACATGCAGATCGCCTGGAACGAAATCGGTGGGCACATTCAGCCGTTTAATCCCGCGTTAGCGCCGTATCTGAGCGGACTGAATTTAAATATGTCCGACCCGGCGGCTGCCGGCATTCTCGCGCAAGAACTGGCGCGGCAGGCGCAGATGGTAGGCCTGTTGGACGCATTCATGTTCATCACCTGGAG
>DATGVQ010000042.1:0-5224 GCA_035300145.1 Acidiferrobacterales bacterium | reverse complement strand
TTTTTTCTATTCGGCAAACATGGTGACCGGACACCCGAAAACGCGGTTCCGGTCTCGGCCCAGCCGCAAGAAACGGCACCACCCAAGGCGAAGCAGACGGTTCGGGATGTCAAGATAAAGAAACCCGCCGTTGGGTCGACGCCATCCGCGCCGGTCCAGCCGCCCGACTAAACCGGCGGCACTACGGCACGACAAATCGTTGCCTCATGACCTGCAGGAGATCTTATATTGACCAAAAGCATGCATCACTTTATCGCTACCCGCCTAATCCTGGTCTTGCTATTGCTCACCGGCTGTGCGACCGGCGGCGGCAAAGGCATTGTCGGGGAACAACGCGATGTTAAATCCACACAGAGAACGCTAGAGCCTGCGGCGCAGCCGAAAAAACCAGCGGTGATTCCTCAACCTGAGAGGACCCAACCCCCTTCCACTCGTTCCGCCACGATCAAGCAAGACTGCAAAGTAAAGAAGGATTCAGTGGAATGGGTCTATATCAGCGGAGGCTGTAAAAACGGATATGCGCATGGCGAGGGCCGGGCGAGAAGTGTGGATGGGTATCGGCGTTACGTCGGCATGTTCGTCGATGGCGCTTTTTCCGGGCAAGGCTACTACGATTGGGGAAACGGCGTGCATTATACCGGTGAATTCCTGAACGGCCACAGAAACGGATTCGGCACCCTGGTGTATCCTGACAACAGAAAATACACCGGGCAATTCAAAGACAATGCCTACCATGGCGAAGGGACTTACCTCGACGCCGATGGGTCCAAATACGTCGGTGAATTTCAAGACGGCTATTTTCACGGTAAAGGCACGTATACCTGGGGCAATGGCGACACTTATGTCGGCCGATTTAACGCCAATCAGATGGATGGCGCTGGAAACTATAGCCGGCGCAACGGCGATCGATATGTCGGCGCGTTTAAAAATAATGAGATGAATGGTGAGGGTACCTACACATGGTCAAACAGCGACGCGTACGCAGGCCAATTTGAAAACGACAAGATGAGCGGTAAGGGTACTTACACCTATGCCGACGGACCGAGATACATCGGTGAATTTAGAGACGGTAAAAAGCACGGCCCCGGAGTATTGATCGCTGAATTCGGTGAAATAAAACAGCAATGGCGAGATGGCCAAAAGATCGCGGAAGACACGCCATAAAGGGCGATGGGCCAGAGCCCGTTAATTGTGGGTGCACACCCCCACTCAGTTGCGTTTGCTCTTAGTGTGGTGTCCCATAAATAAAATACGTAATTCTGACGTTGTCGCATTCGTGGACCGCGCCCCTCATCCCCGCATTCCTGCCGGGGCGCATATCGCGTGCGCCCGTTCGGGGGCGTGAATGTCCACCGGACATTCACGCCCCCCCCGCCTCACCTCCCTCCGGGCATGGGTATCTACACATCTCGAATAGATCGTCATTCCCGCGCAAGCGGGAATCCAGATACCCGCGTCAATACTGGATTCCCGCTGGAGCCTGCCCCCGACTCGATCGGGGGCGGGAATGACAGTTGGGTGTTGCGGTGCGATTGGGCGGTTCCTTCAGAATCATTGGGTTGATGAATTGTGTAGTGAAGTAGGGTGGATTAAGCCGCCACGCGGCGAATCCACCAGCAGTGTCCGTTCCGCACACCTGGCCGTGTAGCGGCACGGACCCCCAACCCGGTGGATTCGCTGCGCTTAATCCACCCTACCCGTAGCGCCGACCGCACCGTCGATATGTACCGATATTTAGGGCGCACTACGCTAGCTGACTATTTGCCCCCGGTCACATCAATAAACGTCCCGGTCGAAAACGAGGCTTCATCTGAGAGCAACCACAGAATTGCGTTTGCCACTTCTACCGCTTGGCCACCACGCTTCATGGGCACGAATTCCTTGACGCGATCGACGCGGTTGGGTTCGCCGCCACTCGCGTGAATATCGGTATAAATAAAGCCGGGGCGTACGGCGTTCACGCGGATGCCCTCCATGGCAACTTCCTTAGCCAATCCGATAGTCATCGCATCGATGGCGCCTTTAGAAGCCGCGTAGTCCACATATTCATTGGGAGCACCCAGGCGTGACGCGCTCGATGAAACATTTACGATCGCTCCGCCGGCGCCGCCGTGCTTAGTAGACATGCGCCGTACCGCTTCACGTGCGCACAGGAAATAGCCGGTAATGTTTGTTGTAAAGACGCGACTCAGGCGGGCGGCATCCATGTCTTCCAGCCTCATCTGCCGCTCCAAAATACCGACGTTGTTGACCAAGGCGGAAACCGGCCCCAATGCCTTGTCCACGGATTCAAATAAGCGGATCACATCCGACTCAGAAGCGACATCGGCGGCCACGGCGATAGCTTGTCCGCCAGCGCGTTCAATTGTGCTCACGACCGCATCGGCGGCGGCTCGGTTGCGAATATAGTTAACGCATACGGCATAGCCACGTTTTGCGGCAAGCTGCGCTGTGGCAGCACCAATGCCGCGACTACCGCCAGTGATGATTATGACTTTATTCATTATTCAAAAGCCCTGAGTTTCTCGCTCAAGACCGGCGTTTCTGACTCTAGCAGGGTGATGGAAAACTCGTTTTTCATCACCCTGCTAGCCTCCGACGATCGCCGCAGTCAATCCACCTGCGCGCCCGATGCCTTGACTACGTTGCCCCATTTCGCCATCTCGGCCGTTATGTGCGCAGCGAACTGTTCCGGAGAGTTGCCGACCGGTTCCGCGCCCTGGCTTAAGAGACGCTCCTTGATTTCCGGCAAGCCGAGGATACGGACGATTTCGCCATTCAGCTTTGTCACAATCGCCGAAGGCGTGCCGGCGGGCGCGAGCACGCCAAACCAGGACTCCGCCTCGTAACCTGCCACGCCCGCTTCCGCTATGGTCGGGAGATCGGGCATGGCGGGCGAACGTTTTGCGCTGGTCACCGCCAGCGCCCGCAACCTCCCGGCCTTCACATGCGGTAACGCCGTGGGCATGTTGTCGAACATCAGTTGCACTTGCCCGCCCATCAGATCGATTATCGCAGGCGCGCTGCCCTTGTACGGGATATGCGTCATGCTGACGCCGGCCATCGCCTTGAAGAGTTCTCCGGACAGATGCACGGAAGTGCCGTTGCCAGAGGAAGCGAAACTGAGCTTGCCGGGGTTGGCCTTGGCGTATTCGATCAGTTCCTTGACCGACTTCGCCGGCACTGCCGGATGCACCACGAGTACGTTGGGCACCGCCGCTACCAGCGTAATGGGCGCGAAATCCTTGACCGTATCGTAAGGCATCTTTTTGTACAGGCTGGCGTTGATGGCATGCGTACCCACGGTGCCCATGACCAGCGTATAGCCGTCCGGTGCCGACTTGGCCACCAGATCGGCGCCGATATTGCCCCCCGCTCCCGGCCGGTTATCAATGATCACCTGCTGCCCCCAGGCCTTGGTCAGTTCTTGGCCAATTATCCGCGCCAGGATGTCCGTGGTGCCGCCCACCGAAAACGGCACGATCATCTTGATCGGTTTCGAAGGATAATTCTCCGCCTGCGCGCCCAGCGCCGCACCGGCCAGCAACATGGCGATCATGCAGCCAAGCATTCTTGTCGTTTTCATAACATTTCTCCTCACGTTGATATCAGATACCTGGCTCAAAAACTTAGCGCCTCCGTTCTATTCTGATATTAATTTCGAATCGAACTCCCAGGGTGAACGACCGACATCATTCATCAACTTGCCGCCACCAGCCGGAAATCATATTCCACCGTCCAAAATCCGCTGTCCAGGATGGAGCCATCCGGGCTCGGTCCTGGTCCATGCTGTTTGAACTCCACGACCAGGGAGTTCTTTACGGCAAACACCGCGTCTGAATCCAAATAAGAATCACCCTCGACAAAAAGATGAGTCGTAACAGACTCGAACCCGGGCGCTGAAACAATCATATGAATATGCGCGGGCCGGTAGGGATGGCGCCCCATCTTTAGCAGCATTTTGCCCACCGGCCCGTCGGTTGGAATCGGATAGCTCACCGGCTTGAGGGTACGGAAGTGGTAACGCCCTTGCGTGTCGGTGCGGAACTTGCCGCGCAGCCGCATGCCATCGACATCGGAGCGCTGTACGTCATAAAAACCTTCCCCGTCGACTTGCCAGACATCCAGCTCCGCACCAACAATCGGCTTCCCGTCGGCCGTGAGCACGTAACCCGATGCGAACGCGGGTTCACCCTTGGCGTTGCCGGCGATCGAGGCCCCGTTCTCAAGCAACGGCGCACCGTCAACGTGGAACGGTCCAAACACGGTGGTCTCGGTCGCACCCGCCGGCTTGCGATGATTGATGGCGTCCACCAGCATCGACACTCCCAAGGTATCCGACAGCAGGATGTACTCCTGCCGCTTATCGTTGCACATCTGGCCGGTTGCCGTGAGGAACTTGATGCCCTCGAGCCATTCGGCTTCGGTCAATTCGACCTCGCGGACGAAGGCGTGCAGGTGGCGGATCAGGCTCGACATTATTTGCTTGAAGCGCGCGGCCTGGCAGCCCACGAGCTTTGCCAGTACCGCGTCCGTCAAATTAGTTTCGGTCAGGTTTCGCATATGTTTCTCCGTTTAAGTGTTCGCCTTTTAAGGAAGCTCTAACTTGGAGCGCTTAACGGCTGGAAGCTACCGCAAACACTTCCTTCACCCGGCCCTTCGGATCGCCCTCTCCCGGAGGGAGAGGGTTTTTAAGCCCTTCTCCCGGAGGGCATGGGTATCTACACCATTCATCAACCCAATGATTCTGAAGGAACCGCCCAATCGCACCGCAACACCCAACTGTCATTCCCGCCCCCGATCGAGTCGAGGGCAGGCTCCAGCGGGAATCCAGTATTGACGCGGGGTGTCTGGATTCCCGCTTGCGCGGGAATGACGATCGATTCGAGATGTGTAGATACCTATACCCTCCGGGGAGAGCGAAGCGAGGGAGGCGAAGCCGGTTGGGATGAGGGAAGGCAGGTAACGCGTTTTCATTTTGTTAGGTGCTCTTAATCAGAGAGTCCTTGAATGATTTGTGGTCTATACCCGCTCGACGATGAGCGCAATGCCCTGCCCGACGCCAATGCACATGGTGCAAAGCGCGTAGCGGCCACCAATGTGATGCAGTTGATTGATCGCCGTGGTCACCAGCCGCGCGCCGGAGGCGCCGAGCGGATGGCCGAGGGCGATGGCGCCGCCGTTGGGGTTCACCTGCGGCGCGTCGTCGGGCAAGCTGAGGTCG
>DATGVQ010000041.1:0-5358 GCA_035300145.1 Acidiferrobacterales bacterium | reverse complement strand
CGCGCAACCCCAAGGCGAGTTGCCCACCAGGCCCACAGCCTCTGGGATTGAGCTAAGCATCCCGGCTGTGGACTTGTGGACAACTCGCCAGAGCATGCAGCCAAGTGCGAAAAAGTGTTACCCATGTTGCCGGTTGATCAGAACAAAGCCAGTTTTCACGCAGGGTGTTGAAAGCGAAGGGCATCTCATCTCGATTTTTTGGAAGTTTCTCAGCACCCTGCTATCGGTTGCAAGTAACGCGGCGCAAATAACGCGGGGATAGACGGCGCGTTACGGCGATGCGGACGCGATGCCCGGCTGCTGTGCGGCAGGATTTGATACGGCGTTGCCCCGATCAGTCACGAACCAATACGCGGCTACGTACACCATCAACAACGACAGAAAGGAGCATTCGGCGACGGCGATGGCGATAGCGCTGGTCGCTTGCGGTCCGAAAAGGGCCCGGCCGCTGGTGGAAAGGGCGACCACGACGTAGCTCGCGACCGCGATCCAGAGTGCGCGATGACTTGCGCGTCCGCGATTGACTGCATCCGCCAGCAGGGCAAACGGAATCAGCGCCATCACCATGTAATGGACCCACGCAGTGGGCGAAAGCAGTACGGAAGTCATCACCCACAGCGAAAAGGCGCGCGAACCGGTATCACCGTCTGGTTCGACCCGGAGCGTCGCGCGCACAGTGAGGGTCAGCAAACCCAACTCCGCGAGCGCAACCACGACTCGCCGGATGAGTTCCATCGCCGACCCCGGCGTGGGCGGGTATGAGTACCAGAAGAGCCGCGAGATGAATGCACCCAGTGAAATGTTTATGGGGATCACGAGAAAGCGGTTACGAGTCACGAAGTACAGGCCATGGCTGAAACTCTAAGTCTGGTGGACCCCGAGGAGGGCCACGGTAACCAGACCGCAAAGCGCAAGCCCGACGCCGGTCCACACCAGCGCGCGCGTTCGCCTCTGCATAAAGAGGTATCCCGCCAGCAGCAGCGGAAAGCCCCGGATCGCCCCCGCAAATCCGAGGATCAATCCTGCCGCGGCGTCGTGCCGCCGCTCCATGCACCGCATCATCGCGGCAAGCAGGAACAAAACCAGGACCTTGCTCTCTCCGTAAAAGAAGTGTTCGCCGACCGGCGCGTACAAAAGCGCGAGCGCGGCGAGCGCCCATTTGAGGCGCGTATCGAGGCTCGAGCCGTGAAGGAGCAGAATCACGGCCGCGATAAGCGCCGCGAGATTCAAACCATTCCAGGCCCAGAAGGCCCGTCGCAGCGGCATAAGCGCAAGCGGTTCGATCATGAGCAGAAAAGTCGGCGGGTCGGTAGCGTAATGAATGGGATCGATTTCGAGCCCGAGTCCACCGCCGAGGCTTTCCAGGTCAGTCGTGTACGGATCGAGATTCTCATGCAGTGCCAACGCGGAGGCATAGTAGATGCTGAAATCGAACTGAGCAATCCGCGACGGTAACTGATGTATCAACGCCATCGAATGGAAGATCACGCCGAGCCAGATGATCACGACCATGTGAGGCCGGGTCAGCGTGGCCGCGAGTCCCGCGCCGGTTATCCCTCGTGCGGGCGTGACAGGTTCCGGTACCGCCGCCACCCCGTTGATCGTCGTCGGCATCGACTCAACTCAGACTGCGGCGGCGTTCGTTCGCGCGTCTTGCTTTTGCGGTTTCGACACTGACGGGACGTCGATCGTGAAAAACCACGTCGAGCCATCATCGCCTCGTGATCCCCGGTGCAATGCGTTTATGTAGAATGACGCCCCATTGTCCCCCAATCACCGTCAGAAACCATCACCTATCGTTAAGGAGACCGTGGAGGTATGCGGATCGGTCACGTGTTCGGAAGTGTCCCCGAATTGGCGCCCCTTGCAACGCCAATCGAATTGGCCTTAATCTCGCGGCCCCGCATTCAGCCGTCGATCTCGCGAGCTACGCATCAGCCCAGCGGCAGAGCCTCCAATTGCGTATGGGTATGGGAATAGTCTTTTCGGTTCTCGCCCTCACTTGCCTGCTCTAAATTATGTCCCTCGTCGATAGTAAAGAAATATGCGGACAGGTAGGCCAGCGTGAGCGAAAAAAATGCGAATTCTCGCATCAATAACCAAATCCTTCGGCTCACGCCGACACCGACAATTGGTGTGAGATGGGCGAGGAATCCAAGGTGGTCAAGCGTCACTGCCACCCCCCCCATGACGGCGGGAACTAAGTAGCTCGCAATTGCCAGCCAGATTGCCCGGCGGCTAACATCCCCGGATCTCGCAGCAATCACCAACTGAATCATGAGCGGAATCACCAGCACCATATCCTGGATATATCCAATCGGGGACACAACAATTGCCGTAATTAGCCATAGACAGAATGCGCGCCAATTCCGATCAGGCCGCGACGCATTCTTCACGGTAGCCATAACGCTGGCACCTAGCACAGCAATCTGTGCGGTCAGTACCAGAACCAGACGAACCCCATTGAAGACGAAAACCGGACTGTTACCGAAGACCCAAAACTGCCTTGAGATGAACGCATAAATAGCAAGATTCGAGGGAAACGGAATCATCTCGCCGCCAGTCAGAAAGCTCATAGCGTCAGTTAAGAAACTGAAGAGTACGCCGAACCCGCAAAAAAAGAGAGTTATTAATCCCCCGATCGCGAGGCCCACGAATAAATAAACCAGCACTCGCCATTGGCGGCGACAGATCAAGTAGCCTGCGGCGAGAAGAGGATAACCTCGAAGCATCACCGCCATAGCAAGGCAAAATCCCGCGATGATCTCGTTCTCGGCCTCAAGACATCTCATCATTAGAGCGAAGCAAAGCAGTAGGAAGACTTTTGAACTAGCAACCGAAAAATGGATAGCAATGGGTGGGTAAAGGGCGATCAATGCGATTATTGCCCACTTCGAACGCCCCAAAATCTTTCGGCCCGTCAGCAAGGTAAACAATGACAAGAAAAGCGCGACAATATCGCAGGCGATCCAAACCCAGTAAGATAGCTTGGGCGGAAGCAGCGTGAGCGGTTCGAAACAGAGAAGGAATGTTGGCGGATCGTTGCCGTAAGGTACCCCATTGATGTGCAAACCGAGTCGGGACGCCAATTGCATAACATTTGTGGTATACGGATTCAGGCCCTTACGCATCGCCAGAGCGGACGTATAATAAAAGCTAAAATCCATGTCGTACCAATGGACTTGCATCTTCGACAGCAATATCCAGGCATGACCGATTGCCGCGATATAAAAGAGGAAGAGAACTTCGGGCCGGACGATCACTCTTGCGAATCCGTCCAATGAAGGGACAGACGCCCGTCGATTATGCAACACGTCCGAGTCATCCATCGTGTCCATACCCACTCCACGCGACCGAACTTGCATATTTGTAAGCGCCCTATTCTTATTAATTTTACCCTTCTATCTCGGCCGTTCTGGAGACGTCCGGTACCTGATCGGCGGCAAACCAATATGCGGACACATAAACCAGCGCCACGCATGGGAAGGAGCACTCAACAACCGCGAGCTGCAGAGCACCATGAAGGAGGGGGCCGAAAAAGCTGCGGGCGCTGGTCGAAAGCGCAACCAGCAGGACACTCGCGACAGCCATCCAGTTCGCGCGGCTATTAATACGACCACGGTTGGCGGCGACTGCCATTTGGATGAGCGGTATCAACGCCAACACCAAATAATGGAACCAGGCAGTCGGCGATAGCATCACCGAGGTAATGACCCACAGCGAAAATGCCCGCCAATCGAGATCCGCGATATCACGCGACTTCACGGTCGCTCTGACGGTCAGGGCGAGCAAGCCAACCTCGGCCGCCGCTACAAGAACAAGCCGAATTGAATTAGAGATGCCGCTGTGCGCTCCGAAAGAATACCAGTAAATGCGCGAAACAAAGGCGCCGAGTGAGACGTTAACCGGCATAGCGAGAAACCGCAGCTTCGTCACAAGCCGGTAGCCATTGATAAAGCCTAAAGTGGAGGAGACTCCCAAAACTGCAAACGTCAGAAGAGCACCGGCCACAATACTGATAACGGTATACACAATCGCACGCCATCGCCTCCGCAGCACCAGATATCCGACCATCAACAGCGGAAAACCGCGCAACAGGACCCCGATTCCCAGGATTAACCCGGCCGCGGCATCCTTCCCGCCCGCCATCCACCGCATCATCAGAACCAATATCAGAAGAACGAAGATCTTGCTCTGACCCCAAAATAAGCTCTCCCCTACCGGTGGGTAGAGAACAGCCAGCGCCGCCAAAGCGAGGGCGGTCCAAACAGGCAGGCCAGCACCCCGGAGGAGGAGCAACAACGATGCAATCAATGCGGCCAGGTTCAAAGCTGTCCATAGCCAAAACGCCTGCCCGAGTGGAACGAGCGTAAATGGCTCGACGAACAACAGAAAAGTGGGCGGATCGGTTGCGTAGTGAATCGGATCGGTTTTCAGGTGGAGCGTGGGTGCGACACTGTCGAAATGAGTCGTATAGGGATTGCGATGCTCGCGCACCGCGAGGCCTGAAGCATAGTAGACGCTGAAATCGCTACGATCCGCGCGGGAAGACAACTGGTGTGACAGCGCAACCATGTGAATAATCACACCGACCCAGAGAATGATCACCATGTGCGGCCGGCTAAGCGTCGCGAACAATCCCGCACCGCTGACGCCTCCAGAACGCGCGAAAGGTTCCGGGAGCTTCGTGATGTCCTTAATTACCGTCGCCACATTTTCACCTTTGACTGAGGCGCCAGACATGTTCCGCCAATATGCCTGCCGATTCCCCCTCGGAAAGTCTTAGATTTCCCATCATTCTCCAGCTGGCTCCTGACTAGGCTATTACGTGTCATCGCATACCAAGGCTCGCTCATTCATGTGTGGTCCCCTTCCATACTCGATCTCACTTATTATCAACGCAGATTCCCAATAACAACTATCGATTGATATTTTTGTGACCTCACGCACGTCACAGGGCCAATTGGTGCGCTCAACTTGCGCTCAAATACGGCGAGTGCGCAATCCGATCGCGCGAAGGGCGGCGATTCTCGGCGCCAACTCGGATTTATCATCCGGACCGTCGAGCGCGAACGGCAGCCGCTATTTCCAGTTCGCGGCATTCATGGTTCCCGGTATATTGACGCGCGAATCCCAGCCGAAAAGGTCCTTCATCAGCGTCAGCGGTTCGAAGCAAAGCAGGAACGCCGGCGGATACGTGGCGTGATCGATACCTTCGATTCCGAGCGCCCGCCCCAGCGGCCGCAAGTCGGTCGTGTAGGGGTTGAGCCCGGCGCGCATCGCGAGCGCCGACAAATAGTAGTGGCTGAAATCCCAATGAGTTACGCGGCCGCGGACCTGACCGAAGATCAGCAGCGC
>DATGVQ010000040.1:0-14838 GCA_035300145.1 Acidiferrobacterales bacterium | reverse complement strand
TATTAAATTGGGCGTGTGCGGCGAACACGGCGGGCACCCGCAATCCATTGATTTCTTCCATAAGGTCGGGCTGAATTATGTCTCCTGCTCGCCTTATCGCGTAGCGATCGCCCGGCTCGCGGCCGCGCAAGCCGCGGTTAGATAATGAGACACCGCTAATCACGGCTGCGGCTTCATTTTGAGCGATTTTGCCCCGGGGATTAAGGGCAAAACCGCCGGTGACCTGCTACAATTGGTTTTTCAAAATTCACGCAAACACCACCGATATGAGTCATCCCCACAATCTTTTTAATACTTTACAAACGTTTAGCCTCGACGCCGGGCGCAGCGGTAAATTCTATTCTTTGCCTCAACTGGAAAAAGAAGGGATAGCAAAAATATCCCGACTGCCCGTATGCATACGCATTGTGCTTGAATCTGTAGTGCGTAACTTCGACGGCAAAAAAATCAACCAAGAAAACATTCGTACCCTGGCGAACTGGCAGGCGAACGCGGAGCGAACCGATGAAATTCCATTTATCGTCGCACGCATTGTGTTGCAGGACTTCACCGGCGTGCCTTTATTGGTCGACCTTGCCGCGATGCGCGGCGCCGCCGGCAAGCTCGGCAAAAATCCCAGCATCATCGAACCGTTGGTCCCGGTTGACCTGGTTGTCGACCACTCGGTGCAAGTTGATTTCTACAACACGCCGAACGCGCTCGACTTGAATATCAAGATGGAATTCAAGCGCAACCAGGCACGCTACGAATTTCTCAAGTGGGGCATGCAGGCGTTTAACGGCTTCAAGGTCGTTCCGCCGGGCATCGGCATTGTGCATCAAGTCAACTTGGAATATCTCGCCAAAGGCGTGCTACACAAGGATGGTATTTACTACCCGGATACGCTGGTCGGCACGGATTCGCACACCACTATGATCAACGGCATCGGCGTGGTCGGCTGGGGCGTGGGCGGCATTGAGGCGGAAGCCGGCATGCTGGGCCAGCCGGTTTATTTCTTGGTCCCCGATGTCATCGGCGTCCATATGACCGGAAGCTTGCGTGAAGGCGTCACCGCCACGGACTTGGTGCTGCATGTCACCGAGATGCTGCGCAAAGCAAAAGTGGTCGGCAAGTTCGTCGAGTTCCACGGCGAAGGCGCGGCGACCTTGAGCGCGCCGGATCGCGCTACCGTCGCCAACATGGCGCCGGAGTACGGCGCAACGATGGGCTTCTTTCCGGTTGATGACGAAACCTGCAACTACTTTAAAGCCACCGGCCGCAGTGACGAACAAATTTCCGCATTCCGAAATTATTTCCAGGCGCAGCAGATGTTCGGCATCCCGCGCCAAGGCGCGTGCGACTATACCATCGTACTGGAATTGGATTTAACCCAGGTACAACCGAGCGTTTCCGGGCCCAAACGCCCGCAAGACCGTATCGCATTGCCGCAACTCAGAAATAAATTTATTGATCTGCTGCAGAAGCCGGTGACGGAAAACGGCTACGGCAAATCAGCCGCTCAACTGAAGGAGCGCTTCCCCTTCATGCTCGGCGGCGGCGGCGAACAAAACCTTGCGCCTACACTCGACAGCGCGCTGAAGAAGACGCCAACGGCGCCGGAAATGAAGTCGGAAATGGACATGATCGAAAATCGCCCGACGCCGAATGTCGTTCAGGAAGCCATGGGGGAGTTTCCCAACACGGCAACCGACCTCGGGCATGGTGACATCGTGATTGCCGCCATTACCTCCTGTACCAATACTTCCAACCCCAGCGTCATGCTGGCAGCCGGACTACTGGCAAAAAAAGCGGTGGAAAAAGGCCTAAAAATCAACCCGCGCGTCAAGACCTCGCTCGCCCCCGGTTCGCGGGTGGTGACCGAATATTTGCAAAAAGCCGGTTTGCAGCAATACCTCGATCAGGTTGGTTTTCGCCTGGTCGGTTATGGATGCACGACCTGCATCGGCAATTCCGGCCCGCTCGATCCCAATATGGAGGGCGTCATCACCAATAACGATGTAGTCGCGGCGAGCGTATTGAGCGGCAACCGTAACTTCGAGGCGCGCGTCCACCCCAACGTCAAAGCCAATTTCCTAATGAGCCCGCCGCTCGTGGTCGCATTCGCCTTAGCCGGGCGGGTGGACATCGATCTGACTTCCGAGCCGCTCAGCGTCGGCAAAGATAAACAACCGGTGTATCTCAAAGATATCTGGCCGAGCATGAAGGAGATATCACAGTGCTTGCGTTACGCGATGGATCCGGCCACTTATCGCAATCTTTACCGTAACTTTGCCGAGCAGAATCCGTTGTGGAACCAGATCAAAGCTCCCACCGGCGCCGTTTATCAATGGGACAGCGGCTCGACCTACATTCAGGAGCCGCCTTTCTTTGCCGGCTTCAGCATGCAGCCGGGCAAAGTCGGTGATATCAAGGGCGCGCGCCCGCTGGCGATTTTTGGCGATTCCGTCACCACCGACCACATCAGTCCCGCCGGCTCGATTAAACCCAGCTCGCCGGCGGGAAAATATTTGCTGGAAATGGGCGTCGGCGTTTTGGAATTTAACAGCTACGGTTCCCGCCGCGGTAACGACCGGGTAATGGTGCGCGGGACATTCGCTAATGTGCGCATTAAAAATCTTATGGTGCCTGGGGTCGAAGGCGGCGTGACCGTGCATTATCCCAGCCGCGAGCAAATGAGCATCTACGATGCCGCAATTAAATACCGGGAAGCCAAGATCCCATTAATGATCATCGCCGGCGAGGAATATGGCACGGGCAGCTCGCGCGACTGGGCGGCAAAGGGCACGGCGTTACTTGGCGTCAAGGCGGTGATTGCCGCAAGTTTTGAGCGTATCCATCGTAACAATCTGGTCGGCATGGGTGTGCTGCCCTGCCAATTCAAGGAGGGCGTAAATGCAAAATCGCTCAAGCTCGATGGCAGCGAGGTATTTGATTTAATCGGCATTGAAAACGAGCTCAAACCGCAGCAGGACGTTACCTGGATCATCCATCGCGCTGACGGCCGCGTGGAAAAAGTGCCGCTCATCTTGCGCATCGACACACCGATAGAAATCGACTACTACCGCCATGGCGGTATCTTGCCCTATGTCTTACGAGAATTAATAGCGCACGCGGCTAATTAAGTTCAGGTTGAAATCGGGATTCAGCAATCGGCATTTCATATGCCTCGGCGATGCGTTCCAGATTATCCCGTTTGTAGGGTGGATTAGCCCGGTAGGGCGTAATCCACCGGACGCGGCCTGCGAACGCGTCGCTAGAAACGCTTGTATTTTGTGGACGCGCTACACGCGGCTTAACTGCAATGATTGCGGGTCTCGCCCCGCGGGCGAGGTACTTTGATCCGCGCCTATCCTGGCGCGGCCCCTTCGGGCGCACTAAAGTGCGTCCAATTTTGCTCCCGGCAAAATTGTCTTGTCGCGACAATAAAGTACCCAAAGAAACGCTCCCCGGTCGCTCGCCGCGCGAAAAACGCGCGGTTCCCTGCGCTCCTCACGCAGCCGGGACTGTGCTGTACAGGATGTACGAATGCCGCGGAGCGCATGGATGCGCGAGAGCGGCCGCAACTCGCGCGATCGCCTACGGCGCTACGCGCTCAGACAGTGCTCGCTTAACTGCTCCCGGCTGCGCTCCGGTGCTCGGCGAGCTCCGACGGGGAAAATCAACTCCGACTCTGAGATCTCACCTAATAATTCCAGTCTAACCTTGATGTCGTCACTATCCATGCATAGCACGTTAGCTTTCCCTTACTTCTTCTCATGCGCGGTAATGACCTCATCAATTTTGTGAAACGGCACGACCATGGCTATACCGGTGTTTACGCGGTCCGGCGAAAGATTATCATCATCGTCTTCGTGTGCGGCCTCACCGTAGTGCCCATGTATTAAACCAAGAAGGTAATTCGGATTGCCAATTGTGAACTTCATCTGTTTGGCAATTATTCGTGTGGTGCCGAGGTTGAGGAACACAGGTGAGCCGCTAAGTCCTCCGATAGAGCGAGCCTCAATGAGGAAGGCATCAATATCCCCAAAAGATTTCGTAGAGATCTTTTCTTCACCCATGCATGCCAGATTGCCGACGCGCACGACCGGGATATTCCGGCGCGAGCCATGGTGATGGCGAAACAGCCCCGTGATGAATACCTCATCGCCAAGGCCCACCTCATTTTCCCTCACGCGTTCATCGGTGATGCAGAGAGAATACGGGAAAACGAGATGATCGAAAGTGTTTGCCAGCCCTATCTTTAGGATCGCAACATCAATGGATGTATCCGTTGGGTGGACAAACCAGTCCTTAAGCGACGTTTGAAACCAGGTTGCATCGCCGTCCTTCAAGTTTAAGCGGAGCCACACGTGCTCGACGCCAGTACCGCGGATATAGTCTATGACGTGTTTTGCTGTGACTGCGTAAACGGCGTCCGCCTGTGGCTTGCCTTGCAGGTCACGCCCCAAGAAGAACACAGAGCCCGCGAAACGAAAGTTGCCGTCCGCCATCCGGAGACCAAGGAAGGCGACGCATTTCCGCACGTCATCCGGGACGAGCATGGTCGGCAGCTAACGTTCACGACGACCGGCCGTTTGCCAGCGTGCGAAGCAGGCTGGCAAACGGCCCGGGTTGATCTTGTGGTTAGACGACATATGTCTATTGCGTTAAGGGGCTGTCGGCGGAATCTTTGCCGGAAATTCATAAATAAATTTCAGCGCGGTAGGTTGGGGTAAGCTTGCGCACCCCAACAAAAATCCACCACCGATAAAATTTGCCAAGTTCATTTCGACACATTCAATAGCCGCTCCCGGCATCCCGCCTCCCGCGGCACTAGTACTCCCCTGTACGTCATGAGGTAAGATTTTGTTGGGGATCATTTCATTCACCCCAACCTACGGGCTACGGGCTCCTGGGGCAAAACCGACCCAGCCCCTTATTATACAGATCATAGCCCTGCTGAGGTAAAAGCATGAAGAAGAAAGAACCACAAAAAGTCTCAAGCCCAGATGATGTTGCTTGGCGTAACTTCGATGAATTTGTAAAGGATTTACACGTCTTTCTCAAGAAATGCGAGAAAAAACCTGGTACTGCCGCATATAGAAGGGTCTCGTCGGAAAAGGAATTAACAAGTCCGGAGCCACGACGTTTACAATGGCTTCTTTCTAGTCCTGAACTAAAAGAAATAGAACAAAAAATCGGGGTAGAAAAATGGCAAGAGCTGGTTCGGATTTTTACGCGCATCCCACTCGATTATGCTGGTCACAATCGGCGATACCGAGATGTTATCGCCCTCCAAAAACGGATAGTAAAGAAATGTCGGGAATTATCTAAATTGCTCAGTACGTACAATACTTCTAACTGGTATTTTGATCTGGAATCGTCGCCTTTACATGGAATGGTGATAGAGGAACTGTTCGATAAATATTGGCTTTCAATAATTGAATCTATGCGTTTTGCATATCGAAACGGAGAAATTGCGCTAGATATTCTTCGGCGGCATTTCGTTGGGCTTTTTCTCTTAGATCCGTCTCCTTTACTATTTCGGCTTCTTGATAAATATGCTAATGCCATCGAATCAGAGAAGATGGACACGCGAAGCAAGGCATTATTTCAGTTTACCTATGGAAAGCTAACTCTCAAGGAATTCACTAAGCGGGTTGTTTTCTTTTTTCTTCAATATTATTGGCCGCCAAAAAAAAGGGCGCCGAACAAAGAGGCAGCCCTCATTGTTAACGGCATACTCGGCTTGTCTGGTAAGAAAATGGTAACTGCGAACGATATTACTCAGATGAATAAACAGAACAGGCGCCGTTATCATCGGGAATAATGCGGCAATGTGAATTCACGAAAAGTGAACATTTTTAGGAGACCACCAATAAACTTCATTTTTTGGCAGCCAACTAAATAGCGGGTATGTTTTCTCGGAAACGTAGGCTTGTTTTTAAATGAGGTAACATATGCTAGAAAGTGATCATCACTCCCACGTAAAGGGGCCGGACAAATCAGAATCTTCTGGGAATCCGCGCCCTCGATCTGAAATCGGGATCCGCGTAGCGTTAGAATTTTTCATTTCGATTCCTCGGCCTTTACTGCGTCAACTACTCCGTTTGTTGAGATTTTAGGGTTGAGACTTTAGGATCAGATTCGATTATGAGGAGAGACCTCAGGGTCGGAGTTGGTTTTGCCCCGTAGGAGCTTGCCGAGCACCGGAGCGCAGCCGGGAGCAGTTAAGCGAGCACTGTCTGAGCGCGTGGCGCCGTAGGCGATCGCGCGAGTTGCGCAGCGCCCGGCTGCGTGAGGAGCGCAGGGAACCGCGCGCTTTTAGCGCGGCAAGCGACCGGGGAGCGTTTCTTTGGGAACTTTCTTGTCGCGACAAGAAAGTTCCTCGCCCGCGGGGCGAGACCCGCAATTATTGCAGTTTAGCCGCGCACAGCGCATCCTACCTATTCCCCCACCAACCTGCTGAAATAGTAATAAACCGAACCTTGCTCTGTCTTGCCTCTAATGATCTCTACTTCAGCATGAATCCTTACGACAAAATTAGCAGGCGCTGTAACCATCACATTTTCGCCATTGTTCAATTTTATCGAGAGCATTGTTGTGGATGACCCAAGATTACCTTGTACTTGGTGTATCCCAGCGAGTACGCCGAACAATTTTTCATTTTCAATGACCCTGTCAGTACTTCGATAGATATTCCACGAAAGTATGATCACGATCACCAGCGCAAAGACAATTGCAAACTTAGATTCCCTAATACGCTGAATCCATATTTGCTTCTGTTGCTCTCTAAGTTCTCGTTCAATCCTATCCATGATTTGCCACTTAAGCGCTAACTAAAAGTAGACCCCAATAAAATACCTAAAATTTTATCGGGTTGGTTTATAAACATGGCTGCATCGTAAACTTAACCTAAAATCCAGGCAATAAAATTTGTGTCGGGCTTTTGACGTGTTTTAACACAGCGCCATGCCGCAGACTGCTAATCCGTAATAATAGAACCGCGCATTGCGCGGCGAGCGGCCAAGCGCAGCAGGGCCGCACTTTCGTTCGCTCGAACGCGTTATTAGGCATCACTCAATCCTTTCCCGTCCAGGGAGGTAATTCGCCACCAATCTCCGACGCGACCCGACGGTTGAACGCATCTCGTTCGGCAATGTGCTTTTCAACAAAGGCTACCGCCTCCGAGTCAGTCTTGATTTGCACATGGCCTCTTAGTTTGTCTCGATTGCCCAAGATCCCGCCCGGCTGTGTTTTCGACCCACCGTCGCGCGTGACGAGAATGGCCGCGTACTTCGCGGCCTCATAGACGATCTTGATGTCGTTACGCTGGTTATCACCTTTCGCACCACCCGGGAAGAGTGCCTGCTCAATCTTCTGGTACAACGGATCGTGTGGGTCGATCGCCTCGTCGGTCATAGTGAATATGTGGGACAGCGCCTTCTTGGTTCTTTGAAGGTCACCGCCGGCCCGCGCTTCCATAAAGCTGACGCCAGACATGTTTACAAGAATGACTTCATTCTCGGCCCATTTCTCGAGGCGGTTCATCGCCTCAAGCTTTCCCCGCGAATTGATGAGATTCGTGTCGATGTGAAATATCGGGGTGTAGAGCATCCGACGCTGCATCTCAATTAGCACACCGCCTCCAGTGATGCCTAACGTCCGGTGTCAGCGCGGTAGGTTGGGGTAAGCTTGCGCACCCCAACAAAAATCCACCACCGATAAAACTCGCCTAGTGTAGTGCGTCCAACGCTTCTTTACATTTGGCGATCTTGGCCAGAATTTGACTCACGGGTGCGCTCCATACGAATACATGGGGATTTTGGTTGTGATGGTCCAGATATTCTTTGATCGCGGTAATCAACGCGGGCACATTCTCGAAACTACCGCGACGGATACGCTTGTCGGTGATCTCGCGGAACCAACGCTCGATCAGATTCAACCAGGAACTCGAGGTCGGGATAAAGTGCAGATGGAACCGAGGATGCCGTCTGAGCCAGGATTTCACGCGCGGGTGCTTGTGCGTACCGTAATTGTCCACGATCAGATGAAGCGCAAGCCCAAACGGGGTTTCGCCATCTATTTTCTTGAGGAAACGAATGAACTCTTGGTGCCGATGGCGTGGCATACAATCCCCGATCACTTTGCCATCGAGCATACTGAGGGCCGCAAACAAGGTGGTAGTGCCATGGCGTTTGTAATCGTGGGTCATGGTCCCGCAGCGGCCTTTCTTCATCGGCAGGCCGGGTTGGGTCCTGTCGAGGGCCTGAATTTGGCTCTTTTCGTCCACGCACAAAACCAGGGACTTGTCCGGAGGATTCAGATACAGGCCAACGACATCGCACAGTTTCTCTATGAAGTGCTTGTCGCGGCTGAGTTTGAAGGTTTTGACCAAGTGAGGCTTGAGGTTGTGCTGCTTCCATATTCGACGGATCGTCGCTTCGCTGAGCCCTTGGGATTCAGCCATGGCTCGCGTACTCCAATGCGTCGCACCGGGAGGCGTTGTGTGCAGGGTCGCTTTGACCACAGCCTGGATTTTTCGTGCCGGAATTTTTGGAATGCGGCCAGGACGGGGCGCATCCTGTTTCAGACCCGGCAGGCGAAGGGCCAAGAAGCGCTCCCGCCAGAGCTGCACCGTAGGGCGAGAGATCTCCATCTCGTGGGCAATCTCCTGATTGGATATTCCGTCGGCCGCCATACGGATGATTTGCGCACGTTGCACCAGACGCAGCGGGAGACTTCTTCCATGGGCCCAGGTATCCAAGGTCGACCGCTCCTCGGGGGACAAAACGATGGGTGATGCGGTTCGACTCATGAAACACGAGCATATCGGTGAGTGTAGAATAAGTCAAGTTATTTATGACGCAGTACACTAGTTCATTTCAACACATTCAATATGAGTTAAGATTTTGTTGTGGATCATTTCATTCACCCCAACCTACGGGCTCTGGAGTAGGCCGAAATCAACAACGGATCGATCAAGGATCTGCTCGATATCCCTGGCAGCGACATCGGATATCTCATACATTTAGCTGTTCCGTGCTTTGACATCCTTCCAGATATCATCAATGGTTCGCTTGGAAACGCCACTTTTTTCCCCAGCGATAAGTGCTTTGATGAGGGTTTCACGCTTGTCCTGATATTCCTGATCGCGACGAATCAGATCTCGAATATAGTCGCTGGCGTTGCTGTAATGACCACTCTCGATCTGGGATTCCACCCACTCTTTCATCGGGTCTGGAAGAGAAACGTTCATCGTTGCCATTAGTCGGCACCTCCTGCCAAAAGTATGGCATACATTGACAAAGATTGGCAACTATAAGCTCGGAGAATTTTCAAATATTTGGGACAGTGTCCGGCCACTCTGTGAATTTGCCAGACAGTTTGCGTTGCGAACGACCGCTCAGGGGCCGGAGGCGGAAACCCAAACTGAGACATACCCCTTTTTCGCCGTTATTTAACAATCTTAAGGGACGGTCCTTTCTTTTTCGGCTGGTTCGTGGCCGGTGGGCTCCCTTCCGGCGGCAGCGGAGTATCCGACGGCTCTTCTTGAAAGAAAATACCCCGCCCATTCTCTTTAGCAAAGATGGCGAGCACCGCTTCTACCGGCACCTCTACGGTAAAACTATGCCCGCTGAACCGGGCGGAGAACAAAACCCAATCATTTTTCAGCTCCAGCTTGTGAATGGCGTTGGGATGAATGTTTAACGTGATGCGTCCGTCGCGCACAAATGCAGGCGGCACTTTCACGCCGCTGATATGTGCATCTACCAGAATATGAGGCGTGTAGCCGTTATCAATCGCCCAGTCATAGATGGCGCGTAACAGGTAAGGTCTGAGAGGAATCATGGCGCCTCTGTCAGAAAGCACGCTAGGTAAGCTTGTGAGGCTTTAACCGCGCATTTCCCTTTCTGCATCGGTCAGGCTTGATTGAAAAGATTTGCGCGCAAACAAACGCTCGGCATAATCCAAAATGGGCTTCGCTTGACGCGGCAGTTCAATATCGTATAGCGATAAACGCCATAACAACGGCGCCAGAGAACAGTCCACCAGCGAAAATTCTTCGCCTAATAGGTAAGGTTGATCTTTAAAATTGGGGGAAATCACCGTTAAGCCGTCGCGAATAATATTGCGCGCGCGTTGCGCGTGTTTTTTGTCGTCCCCTTCTATGTCCGGCAACAATTCATACCAGTCACGATCAAAGCGCATCAACATCAACCGCGCCTTGGCGCGCGTGACCGGATCAACCGGCATTAATGGCGGGTGCGGCAGGCGTTCGTCCAAATATTCGTTAATAATATGGGAGTCATAAAGCACGAGATCACGATCAACCATGGTGGGCAGGTCATTGTACGGATTCAGCTCGGCCAATTCGCGTGGTTTTCTCCTAATATCCACCGGGATAATCTGGCATTCAACATCTTTTTCAAACAGCACAATGCGGGTCCGGTGACTTTGGTAGCAGGTCACGCCCGAATATAGCGTCATGATTGGTTTTCTAGTGGTGGGAGTTGCCATTTCTAAACTCCAAACAGAATAAGCGGCCTACCGGTGGGCTCACAATGAGCCTCATGAATAAACGCAACATTTAATGTACGTCTTTCCAATATTCTCTCTTAAGAAGATAGGCAACTATTGCAAACAGAGTGAGGAAAATCAGCACATAAATACCGATATGGTATCTCTTCAATTTAATCGGCTCGCCGAGGTAAACCAGGAAATTGGTGAGATCGCGCATGGCGGCATTATATTCCATTGGACTCATCGTGCCGGGTTTTTCCAGCTCAAAATGATCAAATATTTTTTCCTCTACAACCTTTTCTTCTTTTTTGCCGTTGGGCGATTCAGCATGAACCGTTCTTTTTTCGGTGCGGAATACCGCACGTTGGCTCCCCTGCCACTCATAGAGGACATGCGGCATCGCGACATGCTCAAACACGATATTATTCCAGCCGCTCGGCGATTTATCCTCGCGGTAAAAACTGCGCAGGTAAGTATAAACCCACTCCGGGCCGCGCGAACGCGCGACCAGGGTCAAATCCGGCGGCGCGGTTCCAAACCAATCCTTTGCGTCTTCACGCGGCATAACCGCTTTCATGAGATCGCCGACTTTGTCCGCGGCAAATAGCAGATTCTCCTTAACCAACTCGTCGCTGATGCCAAGGTCGTGTCCCATGCGGTTATAACGCATATAGCCTGCGCTGTGGCAAGACAAGCAATAGTTCACGAAAATGCGCGCGCCCCTTTGCAGCGAAGGCAGGTCTTGCAAATCGATATTAACCGTATCCAGCTTTGGGCCTTTATCCTCGCTCGCCGACGCCGTTAAAGGGATCATCGTTAACAGCAATATTACTAAGGACATTTTCCTCATGGCGTTACCCTTTTCGGCACAGGTTTGGTTTTGTCATATTTGGTGTACCACGGCATCAGCAGAAAAAAGGCAAAATAGAGCACGGCGCAGACCTGCGCCAGTATGGTCAATAACCCCCCCGGACGTTTAGTGCCTAAATATCCTAACGTGACAAAGCTGATGACAAAAATGGTTAAGGCGGTTTTATACATCCAGCCGCGATAACGGATCGACTTAACCGGCGAACGGTCCAGCCACGGCACAAAGAAAAATAATACGACGGATGCGCCCATCGCCAGCACCCCCCATAATTTTGCATCCACACCGAACAATGGATAGGTCACGGCGCGCAAAATCGAATAGAACGGCGTGAAATACCATAACGGCGCAATTTCCGGCGGGGTCTGTAAAATATTCGCCGGCACAAAATTATCGTGTTCCAGGAACCATCCCCAAAACTCAGGCACAAAAAACACGATCGCGGAAAAAACTATCAGAAAAACCGCCGCACCCACGGTGTCTTTTACCGTGTAATAGGGATGAAACGGGATGCCGTCAACCGGCACGCCGTCGGCGTTTTTATTGTTTTTAATCTCCACACCATCGGGGTTATTTGAACCGACCTCATGCAGCGCCAGAATGTGGGCGATCACGAGACCGATCAGGGCGAGCGGCAGCGCAATGACATGAAACGCAAAGAAGCGATCTAAGGTCGCATCGGATACGACAAAATCGCCACGTATCCATTGCGCCAATCCATCGCCGATCCCAGGGATGGCGCCAAACAAAGAAATAATCACCTGCGCGCCCCAGTAAGACATATTGCCCCAGGGCAGCAGATAGCCCATAAACGCCTCGGCCATGAGCGTGAGGTAGATCAGCATGCCGAAGATCCAGATAAGCTCGCGCGGTTTTTTATGCGAGCCATACAGCAGCCCGCGGAACATGTGCAAATAAACCACCACGAAAAACATCGACGCACCAGTGGAATGCATATAGCGGATCAGCCAGCCCCAGTCGACGTCCCGCATAATATATTCCACCGAGGCAAATGCCAGATTTGAATCCGGCTTATAGTGCATGGTGAGAAAGATGCCGGTGATGATCTGGATAACCAGCACCAGTAGGGCGAGCGAACCGAAGTAATACCAGAAATTAAAATTTTTCGGCGCGTAATACTGCGACAGATGCTCCTCCCACAGCTTGGTCATGGGGAAACGCGCGTCGATCCATTCACGTAATTTTTTCATCAGGCGACCCCTTTATTGTCTTTATCTGTGCCGATAACCACGCGCGTATCGCTGATGTAGGAATAGGGAGGAACGACCAGATTGGTAGGCGCGGGTACCCCCTTGAATACCCGTCCCGCCAAGTCAAATTTCGAGCCGTGGCAGGGGCAAAAGAAGCCGCCGGGCCAATCGTCGCCTACCCCTGAGACCGGCCCGCTGTCCAGCTTGGCCAAGGGGGAACAGCCGAGATGGGTGCAAACGCCGACTAGCACGAGTAATTCCGGCTTGATCGAACGGACCGGATTTTGCGCGTAAGCCGGCTGTTGCGTCGCCACCTTGGAGTCGGGGTCGGCCAACAAGCTAACGTCCTGCTGTAAGCCTGCCAGCATTTCCGGCGTACGCTTAACAATCCATACCGGCTTGCCGCGCCACTCCACCGTCAGCATCTGCCCGTCTTCCAATTTGCCGACGTCGACTTCCACCGGCGCGCCGGCGGCGCGGGCGCGCGCCGAAGGAACCATGCTGAGGACAAACGGGGTGGCGGCAAACGCGGTACCGACAAGTCCGATACCGGTCGTTACGTTAGTTAGAAATCGCCGCTTCCTGTGATCAACCTCTTGCTCACTCATACTGCCCCCTGGATTCGATCGAAAAAAACCACGCCCGGCTTATATGCGCGCATTTAATGGCGTGGATGGTAATATAGCTGGCTTTGGGGCGCATAGGATCGTATAACCCATTAGCACAGTCAAGGAAAACCGGCATTTTGGTCCTCTGGTCCCCTATAAATTCAAAAAAAACTTTGGTACGATCCTGCTCCCATTAATGTAATAGCTGCAAATGAATAATAATAAGGAAGAAAAGGGGTTCACGCGCGTGCGCAACGTGCTGCTTTTTTCAGCACAAGCGGTGATTGTGGGCATGGCGATCGCTTTTGTCATCATCGTATTCTGGCCGCAATTAATTCCTCAGCGTGCTATCGAAATCCGCCAGGCGCAGCCTGAAACAGCGGGCGGGCCGGCCCCGGGACCGGTTTCTTATGCCGCGGCGGTTGGCAAGGCCGCGCCGGCGGTAGTAAATGTCAACACGGCTAAAATAGTCACTTTTCGGCCCAACCCGTTTTTCGATGACCCCCTGTTTCGGCAATTTTTCGGCGGCAATCTGGCGCCGCAACGGCGGCTCGAGACCAGCCTTGGTTCTGGGGTCATTATCAGCGCGCCCGGATATATCCTCACTAATTACCATGTCGTTGATGGCGCTGATGCCATCCAGGTTTCGCTGCGCGACGGCCGCACGGCTTCCGCCAAAGTCATAGGCGGCGATCCGGAAGCCGATATTGCGGTATTGAAAATCAATCTGCCGCAACTGCCGGTGATTACGCTAGGCCAATCTGATCAGCTTCATGTCGGCGATGTCGTGCTCGCTATCGGCAACCCCTTCGGTGTCGGCCAAACGGTAACCATGGGCATCGTCAGCGCCACCGGCCGCAACCAATTGGGCATCAACACGTTTGAAAACTTCATTCAAACCGATGCGGCCATCAATCCGGGTAATTCCGGTGGGGCATTAATCGATGCTAATGGCAATTTAATCGGCATCAATACCGCTATTTTCACCCGCAGCGGCGGCAACCAAGGCATCGGTTTTGCCATCCCCACCAGCCTCGCGAAAGAAGTCATGGAGCAGATCATTAAATACGGTCATGCGGTGCGCGGCTGGCTCGGCATTGAAGCGCAGACTATCACCCCTGAACTGGCGCAGGCCTTGAAACTTAAAGAAAACCAAGGTGTTATTGTGGCCGGTGTGGTGCGCGGAGGACCCGCGCAAAAAGCCGGGTTGCGGCCGGGCGATATTTTGGTGTCCCTCGACAGTGAAAAAATCACGGACGCGCACGAGGCGTTAATTCTCATTTCCAAGCGCAAACCCGGCACCCAGGTGAAATTGAATATCCTGCGGGACGGCAAATCGATGACGTTGGAGGCGACTACCGTCGATCGACCGGCGCGCGCGCTGCAATTGCAACAAGAACAACAATAGGTTAGGGGCTGACAGATTGTTGAAAAAGTCCATCCGTGGCCTTTTTGACTCGGACCATCCCTGGTCCTCGCCCTACGGGCGCTACCAGGTAGCGCCCACTCTCTCCCGGAGAAATTGTCAACACGCAAAGCAAAAAGCGCGGTTTTTGCTTTGCTTCATTTTTCCAACATTTAGCGTGTTTGAAAAATGGCGGTACGTCCCTATACCGCACCGCAGGTTGATGAAAAACGAGTTTTTCAT
>DATGVQ010000039.1:0-25064 GCA_035300145.1 Acidiferrobacterales bacterium | reverse complement strand
TTGGGCAAGCCGGTGAGGCCGTCGTAGTAGGCCAAATATTGAATCCGCTCCTCAGCCTGCTTGCGCTGGCGAAACTGACCGATCTGAATGCCGATGGAGCGCGCCGTCTCGATTAAGATTTCATCCGGCTGGCGGATGTTGTGGCTGAAGAATTCCATGACACCGATGATTTCACGCCCGATCAAGATCGGGAACGCAAATGCCGAACGCAGGCCAATTTTAGCCGCGATTGCGCCACGCCAAAAGCCGGTGTCTTGTGTAACATCCGCGACCCAAATAGGCTCAGCGCTAGCCAAGACGCGACGAATCACACCGGCGCCTCCGGTTCCCGACGCATTGGTGATTTCCAGGGTCAGCCCCACAAATTCGGCGGCATTAAGAGAGGGAGTGATCCAGGTCTCAGTGCATCGGAAGACTTGCTTCTGTTCATCTAAACTCCAGTATCCGCCATAGTCCCACCCCAGGGTCTCGCAGATCGTTTGAATAATCTTCGGCATGGCTTCGTCGAACGTGCTGGACTCCGCCAGCAAACGCGTGACGACATGCTCCATGGCCTGGCGCGCCTCTATCTGTTTGCGCTGATAAAACTGACCGATCTGGCTGCCAAGAGAACGCAGACTGCGGAGCAGTAGCTCATCGGCTTGATGAATCTGGCGGTTAAAGAATTCCATGACGCCCAGCACTGCGCGGCCCACCAGGACCGGAAACGCAAACGCCGATTGCAGTCCCGCTCTTGCCGCATTCCCTGCCCGTCGAAATGTCGGGTCGCGCGTCACATCGACTATCCACAAGGGTTCTTTCGTAAGCCAAGCGCGCCGGATTATCCCGCCCAGCTTTAGTGATTTGGTGCTCTGAATAGTAATGGCCTCCTGTCGGGAACTGTCTACAAATTCCGAGACATCGATGGACGGAACATGCCAGGTATCGGCCTGCCGCAGCAACTCGCTTTGCTTGTCTAAACCCCAATAGGCGCCGTAATCCCATCCTAAAGTCTCGCACACAGCCTGAATAATCTTCGGCATAATTTCGGCTGGATCGTCAAATTCGGCCAACACGCGCGTGACGGCATGTTCCATCGCTTCCCGCTGTTCGCCCTGTTTGCGCTGGTAAAACTGGCCGATCTGTGCGCCCATGGAGCGTGCGCTCCGAAGCAATAATTCATCTTGTTGCCGGACCTCACGGCTATAAAATTCCATCACACCGAAAACCACGCCATCAACTAAGATCGGAAAGGCAAATGCCGCATGCAGGCCGATCTTGGCGGCAATCGCTGCGCGCCGAAATGTTGGATCGCGGGTAACATCAGACACCCACACGGGTTCGCCCGTGGCCCAGGCGCGCCGGCGCACGCCATGCGAACGCATCTTGGCGCCCTGACTTGGCTCTTGTTGTGAGCTTGCTATGAATTCCGTTACGTCGAGAGACGGAAAACTCCATGTGTTCGCCCGCCGCAGGAACTGACTTTGCTTATCTAAGCCCCAATATGCGCCATAATGCCATCCTGAAGTCTCGCAAATGGTTTGAATAATTTTCAGCATCGCCTCGGTCAGATCCTTTGATTCCGCCAGTAAACGCGTGACGGCATGTTCCATCGCTTCCCGCTGTTCGCCCTGTTTGCGCGCCGTAATATCTTTCCCAACCCCGCGGTATCCTTTGAAATTGCCTTCCACGTCAAAGACAGGCGCGCCACTGATGCTGCTGAAACATAAATTACCCGTTGCATCGTAACGCTTTAACACCAAGTCGTAAAACGGCTGCCGGGCGTTAAGCAAAGCCTTGTGCTGATCCCATTGCTCTTCAGTCGTGCCTACATAAGGAAGCTCCCAACGGGTTTTTCCTATACTTTTTTTGGCGGCAAAGCGCGCCTCGCTCGCAGCATTCCGCATGATTAGGGTGAATTTGAAATCAGCATCTTGTTCCCAGTACCAATCGGAAGAGAATTCAAACAAACTTTTGAAGCGCTCCTCGCTCTCGCGCAGCTCGTCTTTTAGTTGCTTGATTGTGGTCATGGCTTTGCCCACCGCCCGCTGCCGCCACAGGCTGGATTCTGGCTAATCATTTTGGCTATTTTTGCTTGCATAAGGGGGATGCGAAAAGAGTCCTAAAATATATTCTTACTCCTAAACCCTAGTATAGCCGCTCCCCAGCTCTTGCCGCTCAAATAAGCCTGGCTTAATTAAATTAACTGAGCGATCTTTTCCGGCTCGGTTAATCCTAACCCCAGAAAAGTCAGGACCTCTTCTTTGCGCTTCATGGTATCGGCAAAACCCAAATCGATTAATTCGCTGCAATAGGGTTTTTCAAACAAAAGATAACTGACAAGATCGGAGCCTTCCCGGTTAAGCGCGCCGATGCGACGCAACATAAAGCGCACCGGCCGTGGCAGCGTATGTTTGTGCCGGTCGGCGATTTTGCCTAAATCTTCGCTGGGCGAGATCACCAATACCTCAATCGGCCGCAGATCGATACCGTTATCTCTCAACTGGTTGGGTGGAACCAGGCGCACAGTCCGGTTAATGCGCTGCAAACGCTCTAAATCAGTTTCTAGACTGTCAAGAAAAATGCTGTTCAGTACATGTCCACCAATTTGCGCGAAAGAAGGATAAGCCGCGGGTTGCTCAAGCCGTGGCGGAGCGACCATATTTGATTGCCTGACCCCGACCACAAGCACGCGGTCGGCCCCTAAATGCAGCGCCGGGCTGATCGGCGCCATTTGCCGCATGGAACCATCGCCGAAATATTCCCGGTTTAATTTTACCGCGGGGAAAACAAACGGTATCGCGGACGAGGCCATTAAATGATCGATGGTAATCTCCGTGGCGCAACCGATGCGGCGGGCGCGTTTCCAGGGAGTTAATGACTCCATGCCCTGATAAAAGGCGATTGACTGGCCGGAGGTATAGCCGGAGGCGGTGATACTGATTGCACGCAATGCGCCGGCGTCGATGGAAGCTTGAATACGCTTGATCGGCAGATATTTGGTCAACAACTCCTGTAATGGCGTGCGGTCAAACAAGGAAACCGGGTTATATCTTCCCATGCCCCCTAATAGCATGGCGCCAATCCAGCGCGCCCCGTTCGCCGCGACCCCCACGGTATCGGCGCGAAACACGTGATGAACATGGAAATTTTCCCAGATGGTCACTAAACGTCTCACTCCCTCCTGAAAGCGCCGGGCGTAAATCGCAAGCGCGGCGGAATTAACCGCTCCTGCAGAGGTGCCGCATATAATGGGAAATGGATTCGGCGCCTCCTTCGGCAGCATTTGCGCTATCGCTTTCAGCACACCCACTTGGTAAGCGGCGCGCGCGCCGCCGCCTGACAGGATTAGCCCGATTCTTTGCTGCCTATATCCAACGCTTGCCATGACCTTCCGTCATTATTTGAAAAAATACTTATAAATAAAATAGTGTAGAAGATATTATATATCCGGCAAACACCAGCTAACGTCAAAACCACCCCTTGCGGCGGAAAAAGATGATCATTTCATTCCTGCCACTATTATCAGCATCACTCCCCAGAGCACTGGATAGCCGTACTCCCAGCTCAATTCCGGCATATTCCAAGGCGAACGGCGATCGAAATTCATTCCATAAATACCCACAATAAACGTAAGCGGCATAAATTAAGGTGGAAATAACCGCCAGCACCCGCATGATATCGTTTAAGCGGACTGAGACCGGAGAAATGTAAATCCAAAAGGCTGGCGGCCGTTTCGCGAAAGCTCTCGACGATGTCCAATACTTGCACCGCGTGATCATATAAATCCCGCAGGTAGGTGCGCGTAGACGGTTCAAACCGATCTTCACATTCCCGAAGCAAACGCGCGAAGAGATCGCGCTGCGACCAAAACACGCGTTGAAGACGGAGCAAATCCCGGCGCATTTGATGAATATTGCGGATGTTCTCGCCGGCACCAGACTGGGCCACAATCTGGTCCTCTAGGGCCGCGAGCTTTTCTCCCAGCTTCTCCAACAAGGGAAAAGCGCTGTCGACAAGCAGATCCATGATGGCATAGGCAAGATAATCCGCGCCCCGCTCACGCATGTGTCCACGACCGTGAATCACCCGCTCGCGCACCGGTGAGAGTATGTCAGGACCGTTGGCCTGGAAAGTGATGACGAAACTTTTACTAAGAAATAACGCCAATTGCAGCGACTCTGTCCGTCCGCATTGTCGGATACTGGAAAACCGCAAAAGCATGTTGAGGATAATCCTCCACCTTCGGCCTCTGCCCGCGGTGGACTACGTCCTCCAACGCCAACGGATGGAGATTAAAAATCTCGCCCGCCCGCCGGATAGTATTCATATCCCCAAATCCGATAACATGCACCCAGGTCACGGTCCCGTTAGCGGGCTGAGAGGCGAGTTTTTCCAAATCACCTAGATCGGTAATTTCCCTATTTTCCACAGCGTCATGATAGTAGCTCGTCAAAAAAATCCGCGATGCACCGCCCTCAGGTGGTGTTGCGGGCAGCGTCCCGGGAGCAGTTCCGGGAACGGAGTAATCTTTAAGAAGATAGGCCATAAAATATTCCTGATTTAAATAGTAACTTGCTATGCTTTAGCAAAATTTTCATGGACTTTAAGGATAAATGAATCTGCTTCATTCCCCCAGCAATAAGGATTTCCTATGATAAACCTGGCGCATGTGGTTTTTTATGTTCGTGATCTTAAGGCATCTGTGGCTTTTTACAGCGAAATCGTCGGCCTTTCCTTGGTAGGGAAGATCTTTAATGAACGCGCCGCGATGCTGACCGGCGGCAGCACCCATCATGAACTTTTGCTGATACAAGTCGGTGACGCGCCGGGGCCACTGGCCGGCAGGCGCATCGGCCTTTATCATATCGGCTGGAAGATCGGTGATGATCTCGAAACTTTGCGCTTGATGCGCGACCGCCTTACCGCGGCGAATTATTCCATTGACGGCATGTCCGATCATACCGTAAGCCAGAGCATTTATCTGCGTGATCCCGATGGCAATGAGGTCGAGCTGTTCGTCGATAACCCGACGATAGATTGGAAAAATAACCGGGAATGGATGGAAGAGCCGGTCAAGCCCTTAAAACTGTAAGCCGAAGCGAGGACAAAACCTCGCTATTAGGGAAACTCTGAAAAAGTCATCCCTGACATTTTTGTTCGGCGCCTCCCTGCGTCAAGCAAAAATCCGCCAGGAGCGGATTTTCGCGTTAGCCCCGCAGGGGTGAGGCGCAGGGAGGCGCCGAGCAAAAATGGCGGCACTTTCTGCGCTGCGCTTTCCTGCTGCGCTTGAAAGCCGGGGCCGGCCTTCCGTGGCCGCCCCGCTCGGCGGGAGGAAGGTCCACGGGACCTTCCTCATCATACCGCCTCGCCCCTATGCCGCAGGAACCTCTGACTTAGTCAGAGGTTCCTTGGCGCTACAGTCCATTTAAGACGGCGCGGACTTCGTCAGTGAGGCCGGCCGGATTATCCGTCACCTGCCATATCGCCCACTGGACCTGCAAAGTTTCTTGTTGATCTATCTGCTTGTCCCGCAGGATGTTGACGACTTCCTTCAGAGGCGCATAATCGGTCATCGGCCCGATCTGATAGTGCGCGCCATCGGCGCCGAGAAAGCGCGCGTTCAAGCAATAAAGCCGCAGCAGCACCCATTTCCCGCCGGCCGGCACCGTAATGGCAACGCTTTGCGCTAAAAAGCCGTTTTGGATGCGATCATCCAACGAGGGGAAAATGAGGCCACCGGGCAACGTGACCGGGATAGCCATGCCGGCGCCGTTCACCAGTTCCATACACAGATCGACATAGCCAAAGGCCGTGTTGACCACCTCGACCGGTTGCGAAGTATAACTGCCGCATTGCGGCTGCGTGAGGATCTTCTGGTTGGCCTCATCAAGCGGATGCAAGGCGCCGACAATAGCGCCGGCGGTGAGGCCATCCGGCAACTGGAACGGCTCTCCGGCAGGCGTCCCAATGCTGTCCCCAAGACCCGGCCCCGGGCTGAATCCGGTTTCCGGGGCACCGGGTTTTTCACCGCCTCCGCAGTCGGTTAAAACCAAAAGCACAAATAGAAACAGGCCATATCCGGCCATCACCCGTGTTCTCACCATCGCTTGCATACTGCCTCCTTAAGTGGCTCATCCTTCACTCAACTCAACCGCTTTTGCCGTTGCCCGTATCGCGCAACCTACAACGGCTGAGTCTGGGGCATATAACCACAATGGGCAGAGCCCGGCGATGCAACGAAAGTCGGATAATGTCTAGCAGGATGCTGAAAAAGTCCGTCCAGGACTTTTTCAGCCACGCAAAGCAAAAAATGCGATTTTTGCTTTGCTTCATTTTTCAAACACATATGTGTTTGAAAAATGATGCGGCACATCCCTGTGGCGCCTAGCAGGATGCTGAAAACGAGTTTTTCAGCAGCCTGCTAGCGATGGCCGGTATGGGCCAAAAGGACTTTTTCCGCATGGTGCTGCTATGGAAAGGCAAACCGAGGCGCAAAAACCGGGGAGGCTATTTCTCCCGATGTCAGCTATGCAGTTTCTTTTTCAGCAGGGCGTTTACTTGTGCAGGATTGGCCTTGCCTTGGGTGGCTTTCATCACCTGCCCGACAAAAAAACCGAACAACTTCTCCTGGCCACCCTTGTACTGCTCCACTTGCTTAGAATTCTTAGCCAAGATCTCGCCGATAACTTTTTCGATCGCCCCGGTATCGGTAATCTGCTTGAGGCCCTTTTTTTCAATCACGCTATCGGCATCGCCCTCGCCGTTCCACATCGCCTCGAATACTTCCTTGGCAATCTTGCCGGAGATAGTATTGTCAGCGACGCGCCGCATTAATCCAGCGAGCGCTTGGGCGGTTACCGGGGCATCGCTGATGCCACGATTATCTCTATTAAGGAATGCGGATAATTCGACTGTCACCCAATTCGCCACCAATTTAGGATCGACCTGCGACGCCTTCGCCGCCGCTTCATAATAAGCCGCCATCTCATGCGTGCTCGTGAGCACGCCGGCGTCATAAGGCGAGAGTGCATAATCACGCATAAAGCGTTCTTTTTTCGCATCCGGCAATTCCGGCAGGCTGCGCCCGACTTCCTGTACAAAATTCTCCTCTAACACTAATGGCAGCAAATCCGGATCGGGAAAATAGCGGTAGTCGTTGGCCTCTTCCTTGCTGCGCATAGAGCGGGTTTCATCTTTCACCGAGTCATAAAGGCGCGTCTCCTGCACGACCTTACCGCCGCCCTCCAGTACCTCGATTTGGCGCGTGACCTCAAATTCAATTGCGCGCTCGACGAAGCGGAAGGAGTTGATGTTTTTCAGCTCGGCACGGGTACCAAATTCTTTCTGTCCTTTAGGACGTACCGAGACATTGGCATCACAGCGGAACGAGCCCTCTTGCATATTGCCGTCGCAGATCTCCAAATAGCGCACTAACGTATGCAGCTTTTTCAAATAAGCCACGGCTTCTTTCGCGGAGCGCATATCCGGCTCCGATACGATTTCCAATAATGGCGTGCCGGCGCGATTTAAATCAATCCCGCTCATGCCGTGAAAATCCTCGTGGAGCGATTTGCCGGCGTCTTCTTCCAAATGCGCGCGCGTAATGCCAATGGTCTTCTCCACACCATCCACATCGACTTTTAATTTCCCTTGGGCAACGATCGGCAGCTCATATTGGCTGATCTGATAACCCTTGGGCAGATCCGGATAAAAATAATTTTTGCGCGCGAATACCGAGCGCTTATTGATGGCTGCACCGATTGCAAGCCCGAACTTCACCGCCATGCGCGCCGCGTCTTGATTCATTACCGGCAATACGCCCGGCAGGGCGATATCCACCGCGCACGCCTGCGTATTCGGCTCTGCGCCGTATTGCGCGGAAGCGGCGGAGAACAGCTTGCTTTTGGTCAGCAACTGCGCATGCACTTCAAGCCCGATGACGGTTTCCCATTCCATAATTAGCTCACTCGTTACGCGATTTGCAATCTCTTGGTGATGGTGCGTAGGACGCGTTACACCTGTGTCGTATTATCATCGTAGGGTGCGCCGTGCGCACCGATTAGCTAGCGCGTCCTATGCGCCACTTGCTCCACGCCGGCTAATACCGGCCGGTGCTGTTTGGTATTAAGCGTAAAAAAATACGTTCCGCCTACGACCTTCGCCCTACGATAGTTTGGCATTCCTTCGCTTTCCATTTTTCCCATTTATGGTGCGTGGGACGCACCCTAATGCTCACTGGCGTCGGCCACCAATTGCATCAAGGACGGCCCTGCTGGCGTGCGGCATGTATTCGCGCGTCATTTACGGCCGGCGCTTTACAGCGCAATACCAGCAACGCGTCGATTGCCCTGGCGCGCCGCTTCTGCCGGCGCTGTTCCTCAACTGCCATCATCATTCGGTCCCACCTCATAATTAGAAATTTAGATGGAAGCGGCGGAAAGCAGCTTGCTCTTGGTCAGCAACCGCGCATGCGCTTCAGGCCCGATAACCGTTTCCCATTCCATAAATAAATACCTTACTTAAGCCGCCGACGCCTCGACCCATTCTATATGCTCGGCCAGCGATGAATTCTTTAAAACATTATAAAACTTTTTATCCGCAGTAATCATCCTGCACTCATTGATGACCGCGAGCGACAAGTACACGCTATCGTAAACGCTGCGCTCCAGGCCATAAGCGATTTCGAATGCGGATTCGATCAGCGGCTGTGTCGTGTGTACCTGCAGCGGCACCGCCTCCAGCGCCCTCAGAATTTCGCGCGCCTCACTCACACGGATTTCGCCCAACCGGGCCTTTTTCCAGAGGATATTGCCGAATTCTGGGAACAGCAAATCCGGCGCCAACAACTGGTTGTCTCCCTCAAGCAACCGCGCCGCCGCCTCGGCGTGAACTTCGGGCACAAACCATTTTATGGCAACGCTGGCGTCGACCACGTAACGGCTCAACGATTGCGATCCTGCGAAAGGAGCAATACGCTGTCGCTGTGAGAACGGCCCGACAACTTATGGCGCAGGCGCGCGGCTATCTTTCTCGCCGAGGCGGCATCAGCACTTGCCGCCTGTTCCAGTATGCCCTTCAACTCGACCTGCAACGACCGCCCGTGCAGCTCCGCCCGCGCCTTGAGCCGATCAATCACCGCCTTATCGAGATCCCGTACTAGCACCTGCGCCATCATATCCTCCAGAAGCTCCAAACATGAATGATAGCATTATGATAGCATTATCATTATTAACATACAACCAATTTCGTGGAAGCGGCAGAAAACAGCTTGCTCTCGGTCAGCAACTGCGCATGCACTTCGAGCCCGATAACAGTTCCCCTTTCCATATTCAATAGTCTCTCAGGTAAAACAAGCTCTCTATACACATAGTCATATAGACTGCCTAAGGTCTGAGTACCTCGACATCGCAGGCCAATCCAATGGTTCCCAGAATATGTCGCATTCGGTTGAGGTTATTACTTGCATGTAGAGCACCTACTATAAATCTCGCAGCTTATTACGTTGAGCTTTTACCGTGGCAAATGCGGAGCTATCCCACTCAACCGCGATAAATTCTGGCTGGAACGAATACTTGTCGCGTATCTTACGAAGATAATAAATCAGCCTCTCTCTACCTAACGGATCAAAATGACATACACCAGCAATATGGATCTTTAACGACATCAATTCAGAGTCAATCAAAACCCTTCGGCACGCGCTTATGCCAATCCGTCGCCTGCTGATACCGATGTGCGACGTTAAGCAACCGCGCCTCGTCAAAATATTTGCCGATAAGCTGCAACCCGACCGGACGCCCGTCGACGCCGAAGCCGGCGGGGATAGACATCCCGGGCAAACCGGCGAGATTGACCGAGATGGTGTAGATGTCGCTTAAATACATCGCCACCGGGTCGTCGCTTTTCGCACCGAGGTCAAACGCGGTGGTCGGCGACGTGGGCCCGGCGATGATATCGCACTGCTCAAACGCGCGGGCAAAGTCCTGGGCAATTAACCGGCGCAGCTTCTGCGCCTTGAGATAATACGCATCGTAGTAACCGGCGGATAAGGCGTAGGTGCCGATCATGATGCGGCGCTTGACCTCGGGCCCGAAGCCCTGGGCGCGGGTCTTTTTGTACATATCGATTAGATCCGCGTACTCCGGGGCGCGGTAGCCATAGCGCACGCCGTCGTAGCGCGAGAGATTCGAGGAAGCCTCCGCCGGGGCTAATACATAGTAACAAGGAATGGCCAGCCGGCTGTTGGGTAAACTTACATCCACGATCTGGGCGCCGAGTTTTTGGTATTCCGCCACCGCCGCCGCCACCGCCTTGGCCACATCGGCACTTAAGCCGGTGCCAAAATACTCCTTCGGCAGGCCGATGCGCAGACCTTTAATATCGTCGGTCAGCGTTTTTGTGTAATCCGGCACCGGCTTATCCAATGAGGTCGAATCCCGCGGATCGAACCCGGCCATTACCTGCAACAATAACGCCGCATCTTCGGCGGTACGCGCCATCGGGCCAGCCTGATCTAAAGAAGAGGCAAACGCGACCATGCCGTAGCGCGACACGCGTCCATAGCTCGGCTTGATGCCGGTAATGCCGCACAGCGCCGCCGGCTGGCGGATGGAGCCACCGGTATCGGTACCGGTCGCGGCCGGCGCCAACCGCGCCGCCACCGCTGCCGCCGAGCCGCCGGAACTACCGCCGGGCACCGCTTTCACGTCCCAGGGATTTTTTACTGGGCCAAAATACGAGGTCTCGTTGGAAGAGCCCATCGCGAACTCGTCCATATTAGTTTTGCCGAGCAACACGGCGCCGGCGTCTTTGAATTTACGGATAGTGGTAGCGTCATACGGGGAAACAAAATTCGCCAGCATTCTGGAGCCGCAGGTGGTCGGCAACCCGTCGGTACAAAAAATGTCTTTTTGCGCGATGGGGATGCCGGTGAGTGGACCGCCGTGGCCTTGTTGGATGCGCTGATCGGCCACGCCCCCCTGTTTCAGCGCGCGCTCGGCATGCACGGTAATAAACGCATTTAACCGCTTATAGCGGGCAATGCGGCCCAAAAACACCTGGGTGAGTTCCGGGCTTGAAACCTTCCTCGCGCGCAACGCGCTAGACAGCTCAGCCACGGTTTTATCAAACATCTCTCAATCTCTAAAAACGATGGGATGGGATACCGTCAAAGGCGGTGAACGCTATACCCCGATTCAAAGTTATTCAATAACCTTGGGTACCAAATAAAGCCCGGCTTCGGTAGCCGGCGCAATGGATTGAAACCGCTCGCGTTGGTCGGTTTCGGTCACCTTATCCTCGCGCAGGCGTAGGCTTATATCCTGAGGATGGGCCAAAGGCATAATGCCGGTAGTATCGACGGCGTTCATCTGCTCGATCAGGCCGAGTATCCGGGAAAGCTGATCGGCATAGGCGACTACCTCTTGCCCGCCGATCTCCAAACGGGCAAGATGCGCGATCTTTTCCACGTCTTTTTTATCGAAAGGCACTTAAAATCTCCTGAGAAGCGCATTTGAAGGCTATAACTACGTTATCATATCCTGCTATCCGGTTGAACCCATACTCACCGGTTGATAGAGTAGCCTGATTTTGTATACCAAACTATTATAAGGTTAAATTCTGATTTATGTTCCAGAACCTACGCGGATACTTCTCCAACGACCTTGCCATCGATCTCGGTACTGCCAATACCCTCATCTTCGTGCGCAACAAAGGCATTATTCTGAATGAACCCTCGGTAGTCGCCATTCGCCAGGAATTCGGCTCGCGCAACAACCGCAGTATTTTAGCCGTGGGCATGGAGGCGAAACGCATGCTGGGACGCACCCCGGGCAACATTCAGGCGATTCGCCCGATGAAGGACGGCGTCATCGCCGACTTTACCGTCACCGGCGAGATGCTCAAATATTTTATCCGCAAAGTGCATGAAAAACGCTTATTTCAACCCAGCCCGCGCATCGTTATCTGCGTGCCCTGCGGATCCACCCAAGTGGAGCGGCGCGCCATCCGGGAATCGGCATTGGGTGCGGGCGCGCGTGAAGTCTATCTGATCGAAGAGCCGATGGCGGCCGCTATCGGTGCGGATCTGCCGATCTCTGATCCCACCGGCTCGATGGTGCTCGATATCGGCGGCGGCACCAGCGAGGTCGGTGTAATCTCCCTCGGCGGCATCGTCTATTCCCATTCCCTGCGCATCGCCGGCGACAAGATGGACGAGTCTATAATTAATTACGTCCGGCGCAAGTATGGTTTATTGATCGGCGATTCAACCGCCGAAAGGGTGAAAAAGGAAATCGGCACCGCCTGGCATAACAGTGAGGTACGGCATATGGAAATCAAAGGACGGCATATCGCCGACGGGGTGCCCCGCAGCCTGACCATTACCAGCAAAGAGGTACATATTGCCTTAAGTGAGGCGCTGGCCGGCATTGTCACCGCGATCAAAGTGGCGCTCGAGCAGACGCCGCCGGAATTGGGCGCGGATATTGCCGAGAAAGGCCTGGTGGTGGCAGGCGGCGGGGCGCTGCTGCGCGATCTCGACCGCATGCTCATGGAAGAAACCGGCCTTCCTATCGTAATTACCGATGATCCATTGACTTGCGTCGCGCGCGGCTGTGGCCGCGCCCTGGAGGAGATGGAAACGCTGGGTGATGTGTTTGCTTACGAGTAACACGGCCGGGACGCCGGAAAAGCCTATTGAAGACTTTGTTAGCCGCACTTACACTGACGGAAATACGCGCGTCGCCCTTTTTGCCAGAAACATACCCGCTAAACCACCCGGCTTAAGCCCCGCCGCCTAGTTATGATTCGCTTAGCCGGTTGGTCGATTAAATTCCCGTCCAATCTCACCCGGCTGGTTTTTTTTCTCATGCTTTCCGGCGCGTTAATGATCCTTGATTATCGCGGTCATCATTTAGAAACCATGCGCTCCGGCCTAAAAGTGATTTTTTCCCCGCTGGAATTTATGGCCGCCTTTCCGCCGCAGATGGCTGCCTGGGCTAAGGAATTTTTCCGCGGGCACGAAGACCTGCAACGGGATTATGACCGTTTACAGGCGGAGCAGCTGCTGCTGCTGGCCAAGCTGCAAAAATACGAGGCGCTGGAAGCGGATAATGCCCATTTACGCCAATTACTTGGTTCGGCAACCCGCATCGCCGACCGGGCCATCGTGGCGGAGTTGCGTGAAGTGAGCCCGGAGCCTGACACGCAAAAGATCGTCATCGCCAAAGGGCATTCTTCCGGCATATACCGCGGACAGCCGGTGATCGATGCCTACGGCATCATCGGGCAAATCAGTGAAGTCGGGCCTTTTACCAGCAAGGCGACGTTAATTACCGACCCCAGCCATGCCATACCGGTGCAGGTGATGCGCAATGGTTTGCGCGCCATTGTCTTTGGCACCGGCGCCTATAATCAGGTTGAAGTGCCCTATTTGACCGCCTCTGCCGACATTCAAATCGGCGATGTTTTAATCAGCTCCGGCATGGGCGGCACCTTTCCGCCCGGCTATCCGGTAGCGCAGGTGGTGAAAATCATTAACGACCCCAACGAAGCCTTCTTAAAAATCCTGGCGCAACCGCTGGCGCATTTGAATCACGGCAAGGAAGTGATGCTGATCTGGCCGGGAGACCAGAAGCCTGCTGCGAAACCGGCGATAACCGATAAACCCGACAGCCTCCTGCGAAAACCGGTTGGCAGTAAAGCCGCCCTGGGCGGCAAATGAACCTGGATCTCAAAACCCGCCGCCGGGTAATTCTAACCTCGACCTTTGTGATGGCGTTTATTTTATCTATTATGCCGGTGCCAAGCTGGGCGCAGCCTTTGCGGCCGGACTGGGTGGGATTAGTATTAATTTATTGGTGTCTGGCGTTACCGCAATATGTCGGCATCGGCACCGGCTGGACGGTGGGACTCGTCCTGGACATCTTGTACGGTTCCCTTTTGGGAGAACAGGCGCTGGCTAAAACCATCATCGCCTTTCTTGCTGTGAAGATGCATCTACAAGTCCGCATGTTCCCGCGTTGGCAGCAAGCCGTTACCGTATTTGTGCTGATCGGTCTCAGCCATTTGATCGTTCTCTGGATCAAAAGCGCCACCGGTTACCGGTTTGAAAACTGGACCTATTGGCTTTCCACGATCATCAGCATGCTGCTGTGGCCATGGCTGTTTGTGATCTTGCGCAATGTGCGCAGACGGGCGAATATCAATTGAGCTATGCGCGATATACCGATTAAAGATTATTTACGCGACAGCCGCGTATTTAATACCCGCATTCTTATCGCAGGCGCCTTGATTCTAATTTTCACTTTCGTGTTATTTCTCCGGCTGGTGCATCTGCAAGTCATCAGCCATAAATACTACGCCACCCTCTCCCAAGGCAACCGCATCAATCCGGTGCCTATCCAACCGGTACGCGGGCTGATCCTCGACCGCCATGGCGTTGTCATGGCGCAGAATTTTCCTGTTTTTACTTTGGAAATCGCGCCGGACCAGGTGGAGGACATGAATGCGCTGCTGACGGAATTGAAAACCCTGGTGGTTCTGAATGACAGGGATCTGAAAAATTTTTCCAAACAGTTGCGTGAGCGCCGCGCGCATGAAAATTTGGTTTTGCGCACCCATCTCAGCGAAGAAGAATCCGCGCGCATCGCGCTGAATCGCTATCGGTTTGACGGCGTTGAGCTTAAAGCCCGCCTGCAGCGACATTACCCCTTGGGCGGGCTGGGCGTGCATGCGGTGGGTTACGTCGGCCGCATCAACGAGCAAGAGGCGGAAAAAATCGACAAATCGGCCTACCGCGGCATGCAGCATATTGGCAAGCTGGGCGTGGAATTAAGCTATGAAGATCTATTGCTCGGAAAAGTGGGCTTTGAGCTGACGGAAACCGATGCCCATGGACGTAAAACGGAACCCAACGCCCACGGACGCGCCATCCGGGCGCCGGACCGTATCCCGCCGCAAGCAGGGCAGAATCTTTATCTTAGCCTCGACGCAAAGATCCAAGCGTTAGCGGAACAAGCGCTCGGGAAACGCAAAGGCGCGGTCGTCGCCATGGAGCCGCGTACCGGCGCCATCATCACCTTTGCCAGCACCCCCACTTATGATCCTAATCCTTTTGTCAATGGCATCGACAACGAGTCTTATCGTGCGTTACGCGAAAATCGCGACAAGCCTTTAATCAACCGCGCCTTGAACGGACGTTATTCGCCCGGCTCGACGATCAAACCGTTCCTGGCGCTGGCGGCGCTCGAATCGCCGGATTTTAATCCCGATAAAGCGGTGATCGACCCGGGCTGGTTCAGCCTCCCCGGAGATATCCACCGGTTCCGTTGCTGGAAAAAAGAAGGCCACGGCGCGATCAATCTGCACGACGCTATCGTTCAATCGTGCGATGTATATTTTTATAAACTCGCGGTCGGCCTTGGCATCGACCGCATCAAGGAGTTTCTCAATACCATGGGCTTCGGCGCTAAAACCGGCGTAGACTTAGAATTGGAATCCACCGGATTAGTGCCTTCGCCGGCATGGAAAAAATCCATCGGTCAGCCCTGGTATCCCGGCGAGACCGTGGTTACCGGTATCGGCCAAGGACCGATACTGGTCACTCCGTTGCAGCTCGTCTCAGCCATCAGCGCCATCGCCAATCATGGCACAAGAGTTAAACCGCGTTTATTGCACGGCATCGAAGACCCCGGCACAAAAACGGTGCGCTATCTGGATGCCGGGTCAACCGCCATGGTCCCGCTTAAAGATCCGCAGCACTGGAATACCATAATTCAAGATTTGATTGATGTCGTCCATAGTAAGCGTGGGACGGGACAGGGGATTGGATATAATGCGCCGTACAAAATCGCCGGTAAAACCGGCACCGCCCAAGTTAAAAGCGTCGGCCAACAGGAAACTTACAGCGAGTACCGAGTCGCCGAGCAATATCGCGATCACGCCTTGTTTATCGCCTTTGCCCCGGCCGACGACCCGCAGATTGCGGTTGCCGTCATCGTCGAAAATGCCGGCCACGGCGGTTCGGTGGCGGCGCCGATCGCGCGTAAGTTGATGGATTATTATTTATTAGGCGGCACCCAATTAAAAACGCCGTCGGCTACCGAGACTGATAGCGGGGATTGACGGTGGAACGTTGGCATCTCGATAAATCCCTGCTCTATGCGCTCTTGATCGTCGCCGGCTTAAGCCTGCTGGTGCTGTACAGCGCCAGCGCGCAACATTTGGAAGTGGTGGCCCGCCATTTGTTGCGCCTGATACTCGGCTTCGGCATCATGCTGACGGTCGCCCAGATTCGTCCTGAAACCCTCATGCGCTGGTCTCCGCCCATTTTCCTGTTGGGCCTGTCGTTGCTGATCGCCGTGCTAATGATGGGCTCGGTCTATAAAGGCGCGCAGCGTTGGTTGAATCTGGGTCTCGTGAGCTTCCAACCTTCCGAGATTATGAAGCTCGGCGTGCCCATGATGCTCGCCTGGTATTTTTCCCGCCGGCCATTGCCGCCCAAGTTGCACCACGTGATTATCGGCGGGGTGATCATCGTTGTTCCGGTGCTGCTCATCGCCAAGCAACCCGACCTCGGCACCGCCTTCCTGGTACTGGCGGCGGGCTTTTCCATGATGTTCTTGGCGGGCATGGGCTGGCGTACCATCCTGGTGTTATTAGCGACCGTGGGCGCTGTTATACCGCTCCTATGGGGGCATTTGCACGACTACCAGCGCCAACGCATCCTTACCTTATTTAGTCCGGAATCTGATCCTTTGGGCACCGGTTATCATATTATCCAAGCCAAAATCGCGGTGGGTTCCGGCGGCTTCTTCGGCAAAGGCTGGCTGCACAGCACCCAGGCGCATCTTGATTTTCTGCCGGAGAGCGCGACCGATTTTATATTCGCCGTATTTGCCGAAGAATTCGGCCTGATCGGCATCCTGCTGCTCTTAGGCATTTATCTTTTTATCGCCTTGCGTGGATTAACGATCGCCTTTTATGCCCAAGACTCCTACATGCGTTTATTGGCCGGCGGCATCGGGTTAATCTTTTTTCTATACTTCTTTGTTAATATCGGTATGGTGATCGGGGTCCTGCCGGTGGTGGGTATTCCCTTGCCTCTGATCAGTTACGGCGGAACTTCCATCGTGACGCTCATGACCGCCTTTGGGTTACTGATGAGCGTCCAGACGCATCGCAAACTTATGCTATGAAATTTAGTCTCGGTCTATGGTTAATGGTTTTTTGCCTGGGCATGGCGGCGCCGCGCGCATCCGCATTGAATCTGGACGAATATCCGGAATTAGGCGCCTTTATAAACGAGATGGCGGAGAAACATCAGTTCTCCACTGCTGAGTTGATTAATTGGTTTAAACAAGCGGAGATCCGGCCCGAAGTTGTCGAGGCGATGGAAAAACCTAAAGAAGCGCTGCCCTGGTTTGAGTACAAAAAAAATTTTGTCACGGATGAAAACGTGCGCAAGGGGATCGGGTTTTGGAAGAAAAATACCCGGGCGTTAGCGCGCGCGAACGACGAATTCGGCGTTGCGCCGGAAATCATCATTGCCGTCTTGGGCGTGGAAACTCAATATGGCAAGCATACCGGGCGCTTTCCGAGCTTTGATACGCTCACTACCTTGATGCTTAAATACTCCCCGCGCAAAGAATTTTTCCGCTCTGAATTAAAAGAATACCTATTGCTAGCTCGCGAACTCGAGATCAACCCTCTCAGCATAAAAGGCTCTTATGCCGGCGCGATTGGAATCGCGCAATTTATGCCGAGCAGTTATCGTGCATTCGCGGTGGATTTTGACGGAGACAGAAAACCCGATCTCAACCGGAAAGAAGATGCGATCGGCAGCGTCGCGAATTATTTTAAACAGCATGGCTGGAAGGCCGGCGAGCCGATCGCCGATGACGCGAAAATCGACGGCCTGCGTTACGGCGAGATCGAGAACCAAGGCGTCGAGCCAAAATATAATGTTCAGCAACTACGCAAATACGGCATTATCCCGGTTCAAGCTGTCGATAAAAATCAATTAGCCGCCCTTATTATCTTGGAAGATCAGGCCGGGCCGCTGTACCGCCTGGGCTATTATAATTTTTATGTTATCACCCGCTATAACCGCAATAAAAACTACGCCATGGCAGTTTACGAATTAAGCCAGCTCATCCGCAAACAATATGATGAAACGGTCGCTGACGATTGTCTGTAGTGCGGGTTTTTCAATCTTATCGGGCCGCTGGAAGCAAGTGGGAAAAAATCTACTAAACGAGAAGGTGGGAAAAAATCTACTAAACGAGAAGGAAAGATTTGCACTTGCGTTAGTGATTATTGTATTGCAAACCGCCTGCAGCCTATTGCCGCGCAGCGGCGGCTACTATGAAGACGACGGGCCGCATGCGTGGCCGCATCGGGATATCAGTAAAATCCCGGATGCGATACCGAAAAAAGAGCCTTTGAGCAATTCCGGCAATAGCCCTTACACCGTTTTTCGTAAAACTTATTATCCATTACCAACCATGAAAGGTTATCGTGAGCGCGGCGTCGCTTCTTGGTACGGCAAGAAATTCCATGGCAAAAAAACATCAATCGGCGAACGTTATGACATGTATGCCATGTCCGCGGCGCACAAAACCCTGCCTTTGCCTTGTTACGTACGCGTGCGCAATTTGCGCAATGGACGCGCCGTGATCGTGCGGGTAAATGACCGCGGGCCTTTTCTGGAAAATCGGCTTATTGATCTTTCCTATGCCGCCGCCGGCAAATTAGACATCTTAGGAAACGGCACCGGGCTGGTTGAGGTGGAGGCGATTAGCCTCGATGAACCCGCGATCATGCATGTCGCTGACGAACCCCCGGTCAAGATTCCCCAGGTATTCGTGCAGGTCGGCGCCTTTGCCGCCAGGGAGAATGCGGAAAAACTGCGTGCCCGTCTGGAGGGAGCGGATCTCAAACCGGTGCGGATATTTTCCGAACATCAAGGCCAGGCCACCTTGTATCGTGTGCGCATCGGGCCCCTGGCCAGTGCCGAAGAGAGTGACGCAGTCATTGCGCGCGCGACCCAAGCGGGCATTGCCGACGCGATGATCGCCATTGAATAACTGCCTCTCCAAACCGCTCTACAGTACCGGTGAACGGAAAAATATTATCCGAATCCCTGCGTAAATTTGCTAGAATTCTAGCAGGCTCAGATTCTAAATCGACGATAACAAACCTACCCATGCAGTGTGTCTATCTTAATGGCAAGCTACTGCCGCCCGATCAAGCCCTCATCTCACCATTTGATCGCGGGTTCATTTTTGGCGATGGAGTTTATGAAGTCATACCGGTGTATGGCGGACGCCTATTCCGATTGAAGCAGCACTTGCAGCGACTGGAAAATAGCCTTAATGCCATCAGTCTTAAGAACCCGATGCGTGCAGAGGCGTGGGAAGCGGTTTTCATCCGCCTGATAAAGGAAAACGCGGGCGGCGATCTGTCCATTTACTTGCAGATTACCCGCGGTGTAGCCGCGCGCGATCACGCTTTCCCGACAGACACGATACCAACCGTATTCGTCTATGCGCAAAAATTAAAATATCCGGATCAATCACAGCTCGCGAGTGGTGTCGCCGCCATCACCCTGCCGGATACCCGCTGGATGCGGTGCGACATCAAAGCCATTTGCTTGTTGCCTAACGCCATGATGCGGCAACGGGCCGCCGAGGAGGGCGCGGCTGAGGCGATCTTGATTCGCGACCATTTTATCACCGAAGGCGCGGCCAGCAATGTCTTTATTGTCAGCCGCGGCCGGCTTATTACCCCGCCCAAAGGGCAGTTTATCTTGCCGGGCGTCACGCGCGACCTGGTTTTGGAACTTGCAAGCGCCAGTAATGTCGCTTGTATTGAACAAGCTATTAACGAAACCGAGTTTTTTAGCGCGGATGAGATCTGGATGACGAGTTCGACGAAAGAAATTTTACCGATCACGCGTGTGGATGGAAAGGCGGTAGGCGCCGGCAAGCCGGGCCCGCTGCACGCGCGCATGTACGCATTATATCAGGAATATAAACAGGCATTCCGCGCGGGACGCGCCGAATAATCATGACTGCGAATAAGTCGAACGGCCACGACGCGGGGATTAACCAACTTTTAACTTTCCCCTGCCGCGTCCATATCAAGGCGCTGGGAAAACACACCACCCGCTTCCAGGCCCTGGTGCATAGCATTGTCTCCCGGCACATCACCGCCGACGATTTGTTGGCGAGCAGCACGCGCTTAAGCCGCGGCGGCAAGTATCTGGCGGTCACCTTGACCATTAGCGCCGGCAGCCGCGCGCAATTGGATAATATTTATCGCGACCTCACCGGTTGTAAAGAAGTGTTGATTGCATTATAGCCTGCCACATATGTCGACCCATTCTCCCCCCAGGGATATCATCGTGCGTAAGCTGGGGCTAAGCGATTATTTCCAAACCTGGCAGGCGATGCGCAGTTTTACCGCTGAACGCGGAGCATACAGCAGGGATGAGATCTGGCTTTTGCAACACCCGCCGATCTATACCTTAGGGTTGAATGGAAAAAATAAGACCCGGCCGGCGCTAGACAATATTCCCTTTGTCCACGGTGACCGCGGCGGTGATATCACTTACCATGGACCCGGTCAGCTCGTGGCCTACTTATTAATGGATCTGCGCCGGCGGAGCTTAGGCGTCAAAGCTTTGGTCGCCGCCTTGGAGCAAGCAGTCATTGATCTGCTCAACACATTCAACTTAACCGGGGTGCGGCGCAAAGGCGCGCCCGGCGTGTACGTAGAAAACAAGAAGATCGCCGCGCTCGGGCTGCGCATTCGCAACGGCTGCAGCTATCATGGCCTGGCGTTGAACGTGAGCATGGATTTAACGCCATTTGAATATATCGCCCCCTGCGGCTATGCTGGCCTTGAGGTGACGCAGCTTGCCGACCTCGGGGTCGCTTGTGATATGGAAACCATCAGCGCTGCGCTTAGCGCGCAATTGCTCAATAACTTAGGGTACAATGCGGCTTCATGCAAAGCCACAGGATCAATCCATGAGTCGCGATCAGGCTAACGGCGAACATCCCGGAGTCACTGTTCCTGCGCGCGATCCGCGCAAAGGCGCGTCCAAAACCGCACGCATCCCGATCAAGATCGTGCCGCGCGCGGAGCCTTTGCGCAAACCGGCCTGGCTGCGAGTGCATTCACCCCATAATCCCGCGGTCGGCCGTCTAAAGAGCATTTTGCGCGAACATCGCCTGCACACGGTTTGTGAAGAGGCCTCGTGTCCCAATATCGGCGAGTGTTTCGGCCACGGCACCGCTACCTTCATGATTATGGGCAATCTCTGCACCCGCCGCTGCCCGTTTTGCGATGTCGCCCACGGCCGGCCCGAGCCGCTCGATCCGGAGGAACCGGAAAATCTCGCGCGCGTGATCGCCGCGATGAATTTGCGGTTTGTCGTGGTGACTTCGGTCGACCGCGATGATTTGCGCGACGGCGGCGCCGGCCATTTTGCCGCCTGCATTCGGAAAATTCGCGCGTACACGCCGGGCATCGGCATCGAAATCCTGGTGCCCGATTTCCGCGGAAGGATGAAAACCGCGCTCGACATTCTTGATCAAGCTCCGCCGGACGTCTTCAACCACAATCTGGAAACGGTACCGCGCTTGTACAAAAAGGCGCGACCGGGCTCGGATTATCAATGGTCGTTGAATCTGATTAAGGAATTCAAACAACGCCATCCGCATATACCCGCCAAATCCGGGCTGATGGTGGGGCTGGGCGAGACCGACGCAGAGATTATTGCCGTCATGCATGACCTGCGTGATCACGGCTGTGAACTGCTAACCATTGGACAATATTTGCAGCCGAGCCGCGATTATCACTTGTCGGTCGAGCGCTATGTTACGCCGGCGGAATTCGATTATTTCGCCGCGGTTGCCAAACAAATCGGTTTCCGCAATGTCGCCAGCGGGCCGCTGGTGCGCTCGTCCTACCACGCTGAAAAACAAGCCGCCGGGGAAAAGGTGTTTTAACGCCCATGGTATGGCACGACGTTGCGGTCTCGCTGTTGACGTTGCCTGGCCTGCTTATCCTGCTTTTTCTCCTGGGGTTTCTGGTCGAGATAAAAAACAACTGGCTGGGCATAACCATCCTCGGCATCAGCACCGCGCTATTAATCGCTTTAAGCTTACCCTTAACCGCGCATCAACTCATGGCCGGATTGGAGATTTACCCGGCGCTGAAAGATCCATTACCGCGCGGCCAGCGTGATTCCCCGGAAGCGATCGTGATCTTAGCCGGCGGGCGCTATCCGGACGCTGCGGAATATGATGCCGAGACGGTCGACAGCAGCACGTTGGAACGCTTGCGCTACGGCGCTTTTCTTTATCGCAAAACCGGTTTGCCGATCTTGGTAAGCGGTGGTGCGGCGCGTGGAGAAAACACCACCGAGGCGAAACTGATGCGCGCCGCGCTTTTGCAAGATTTTAGTGTGCCGGTAAAATGGCTGGAAGCGCGCTCGCGCGATACCATCGAAAACGCCCGCTTTAGCAGAGAACTATTACAAGCCGCCGGCGTTAAGCGCATTTACCTCGTTACCCACGCCTGGCACATGCGCCGCGCGGTTCAATTATTCGAGAAAACCGGCCTTACCGTCGTGCCGGCGCCTACTGTCTTTACCACTCTTTCCCGCCGCGAATATAATATCACCGGCTATTTACCTGCAGCCTACGCGTTGCAATTGAGCAGCATAGCCCTGCATGAGCGCTTGGGTTATTGGTGGAGTCAATGGCGCGGGTGACTGTTTGCTTTTTCTTAACCATCTTGTGAACCTTCCGATCCGCTCCGGATCTCGAAACGCTCCTACCTTTGTCTGATCTTTGGGCTGACGCCGTCTGCTATAAGAGAATACTTTCCGTTTTAGGGATTTGTATGGCCAACGACCTGACCGAAAAGGAAGCGCGCACTAAACTCAACGGTGAAGGCCCGCGATTACAGCTTGGGCAGTACATTCAAGATGTAGTCCGGATTTTTGAAGGCGCCGCGCATTATTTAAAAACGCACGACACTAGTACCATAAAAAATGATTTAGCAGGACGCGTGCGTGACTATCCGGTTGGCACTGTGATCATCGGCTTCGGCGTGGGTTTCTTGCTGGGTAAAATTTTAAAATGATCCGGGACAGTCAATGACTAAACCGATAAAAATAGAAGAGGGGATAGATACGAATAATAAAGTTTCAATAACCGAGCTGCTCAAAAATCTGATATCGAAAACGGGCGAATTGGTGCGCAGCGAGGCCAACGTCATTAAGCTGGAAATGCAGGAAAGCACCCGCGCCATGATCTTGGACGGGATCAAAACCGCGGCTTACAGCGGCATCGCGCTGCTTGGTGTGCTCAGCTTAGTCGCCTTTCTTATTATCGCCCTCGGTCAGCTCATCGAAGGAGGCGCGCCGGTCACCGGCTTTTGGGTGAGCGCACTTATTATCGGTCTTATATTCACGATCGGCGGCGGCATCATGGCCGCTAAACATGCAAAACAAATCGGCAAAGACATAGGCCTGCCTAAATCGCAAACCGAATTTGAAAAAGATAAGCGGCTGGTAAAGCGCGAGCTTTATAAAATGAAGGAGGCGGTAAAACCATGACCCATCCGCCTATGGATCCGCGCTCATCCGAGGATGCGCGTGAAGAAGCCGAACAGCATCGCCAAGAAATCGCCGAGACACTGGACGCGCTGAGTGACAAATTGAATCAAACAGTACAAAAGGCCGAGTACCAGTTTAACCGGCCGATCAATTGGATCCGCGAACATCCGTTGGCGGCGTTAACACTGAGTATAGCGGCGGGATTTTTGCTTGCCGGCTCGCCGAAGCTGAATCAGCGGCGGAGACAGGCTCATGTCACGCGTGAATTGGAAAAGGCTTATCACCAAGGCAGGGAGGATGAGCGCGGCAACCATCCCCCGCGGCAATGGCCGGACTGGCGGGAAAGCATAAACAGGTTAAATCAAGAGACCGGCTCGCGCTGGAAGGTGCAAAACCTGCTGCTTGATCTCGCCCAGCCTGTTTTAAAAACCGTCAGCGCCGGGTTGGCGGCGGCATGGGGGGTTAAATCAAGCCAGTCCGGCAACAAAGGCGACCAATCCGGCTCTGCGCAGTAAAACTCTTTACCCCTCTTATACCCTTTACCCCTCAAATAGAGCGGTACGAGGAAAAGCAGGGGGCAGTTTCGCGGAATCACTTGGGTCCTACTGGCAAACGAAGCATGGGTGGGTCCGCTAGATGAGGCAAGCCTGAGTTGCCTTCCCGCCCTTGCTATCAGGGCCAGTCCCGGCGGCCGGCGGCCACCAGGTGAATCCGGCTGCAGATTCACCATAAATAGACTATTATTATACTAAATTAGGCCGATTGGGGATGGCACCCGAGGAAGTTAGCAGGGGACAGCCTCACGCCACGGATGAAGCGGTCCAATTGCGACGGAGCGTGAGCGGGTAAAAAACATTTGGAATAGGAGGAATTATGTTGATACTTACGCGGCGTATAGGCGAGACCTTGAACATCGGCGACGAGGTGAAAGTGACCGTGCTCAGCATCAAGGGAAACCAAGTGCGGATCGGCATTCAGGCGCCTCGAGAGATCGCTGTGCATCGTGAGGAAATCTACGAGCGGGTCCAGCGCGAGAAAGCTGCCGCGCAGGAGGAATCCGAGTCCGCCGCCAAGAAATCCCGTTAGCAGACTGAGGCCATCAGCCTGCGGTAGAGGGATATACCGCGCGTTTTTCGCTTTGCCAAATGCAAAAGCGATCTTTTTGCATCAACGTTTTAGGCGGCGCGGAGTCTGAATCCAGCCTCTTGCACTGGCGCGCAAGAATCAAACAGGACTGTTGCTTAATAAAGTCTTTTGGCAGGACAAGGAGAATGGCATGTTAACCCCTAACCTGGTATCGAAATTGATCGCACCCTTCAAATGGCTTCCGCCGACCCACGGCAGTATTCTTGGCCAGGAGCGCGGACAGGCGTTGGTGCGCGTGTTTGTGAGTGCGATTGCCGCGCTCTATCTGGCCTACGCCTATAGGCCCATCGACCTCGCCCATGAG
>DATGVQ010000038.1:0-15323 GCA_035300145.1 Acidiferrobacterales bacterium | reverse complement strand
AGCAGGGTGCTGAAAAACTCGTTTTTCAGCACCCTGCGGTGCGGTATAGGGACGTACCGCCATTTTTCAAACACTTAGCGTGTTTGAAAAATGAAGCAAAGCAAAAACCACGCTTTTTGCTTTGCGTGTTGAAAAAGGCCACGGATGGACTTTTTCAACAACCTGTTAGATACTGCAAAACTTGATGGTCGCATCGTCATTCTTCCTTGCTGCAAGGCCCGCCTAATTAATCATTGAAGGGTTAAAAATAATGGGAGTGTTGCCAAACGACTGGTTAGGTTTAATTTTGATCGTGTTTTTTCTAGGGTTAAAACACGGCATGGACCCGGATCATTTGGCGACCATCGACGGCTTAACACGATTTAACGCCGTCGCTAAACCAAGACTTTCCCGCTGGTCCGGCCTGTTATTCTCATTGGGACATGGCATGGTCGTGATGCTGGTCTCGGTGGTGGTGGGTATAGTCGCGAGACAGTGGGATGTTCCTGACTGGATGAAAGACGTCGGTATCTGGATCTCCATCCTGTTCCTATTGGCACTCGGCATCATCAACTTGATCACGGTGTTCAAAACCGAGCGCGATCAAATGGTCAAAACCATCGGATTAAAAAGCCGCTGGCTGGCGAAACTAACGGAGACCAGCCATCCGCTGCTGATCGCCTCTATCGGCGCCCTATTCGCCTTATCTTTCGACACCATCAGCCAGGCCGCCTTGTTCTCCTTGGCCGCCTCTAACCTGGCGGGCTGGGTTTTCTCCGTCATCCTGGGTCTGGTTTTCACCTTGGGCATGATGACGACCGATGGGATTAACGGCTTTTGGGTCGCCCACCTGATTAATCGAGCGGACCAGACGGCGTTAATTGCCTCGCGCGTGATGAGTTTAATGGTGGCCGGCCTGAGTCTCATGATCGCGGGCCTCGGCATAATAAAATACTTTTCCCCTTCCATCTCTGCGCAAACCGAAGGCAAGGAACTTCTCTTCGGTTCCGCCATTATTGCCATGGTCGCGATCGGCTTTTATATCGCGATAAGACTTTCGCGCACGGAGAGCGAAATAAATTCCTAGGCACAAATGCACGACGCCACGGAACCGCACTACCACGAGTTATCCGGCGAAGCAAAAAGCCTGCTCGCCGCGTCTATATGGAAGCTGGAAAATGTCGAATTAATCACGGTAGGCATCGACATCGGCAGTTCTACCTCGCATTTAATGTTCGCCAAAGTTCACCTGCAGCGCAAAACGCAACAATTATCGAGCCAGTTTGTCGTGACCCATCGCGAAATCCTTTGGCGGTCGCCGGTTATATTGACTCCATTTCTTCCCGACGACACGATCGATACGCGCAATTTAAAAAACTTTATTGAAGATTGGTACAAGTCGGCTGGACTAACCCCTGCGGGAATCGACAGTGGGGCGGTGATTCTTACCGGCGAGGCGATCAAGAAAAAGAACGCGCAGGCGATCGCCGAATTGTTTGCGGCCGATTCCGGGAAATTTGTCTGCGCCTCCGCCGGCCATCATTTAGAGTGCGCCCTTGCCGCCAACGGATCGGGGGCGGTAGCGCTATCCCGGCAAACGCATCAGACTATTCTTAATGTCGATATCGGCGGCGGCACCACCAAGTTTGCGCTGATCGAAAACGGAGAAATTCTCGCTACTTGCGCGATTGCGGTCGGCGGCCGCCTCATGGCCTGCGATGAAGAGCAACGCTGGATCCGGATTGACGACGCCGCACGGCAAACCGCCAAGGCGCAGGGAATAAAAATCTCCGTGGGCGGGAAATTGCCTGCCGCAGAATTAGACCGCTTGATCGAACCCTTGTCGCAGGTCATCATCTCCATGATTCAACAAAAACCCGCAACCGGTTTGGCGCGGGAATTATTGCTTACCACCGCCCTGCCGGCCGGCATAAAACCCGATGCCGTTACTTTCTCCGGCGGTGTATCCGAATATATCTTTGGGCGTGAAAGCGCAGGTTTTGGAGATATCGCCAAACCTTTAGCCGACAAAATCAAGCATGCCTTCACCAGCGGACAGATTAATTTGCCGCTGTTAGATCCCGGCCAGGGAATTCGCGCCACCGTGATCGGCGCCTCACAATTCTCGGTGCAAATAAGCGGAAAAACGATCCATATCTCGCCAGGAACGGAACTGCCTTACCACAATATCCCGGTCTTATTTCCCGCGATCACACTCAATGAGCATTTTTCCGCGTCTCAGGTGGCCACGGAAATCCGCGCAACGCTCGCGCGCGCGGAGGTTGATCGGGAAGGCATGATCGCTTTGGCCGTTAAATGGCGTGGCGATCCGCATTATTTCCGATTACGCAACCTCGCCGAGGGCATCGCTTCGGCGCTAGCGGCGGCGCCGGATGCAAACGCACCGCTAATCCTGCTGCTCGATGGCGATATAGGCAAACTGCTCGGGCATATTCTGGAGCACGAAATTAAAATAAAGCGCAAGCTCATCTCCATCGATAATATTCAATTGCAGGAATTTGATTATGTGGATATCGGCGCAATGATTCAGCCGGCGAACGTGGTGCCCCTCATCATCAAATCCTTGCTGTTTCCCGCGCGATAATGACTATACTATACTAGCCATCGTATTTTTTAATCTCATCTTGGAGAGAAACAGGCATGAATGATCCCGGTACACCGAGGTTAATGGTCGACTCGTATTTGGAGTGGGTTAAAAAAGAAGGCGTCCCCGTCACCGAGAACTTTGGTATCGATTTATTCAAAGTGGAAACCAAACCTTGGGCGCGGTTTGATGTAAACGGCGCGGCCGTGCATCTTAAAGGACGCGGGGATTTCATCAGCATGTTTTTATTTGATTTACCGCCGGCCTCGTCTATCTCGCCGCAACGCCATTTGTACGAAGAAATTATCTATGTGTTGGAGGGCCGCGGCAGCACCACCATCGAGGCCGCCGATGGCCGCAAACATACATTTGAATGGGGTCCGAGAAGCCTGTTCGCCATCCCTCTGAATGCGAACTACCGCCACTTCAACGGCAGCGGATCGGAACGCGCGTTATTGGTAGCGACGACGAATCTGCCCGCGGTAATCAATATGTTTCACAATGAGGATTTTGTGTTTAATAACCCCTGGCAATTTGACGAGCGCATGGGGGGCGACAAGTATTTCAGCGGCGAGGGGGATTTCATTCCGGTGCGTCCGGGAAACCATATGTGGGAAACCAATTTCGTGCCCGACCTCGCCGCCATCGAGCTTACGGAATGGTCCGAGCGCGGCGCCGGCGGCAAGAGTATTATGTTTATTCTGGCTGATGGCACCATGCATGCGCATATCTCGGAAATGCCGGTTGGCACCTACAAAAAAGCCCACCGCCATGCCGCCGATTTCCACGTGATGTGCGTCACCGGCAAGGGATATTCACTGTTGTGGTATGAAGGCGACCAAGACTTTCATCGCGTCGACTGGAAACACGGAACTGTATTCGCGCCGCCCGACCAGATGTTTCACCAGCATTTTAACGCCAGCCCGACGCCCGCACGTTACTTGGCGACCGCTTACGGCAGCTTGCGTTATCCTTTCACCGAAAGTAAACGTAAATCGCTATTTGGCGGCGTTTCAACCAGCCTAAAGCAAGGCGGCGATCAAATCGAATATGAAGATCAGGACCCGCGCATCCATCGTCTCTACCAGCAAGAAACAAAGAAAGCCGACGTCAAGATGCAGATGTCGCAGTTTAAAATTGCAGTTTAATTTTTAATTAAACATTTCCACCGCGCGGCCCACGTTGGCCCCGCAATAATTCGGCAGGCTTCAATGAGGCCGCCGCGAATCGCGGCGGAATACCTCGCTCATAGCTTGTGGTGCTCTCAGGGTTGATGGCTCCGCGAATCGCGGCGGAATACGATTATAAAGTATTCAAAGAAAGTCAACAATATAATGCTTCAATGAGGCCGCTGCGAATCGCGGCGGAATACATCGCGATATATTCTGAATGCGAAGCCGTCGATTGTTTTGATCAATATGCCACACACACCGGTCGCCGGCCTTGCCGCGACGGTGAGTTCCCCATAACGATATTTGTCTTTCATCTGTGATGCCCACTGGTAGTTTGTGGCGTGTGGTGAACTGCCTGTATTTTTCCTGATGCGCTTCGAGCGTCATTGATGTTTTCCTTTCTCATATTCTAAGGTTTGGTGGATTCGCTGCGCTTAATCCACCCTACCTATTTGATGGGTCCTGCCTTTCCAGTAGACAGAGTAGTTCCTGCCGGTTCAAATCACCGCGAGTTTCGGTCAGTGAGAGATATCTATCCACAGCCTTGGTTACGCTCCAGCGCGCCATCGCCAAATCTTTCCATGATATAGCATCAGCCGGATTACCTGTGCTATGCAAATACTTGTTTCTCAGGCAATAAGCGTGATCGAGTGTGGCGTAAGCGTCGTCATCAACAACAAGACTCTTGTATCTCTTCATCATCATCTTCCTGTTCTTTTCCTTGGGAAGCATGAGTGTCGCTTCGATGCAACTTAGATTAGCGAGTAGCTCGTCTATGCTTTCCTCGGCGAATGCCTTAACGAAAAAGTGCTTTGTCAGTAGATTAAAGTTGGGTCGTTTGTATTGGCGTTCCGATATGGTCCGCAGTTGGCGCCATCGCTGTTCGAGAACTCCTGTGAGTTCTTCTGGTACGACTTTGAACTCCTCTGAACGATCTGGCACCTCAAACTCGTGGTGTTCGTCACCGACGAGGGTCCATGTCAGCGACGAAGGATCAGGAGCCCGGGGAGGTTCTGCAAACGGATCGTCGGTAATAGAGTAAATCCAAGGGATCGCAAAAGGCTTCCAAGGCTCGCCTGATGGAGTCTTCACAAGGCGTAAAAGCAGAACAAAGAGCGCGTCCTCGACAGGAGCAGGGTATGCCGGTTCATAAAGGGCAAGGCGTCCGATCTCGCTGACAAGGGTATCGAGTATCGCGGACCAAGTTCTCTCCCAAATAGGTCCCGGCGCTTCTGGCGCGGTCCCGATCAGCCAGTAGAAGCCGGCGAGCCTCCTCTCCAGCGGAAACCAATATCGTCGATCAAACCGTCTTAAGGCTGCGATAGGGATACGATGAGCTAGCCCATCTTCCTCGAGAAGCTCTACCTCATTCGGCCCAAAGCGTACATATTTGAGGATTTCTCGAGGATGCTTAGTTATATCGATCAACTCGAGTCGATCTAACGGTGCGAAATAAGTTCGCTTGACTTCGGATATAAGAAAGGCCGCGTGAAGACAGCATGCGGTTTCAGCAGCATCCGGACACCGGCCCTCGTGCCATGGTGCACCAGTCCATCGGAAAAAACGTTCAAGAGCACCATGGAGTCGCTGCTGGTCTAAATTGCTTGTTGGTCGCGTAGGAAGTCGTGATCCGGTAACCCCAGCGTAGGCCGATGAGCAGAGTCGTTCGAGCATACGGAAGCGTGCAGACTGGACTGCATTCGCCTCGTTCTTGAACGACGAGTTCCAAAGATCTGTTATTGCCGAGCGGATCTGCTCAGGAGGTTCCAGTGTGTCACAAGCCATGAATGTCGGATTCTCAAGCGCTATTTGCCGCGTGCTTTTGACTTACCCCGGCGTGTAAATGTCAAGACTCCTTCCCTTTGCTTGGAACACTCCACCGAGTAATCAGCGTGGCTCACGTTATTTCGATTCTTTACAGAAAGCAAGGCCATATTAGTTGGGCTTTCTGCTTCATGGGCTGAGGTCTGATCCCATTATTCTGCGATTCGCGCTAGGCCATACTGAATCTCGATCAATAACTGATGTTCACGTTTTTTACCTGGGTATAGCTTAATAATTCGTCTGTGGAGTGCTCCCGGCCAACGCCGCTTTCTTTAAATCCGCCGAAGGGCGCGCCTTTATAGCGTTTGCCGCCATGCCCGTTAATCCAGATATAACCGGCCTCAATTTGATCCGCCAATCGCAGCGCGGTCGAGATATCGTTGGTCCAGATATTGGCGCACAACCCATATTCCACATCGTTGACTTCACGCAGCATGTCGGCCGGATCTTCCCAGGTGAGTACGCTCATTACCGGGCCGAAAATTTCCTCCTGCGCAATTTTCATTCCGTGCTTCACGCCGTCAAATACCGTCGCTTCAATAAAATAACCTTTCTGTAGCTCGGCATCAGAAGGATGCCTGCCGCCGATCACCACTTTTGCGCCCTGGCTTTTTCCGGATTCGATATACGCCATCACTCTATGGTAGTGCTCACGCGTAATCACCGGCCCCATTTGCGTGTCTTCGCGGTGCGCCAAACCGATGCGGATTTGCGTTACTCTTTTCAGCACCGCATCAAAAAACGCACCATGGACTTTCTTATGCACAAACACGCGCGAATTTGAACCGCACGATTGGCCCTGGGAGACGGTGAAATTCATCCCCGCCACCGCCGCCGCCGCCGCTTTTTCCACATCGACATCGGGGTAAATAATGAGCGGGTTCTTGCCGCCGAGTTCCAGGCTGACCGGCTTAATTCCAGCCTGCTGCATGATTGCACGCCCGGTCTCGACACTACCGGTAAAGGCGATGCGGCGCACGAATGGATGGCGCACCAGCGGCGCGCCGCAGTTAGGGCCGTCGCCGGTGATAATATTCACGACCCCGGGCGGCAAATGCGCTTGCACCAATTTTCCCAATAGCAGTGCGGATAGCGGCGTTTGCTCGGCGGGTTTCAGCACCACCGTATTCCCCGCCACCAGTGGCGCGGCAATCTTACCGGCGGCGAACGAGATCGGGTGATTAAACGGCAGGATACGCGCCACTACGCCATAAGGCTGCAAGCGGGTAAAATCGAGCCCACCGCCCGGCGTGGGAATGGTCTCGCCCTTCATCTCCAACCCGAGACCGGAGAAAAAGTCGAGCAGCCCTGCGCCTTTTTTGGCATCTTCCACCATCGATAGATAAGGATTACCGCTATCCAACGCATCGAGCATGCCGAATTCTTTCGCCCGCGCGCGAATTGCCTCGGCAAAACCGCGCAATATTTTCGCGCGCTCGTCCACATGCATTTTGCTCCATGCGGGAAATGCCTGTTTCGCCGCTTCCACCGCCGCCGTCACGTCTTGCGCATTACCATCCGGCACATCCGCCAACGGGCTGTCGAACGACGGGTTTAACGTGGTATACCGCTTGCCCGAAGCGCTTTCTACCCAGTTTCCGCCTATCATCATCTTCCAGCCGTCCGTTTCTCGCTCCGCGGTCTTTAGTACTTGTTCGGTTAACGCCGGGTCATTCCGGTTTTCAGGCACACCCATTTAATTTCTCCTCAGCGAATTCGATTACTGAGCGGCTTGGACGCCTCGCACGACAATATTCTCGTACAATTTGATCCACTTTTCAGATTCTTCCAACGTAGCGACCGGGTCAATCAGCTTGATTGGTATATTTTTTAACGGCGATTCGACTTTCTTATTAGTAGGAACATAATTCATTTTTACCAGCCGCTTTTGCGTGTCCTCGCTCAGCATATAATCATAAAATAACACCGCCGCATGGGGATGCGGCGCTTTCTTGGATACGGCGACGCCGTTCGCACGCGCGATCACGGGCTCGATTACAAACCAATCAATCGGCGCGCCTTTTTGTTTCGCTTGTTCCGGCATGTAGTTATATACGGTTAATGCCAGCGGCACTTCACCGGAAACGACCAGGTTATTCAACAATGAGTGTCCGGTGCGTACCGATATCCCGTTAGCCGCGACTAACTCTCTGAAAAATTTCAATCCCTGCTGTTCCCCCATCCCTTTGACAACGGTGGAAAACCATTCCTCATTTTTCGATTCGATGCCCAAACGGCCTTTCCAGCGCGGATGCAGCAAGTCTTGATAGTTGCCCGGTAGCTCCTCTTTTCTCACTTTATTGATGTTATAAGCCTGAACCCAGACATTTAAATAATGCGCCGCCCATTCTTTGTGCGGCGGAACCGCGGCGGGTATTAATTCTTTGAAATGCGGCGACCTCACTTCCTGCAGCAACTTTTCGCGATGCATGGCCTCCAGCTCGATGGTAGCGACCTGCGCCACGTCAAAATCGTGGCGGCCGGCGGCCGCTTCCTTGACTACTCTTTGCAAAACCTTGTCGTTTGCCGCGCGCCATACATTGACCTTGATGCCATATTTCTTGGCAAAATCGTCGGTAATTACCGGCAAGTCCTGCGCCGCTATAGAGGTGTATAACAACAGGCTGCCCTCCTTCCTGGCCGCCGCGATTAAGCGCTGCGCGCGATCGGTGCCCTCATACATGGCAATTTCTGCGGCGGAGGCAGTCTCTTTGTTCAGTTGCGCAAAAACAGAAGCAGGCGCGCCGAATGCGGCCAGAAACAAAATCAAATAAATATTTCTAAGGAAGCTCTGATTAAGTCGCAAATCGTCATGCCCGCGGAAGCGGGCATCCAGGCTTTTCCGCAGTTTTCTGGATTCCCGCCTGCGCGGGAATGACTTATTTAGAGGTCCCCTAACTATAATCATGCAAGCCCTCTCGCATTCACTGGAAGAAACGCAGTAAGCGCTGTGGGTTGGCCTCGAGGAATACGCTAAGCTGCGCCTGCGTGATTCCCAATTCTTTAAGGAGCGGAACAAATTCTATAAAAACGGTGCTATAACTGTGCCCGCCATAACGCTGCAGCCGGTCTTTGCGCGCGATATCGGAGGAGAGGATGATGTATTTCTCCAAACCCTTATCGCAGGCAGATTTTACCAACGTCGCCAGCCGGGCGTTCGATGTTCTATGACGTAGCCCGATTTTATCGATGCCGATAAAGGCGCCGCGCCGCGCGACTTCTACTAACAAAGAATCGTCGGGCGCCGCACCGAGATGACCGATCATCACATGAGTTAAATCAGCGCCGGCGCGCTCAAGCTGCTCCAAATGCCAAAGGGCCTGAGTTGGCTCCGAAGTATGGGTGAAGACCGGCGCCCCGGTCGCGATGCTTGCCAAGCCGGCGGCATGGAAAATCCGCTCTTCGGCGTCGGTGCAGTCATGGCTACTGGTGCCTATTTTAATCACCCCGCAGCGTATCCCGGTTCCGTCCACGCCTTCGGTGACTTCCCGGATCATGGTATCACGCAACGCCTCGACCGAGGTTTGCGCCACTAAGGCCGAATGTGGATCCCAGTAGAAGCCGGTGGCACAGATGATCGGTAATCCTAAACGCCGGCTCATCTCCGCCAATGCCGGCAGATCTCGCCCCGATCCCACTACACTGAGATCGACGATGCCGCGCAGGCCGTGATGCATCGCCTCGGCAAGATCATGGATCACGTCTTCTTGATCTTGTTTTCCTAAAACGACTTGTGCATCTTTCCCGGCGCATAAATCAACCTGAAGATGCTCGTGAGCGAGAATTCTACCATCGATCGTATCGATATCGCCGGTAACTGATCTGATCATATTTTTTATTATAGCTGGAAGTTATTTAAAGCGGCACAACCGTATCGCCGACGGTAACACGCTTGAGCAAACGGCGTTCAGCCGCGCTGAAATCGGTGCGGGCATGGGTCGTACAGCGATTATCCCAAACGAGCAAATCGCCTTGTTTCCATTTATGCTGGTAAATAAATCTTGCTTGCTCGCAATGATCGCAAAGTTCGTCCAACAGCGCGCGGCTTTCATCCTCCGGCAGGCCGACGATCCGATCGGTCATCAGGCGCGAAACGTATAAGGCCTTGCGGCCGGTCTCCGGAATTGTTCTTATCACCGGATGGACCGCGGTCGGCGCGCCCTCGGATAATTTCTTCGCGGCAGTGTTGGTGGAACCGTACTCATAAGTATTCAAAGCAGTTAAACCTTCGAGCCGTTGCTTCATTGCGCCCGATAGTGTCTCGTAAGCCAGATACATATTCGCGAAACAAGTATCTCCTCCCGCTGACGGCACTTCAATTGCATGCAGAATTCCGGCTTTATTGGGCTTTTTCTGATGCACCATGTCATAATGGAACGACATCTCACCGTCCGGCAGACGGCCCAGGTTTTTACCCTTGTCGTCGCGAAGGTTGGAAACGACCATGATTTCCGGCCTCGTCGCCAACGGACTCATCACTCTTGGCTTTTCCAGCTCACCAAAGCGCCGGCCGAACTGCACCAAATCGTCGTCCGATAATTTCTCGCCACGGACGACTAAGACCAGATACCGATACCAGGCTTGCAAGATTTCTTCTTTAGCGGCCTTATCGATATCGCGGATATCGAATCCGCTGATTTCCGCTCCCAGGGCGGGCGCTAACGGTTTTATTGAAATCGTCATAGCTTTCTCCCATAAGTCCCCCATAAGTATAAGCCCTGATCGCGGCTTCCACGCCACGCGGACCCATTAAATCTATGATTTTGTTGGGTTCGGACATTACTTATACATGGATCAATTCGGTATCACGATTGCGCGCTCGATGACGAACCAGTCAATAGCTTCTCCTTCGGGCGAAATGTGGTTGTGCAAGACCTGATCCTCAGGTTCCTCCATCCGCCAGCCGCCCCCTGAGACGTTCGGTTTTGGTGGATGCCTAGCCGCGCCCGAGACTCGCTTGCTGTCCCAGCGCCGCCAGGACGCGTTCGGGCGTGAAAGGCAGTCGCCGTAAGCGCACGCCCACCGCGTCATAGATCGCGTTGGCGAGCGCCGGCCAGACGCATTCGCTTGCCGGCTCGCCAACGCGCATCGGCGCGAGGTCGGGCCGATTGAGCAGAACGACTTCGACCTGGTCCGGGATATCCAGGAAGCCGATGATCGGATAGGAGGCCCAATCAAGGCTCGTGATGCGCGAGCGGTCGAAGGTGACTTCTTCATAAAGCGCTCGGCTCGTGCTTTGAATGACGCCGCCTTCGATCTGATTGCGGATCGCGTCGGGATTGACAATGAGGCCGCAATCCTGCGCGACCACCGCGCGTTTGACCCGCACCTCTCCGGTCTTGCGGTTGACCTCGACCTCGATGATGCCGGCGACGTTGGTATCCTTGGCGCCCGTGAAGATATTGTCATTGCCAAGGGCGGAGACGCCGCGGCCGATCGCGATGTCTCCCTGCGACGGCGCGCTATGGGCGGGGCGGGGCTGCCAGTTGTATTTTGCCGCCGCCGCTTTCAACACGGCGATGGAACGCTCGCTCTTAAGGTGGCGCAAGCGATATTCAACCGGATCGGCGCCGGCCGCCACAGCCAGCTCGTCCATGAAGCATTCGCACGCGAAGATGTTATCGGGCGAGCCGACGCCGCGCATGGAACCGACGCGAATGGGCAGCTTGCCCTTGCGATGCGAGGCTGGCCCGAGATAGGTGAAGACGACGCGCTTGTTCTCGATCGCGCCGTAGATCGGCTCGAAATTGCCGGCCGCACCGTTGAACCCCTCTTCCAGCCCGGGCTTGTCCCAGCCGGCAAGCTGCGCGGTGACGAGACTGCCCGGCTCGCCGCCATGCTTGGGTTCGTGATATTCGGGCCGCGAGTAGCCGGAGAGCCCAAAGGTGCGCGCATCCCAGGCGACGATGTTGCCATTTGCATCGAGCCCGCCGGCCATATCGGTGACGCGCGCCGCCTTGAGTGCTTCCCATCCGTTTTCATCCGCTCGCGACCATTGCACGCGCACCGGCTTGCCGACGGCTTGGGAGAGCACCAGCGCGTCGATGACGACATCGTCGGCACCGTTCTGGCCATAACAGCCGGAGGCTTCGGCATAGATGAGGCGGACCTTATCGTTCGGCAGGCCCAGAAACTTCGCCGCCGCCTCGCGCATGCCATAAGGCGTCTGCGTCCCCGACCAGATCGTGACCTTGTCGCCGCGCACATCGGCAACTGCGCAAGAGGGTCCGATCGAGCCGTGATGATGATAAGGCGCCTCATAGGTCGCCTTGATGACCTTGGCGGCAGCCGACATGCCCGCGTCGACATCGCCCGACTTCGCCAGCAAGCCGCCGGGGCTCCGCTTCGGATAGCCCTGAGGATATTCGGGCAACGCGCGCAGGACGGCGTAGAGATCCTTCATGTCAGGAAGACCCGCCCAATCTGACCAGGTCACTTTCAGCGCCGAGGCTCCGCGAATCGCCTGTTCTTCCCGTTTGCAGACGACGCCAACGAGGTCGCCGCGCTGCACGACCTTGACGAGACTGGGTATCCGGGCAACCGAGCTTTCGTCGATGCTGACGACCTTGGCGCCGTGCGCCGGCGGGCGAACCACACGGCCATGCAGCATGCCCGGGACCTTGACATCTTGCATATAGGTGAAGGTGCCCATGACCTTGGCCGGGATATCGGCACGCGGCACCGATTTGCCGACGAGTTTGTAATCCTTCGGATCCTTGGGCTTTACCTTGCCGGTCATTTTGAGGTTGAAGGTCCGCCCACCGATCAGGGCGCCATAGCTGACTTTGCGTTTCGGATCGGCGCGCAGGCAGACCGCGCCGTCCTGCGTGATGAGTTGATCGGCCGGAACCTTGAGCCGTTCCGCGGCCATGTTGACGAGCGCCTGACGCGCGCAGGCTCCGGCCTGACGAATGGGCTTGGCGTGATAGGCGATGGCGCGGCTGCCCGAGGAAACGAACTGATCCGGGGTCCGATTGGTATCGGGCCCGACGAGCTTCGTGCGCCCGTAAGCGACGTCGAGTTCCTCCGCTATGATCTGCAAGAGGCCGCTCGTGCTGCCCGTGCCCAATTCGCAGCAGCCGGTATAGAGCGTGACGCTGCCGTCCTGGCCGATGGCAAGCCAGGAATCAACTTGGTCGTCGGGGGGGCCATAAGGACCGAGTTCAAGCGCGGCAGCAGCGTTCGCCTGGGCGACGCCCGCCAGCGCGAACCCCACGACCAGCGCCCCGGTCCCTTTCAGAAAGTCACGACGCGACAGTCCATCGCGTGCGATCGATCCGTCCATGGTCGGCCCCCCGCTCACGCTTCCTCGGAGGCGCGCTTAACGGCGCGCAAAATCCGCAGATGGGTGCCGCAGCGGCAAAGATTATTGGCCAGCGCATTCTTGATCTCGGCCACGCTCGGCTTTTTCGTGCGGTTGAGCAGCTCAGCCGCCTGCATGATCATGCCGTTGATGCAATAGCCGCATTGGACGGCCTGTTCGGCGATGAAGGCCTTTTGCAGCGGATGGGGCTTCTGCGCGGTTCCGAGACCCTCGAGCGTGACGATCTTGTCCTTCTCGCTCACCCGGGCAAGCGGCGTGATGCAGGACCGCATCGCCTTGCCGTTGATGTGAACCGTGCATGCCCCGCATTGCCCCAGACCGCAGCCGAACTTCGGACCGCGCAGCCCGGCGTCATTGCGCAAGACATAGAGCAGCAGCGCCGCTGGATCGTCGGCCGCGACCGCGACCGGCTTTCCATTCACGTTCAAGATCTTCTGGGCCGACATGTTCGGGATATCTCCGTTAGTGATGTCGAAAGCTTGCGCCCGCGGAATCTGACCGTCAAGCCTGCATTACACGCCGCCTTTCGCCGACGACGGATTATTGCCTTTTTTTTGACCACACAATGCGGAAGCCGGCATCAGCACATGGGGTCAGGTCTTGTGGATGCTGCAGTCCATCGGGCGAAATGTGGTTGTGCGAAATCTGGCCCTCAGGTTTTGGGAGCCCCTCGCTTTATCAGAATCTCCTCATACAAACGGGTCGATTTATCCGATTCATCCAGCAGCGTCGCGGGATCCAGCAACTTAATTTGGGTTTTTTGCAACGGTGACTCCACTTTTTTATTAGTGGGAACATAACCAATTTTAGCCAGCAGTTTTTGCGCATCCTCGCTCAACATATAATCATAAAATAAAACAGCGGCATGCGGATGCGGCGCGTTTTTCGATATCCCCATGCCATCCGGTATCGCTATTGCGGGTTCAATGGCAAACCAGTCAATAGTAACTCCTTTTTGTTTTAGCTGCTCAGGCATATAGTTATACACCGTTAACGCAAGCGGCACTTCACCGGAAGCAACCAAGTTAGTCAAAAGCGGATGCCCGGTGCGGGCAGAGAGTCCATTCGTTGCCACCAAATCCCGGAAAAACTTCAGGCCTTTCTCCTCCCCCATGTCCTTCACGATCGTGTAGAACCATTCGTGATCCGAGGATTCGATGCCTAAACGGCCTTTCCACTTCGGATCGAGCAGGTCAGCATAAGTTTTGGGCAAATCCTGTTTTTTTACTTTATTGGTATTGTACGCCTGCACAAAAACGTATAGCAGCGTCGCCACCCATTCTTTATGCGCAGGAATCGCGGCTGGAATTAAATCTTTAAAATAGGGCGACTTCACCTCTTGCAGCAGCTTCTCGCGGTGCAAGGCCTCCATCGATGGCGAAATACTTTGCGCTACGTCAAAAATAGAATGCCCGCTCTGCGCTTCAGTGATAATTCTTTGCAACACATTTTCCGAACGAGATCGCCAGATAATAACCTTGACACCGGATTTGCGTTCGAACTCCTCAGTAAGTATCTTCATGTATTCCACCGGCGTGGTGGTATACAGGAGCAAGGACCCTTCTTGCCTGGCGGCGGCGCTTAAACGTTCATTTCGACTAGGGCTTTCATCCAAGGCAATTTGAGTGACGGATCGCCCAAATGCAGGCATCAGGGCATTCAATATCAACGGGAACAGGAGTAAAACGATTTTATTTATGAACGACACTCGAAATGTGGTTGTGCAAGACCTAGCCCTCAGGTTTTGCGGCTTTCTAACAGAACCAACCGAAGCTTTAAAACTTGAAAACGAAGCTGGCCGAAAATACATCAATATCCGATTTGCCAGTCGTGCTGGAATCACCGACATCCTTATACTCTACGAACTCGGCCCGTACCCCCACGTTCTTTGCGAAGTCATATTTCATGCCGACCCCGAAGTTAAGACTCGTCCCGGTTGTGCTTACGCTAAGGGGTATATTGGCGATGTGACCCGATTCATCTGCGGTCCATGAAAAGAGACCGGCCCGGCCCATTACGCTAAAGCCACCGGCGATGGGCCAGGTTCCGACCGCATCGATATCCAAACCGTGCGCTTTGACTTCATTGTGAGCGGTTTGAGGGCCACCAGACGTAAAGCTCGCATCTAAGGTGAACTTGCCCAGATCAATATAGCCTACTTCGACCGCGAAATTTTTATTGACCTCGTAGCCGCCGAATATCCTCCAGGCGTTATCCGTGTCCTTGGTACTGCAAGAGAGATTTGCAAGACCGGCTAAATCTGAACATGCGGCAAAGTTTGAGGCGTCTTTGGCCTTGGATTGCCCAACTCCGACGCCGACGTACCCCTCTTGGGCTCGAGCGGCGCTGGGTATCAACCCTAATCCCAAAATAAGGGCGGCAGCCGAAATGCTATACAGCAAGTTATTGCGACGCGATG
>DATGVQ010000037.1:0-5134 GCA_035300145.1 Acidiferrobacterales bacterium | reverse complement strand
AAGGTTGCCGACGGGGCCTTTAGCTTGCTCCACAAGCAATGAGCTGCCGCGCCAGTCGTCCCCGAAACTGCCCTTTTCTCCCGCTAGCTTTGCGCGCCCGATGCCATCAAGCCCGACCAGCAGGACCAAGCCCTGCGCGCCGAGGTCGGTCTGCCGATAGAACTGCGTGAAGTAGCCCGGATCGACCGCGGCGACAACGACGCCGCCAAACGAGCCATCCGGCTTGTTGATGCGGCGGCTCATGTGGATCGCCCACTTACCGGTTATGCGCCCCAAGGCCGGTTTGCCGATGAACATCTCATCATTTTTTTGCTGCCGGTGAAACGTGAAGAACTCGCGGTCTGCCACATTGATGACCTTGGAGTCGTCGCGGCCGAGTACCCGTTTGCCATGCTCATTGTCGACGCCGAGGCCGATGAAGATGCTGTCGTCGATCTCGCCGTCCTCGACTAACTTGTGAAGAATCAGCTTCAGACCCTCCTGCTCGTACCGGTGCTTGATCAATTGCAGCGCCTGGTCGATGCCTTTGAGGGTTCTGACCGTGTGTTCCTCGAACGCGATGGCGAGGTTGGAGTTCTGCTTCACCACAGCGGCGATCGTTTCACTGCGCTCGAACCTTATACGCTGCATCGTTACTGCCAATACGATCCCAATTAGCGCGAGGCAGAAAAACGCGACCGCGACGTTTTCGAGCGGAAACTTGCTCCGGTAACTTTCCAGCATTTGTCTAATGGACGGCAAAAATGGCTCCAGGGGGGCAAGTACGGCGGGGCCTTCTTTCGCTCCCGCCGAGCTCGCGGTGGTTCACATCAAAAAATGCTCTCTGCTGGTTTTGCGCCTTCACACAGGCTTGCTCCGTCTGGTTGATGCCGCAATCATGGGAGCGGATTTGCTGTCATAGCGCGTCTTGTCAAAAATCACTGACCGGCGATGCGCCTGACCACCTTTAAATCAAAGGCAAGGTAGGTTCCGTGCGGTAGCAAACATATCTATGACGATGCCAGCAGCAGAAGCGCCGCCGCAATGTTTCCATAACAGTCTTTATAGTCTTTATAATAGCCTATTGACGGCGAACCTAGAGAAAAGCCAATTTATTTTTGTTCCACCTTAACTACGGCGCCTCGCCAGCTAAAATTGGGTTAGCCCAAAGCCTTCCCCACTTCTCCAGCTCATCCGAGCCCATCGTCGGATCGACGAGCTGATATTTAAATTTGCTCTATGGGCTATCTACCGGTAAATTGACTGGGATACGATTATGGTCCGTGAGTATGGTCCGTGAGAATTTCCTGCCCTCGATCATCCCGGTTCAAGTTACTGCGTCAATGTGCCCACCAGTGTGCCAATTGCCACCACTTGCAGGTTTTCACGTTCGAACCGCTGAACAGTGAAAGTGCCGGCCAAAACGCCGCTGCCGAGGGAAGACAGCGGATGCAGCCCCAGCGGAGAGCGCCAGACACGCGCTTGCAAACGGCGCAACAACAAGGATTGGAATCTTTTAATGACAACCGCTGACAGTCCATTCATTAATCTTTCTCCTATACTGATACTGAAATTTTCAAAGTTGGCATTACGAGATACTCGAGCAAAATAGATTCGATGATCGAGTAGAAATAAATGTAGCATCCGAAAACGAAATTGCAAAAGTCTGGTTAATGGTTAATAGGGATTTGTATCAAATGAATAAATTTATTATGAATAACATTTATTATTAAGAGTACTAGTCTCGTGTCGCACAAATAACTTTCGGTAAGTTGGAGGCGCTTATGTCACACACCATCCATTCTTCCGGCTTTCGCAGTGGGTTCTCGACTTGCGGCTGTATCACGCGATGATATGGGTGATCGCGTTATTCCTCTCGCTGCCCGCGCGTTCCTTAAGGCGGCCGGTGGTACAATTCTGATATAATTCCCTAACAGCAAGGTAGCCGACCATTGACGACATCCGACTTGCATTCCGAACTGCGCGCCGCGATGCGCGATCTGTGCCGCCGTTTTCGAGACGAGTACTGGCGCCGGATCGATCGCGAACGGACCTACCCCGAAGAGTTCGTGCGCGCGCTGACCGGGGCCGGTTGGCTGGCGGCATTGATTCCCGAAGCGTATGGGGGCTCGGGGCTGGGCATCACCGAAGCCTCGATCATTCTCGAAGAGGTGAACCGCTCCGGCGGCAACTCCGGCGCCTGCCATGCGCAAATGTACACCATGGGCACGTTGCTGCGTCATGGAAGCGAGGCGCAGAAACGCCTGTACTTGCCGAAGATCGCGCACGGCGAGCTGCGGCTGCAGGCTTTCGGCGTTACCGAGCCGACCACCGGCAGCGACACGACCAAGCTCAAGACCACGGCGGTGCGCCAGGGCGACCGCTATGTCGTCAACGGCCAGAAGGTGTTTATCTCGCGCGTGCAGCACTCGGATCTGCTGCTGCTGCTCGCGCGCACCACATCGCTCAACCAGGTGAAGAAGAAGGGCGAAGGACTCTCGGTCTTCCTCGTCGACTTGCGCGATGCGATCGGACACGGACTCACCGTGCAACCGATCGACACGATGATAAACCACGAGACCAACCAGTTGTTTTTCGATAACCTGGAGGTCCCGGCGGAAAATCTGATCGGGGAGGAAGGCAAGGGGTTTCGCTATATCCTCGACGGCATGAACGCCGAGCGCATCCTGATCGCCGCCGAATGCATCGGAGACGGCTACTGGTTCATCGAGCGCGCGGCCAAATACGCGAAGGAGCGCATCGTGTTCGACCGCCCCATCGGCCGGAACCAAGGCGTGCAGTTCCCGATCGCGCGCGCTTACGTGAACGTCGAGGCGGCGAACCTGATGCGCTTCGGCGCTGCGTCGTTGTTCGATGCGGACCGACCCTGCGGCGCCGAGGCGAACATGGCCAAACTCCTGGCCGCTGATGCATCCTGGGAGGCGGCCAACGTCGCGCTGCAGACGCACGGCGGCTTTGGCTTCGCAGCCGAGTACGACATCGAGCGGAAATTCCGTGAGACGCGGCTGTACCAGGTCGCGCCGATTTCAACCAACCTGATCCTGTCCTACGTGGCCGAGCATGTGCTCGGCCTGCCGCGGTCGTTTTAATGCGCCCGCTCGAAGGCATCAAGGTCATAGGCCTCGAGCAGGCGATCGCCGCACCATTCGCGACCCGCCAGCTCGCCGATCTGGGCGCGGAGGTGATCAAGATCGAACGGCCGCGAGTCGGCGACTTCGCGCGTGGCTACGACGAGACGGTCAACGGCATGTCCGCCTACTTCGTCTGGGTCAATCGCTCGAAGCAAAGCCTGACACTCGATGTTAAGCATCCCCAGGCAGCCGAGATCCTTAAGCGCCTGATCGCGACGGCCGACGTGTTCGTGCAGAACCTCGTGCCCGGCGCCGCGGCCCGCCTAGGCCTGTCCGCCGATGCGCTGCGCGCGCAGCACCCGCGGCTCATTGTCTGTGATATCTCCGGCTACGGCGACAGCGGGCCGTATCGCGACAAGAAGGCCTATGACCTCTTGATCCAGAGCGAGGCGGGGCTGCTATCCGTGACCGGCACAAGGGAGACGCCGTGCAAGGCGGGCATCTCCATCGCCGATATCTCCGCCGGCATGTACGCCTACTCGGGCGTTCTCACCGCGCTGTATCAGCGCGAGAAAACCGGCAGGGGCACGCGGGTCGAGGTGTCGTTGCTCGAATCGCTGGGTGAGTGGATGGGCCACCCGCTCTACTACTCGCACTATGGTAAGCCGCTCAAGCGTACCGGCGCGGCACACGCGACCATCGCGCCGTACGGGCCGTTCCGTGCCAAAGACGGCGGCGTGATGCTAGGCATCCAGAACGAGCGCGAATGGGCGCTGTTCTGTGAACGCGTGCTGGATCGGCCGGAGCTCGCGCAGGACGAGCGCTTCAACACGATTTCGCGACGCGCGGCAAACCGGGCCGAGCTCCACGCCGTCATCGGGCAGGGGTTCGCCGGGCTCACTGTCAGCGAGGTGGTCGCGCGACTAGATACGGCGCAAATCGCCAATGCACACGTCAACGAGATGAACGACGTGTGGGATCACCCGCAGTTCCAAGCACGCGGGCGCTGGCGCGAGGTAACGACTCCGGCGGGTGTAATCCCCGCCCTGCTGCCGCCGGCCACATCGGCCGACTTCGACATCCGCATGGATCCGGTGCCGGCGCTCGGCGAGCACACCGACGCGATTCTTCAAACGCTCGGCTACACGGCCAGCGACATCGCCGCGCTGCGTTCAGCGGGCGCGGTATAACAGTTGAGGAACATGCTATGACAATTAAAGAAGGCTGGCGCGGCCGCTTCTATGAGGACTTCGAGGTGGGCGATGTTTACCCGCACCCGCTTGGGCGCACGGTGACCACCACCGACAACATCTGGTTCACCTTGCTCACGCAGAACACCGCGCCGATCCACTTCGACCATCATTATGCGGCGCAGACCGAGTTCGGTAAACCGCTGATGGATTCGACTTTCACGCTGGCGCTTGTGACCGGCCAGAGCGTGACCGACATCTCGCAGAACGTGATGGCGAACCTGGGCTGGGACGAAGTGCGCTTGCCAAACCCGGTGTTCGAGGGCGACACGATTTACTCGCAGTCCGAGGTACTGGAGAAGCGCGAGTCAAGATCGCGGCCGAACGTCGGCATCGTCAAGGTGAAGACCACCGGCTTCAATCAGGACGGCACGGTCGTAATCGAGTTCACGCGCACCATCATGGTCTACCAGCGCGGGCAGGCGCCGCAGATCCCGCGCATCGTACCCAAGCAACCATGAGCAGCGCACAGGTCGCCGCGTTCGTCGCGCAGCTTGACTACGCCGACATTCTTGCGCGCGGAGTCGCAGCGGAAGACCTGTTCGTCGACGGGCTCGCATCCGGTCTCGAAGGCTTCGGCAGCCCTCCGGTGACAATCTTCGTGTCACCGCCACTTCCCGGCGTTCATTTGGCGGTTTTGCATCCTATCAGGTTGTTGAAAAAGTCCATCCATGGCCTTTTTCAACACGCAAAGCAAAAAGCGTGGTTTTTGCTTTGCTTCATTTTTCAAACACGCTAAGTGTTTGAAAAATGGCGGTACGTCCCTATACCGCACCGCAGGGTGCTGAAAAACGAGTTTTTCAGCACCCTGCT
>DATGVQ010000036.1:0-2829 GCA_035300145.1 Acidiferrobacterales bacterium | reverse complement strand
CGACTTCCTTCGGATCGAGCGACACGAGCGGGCCCTGCACGCGGTGGCCCGCGTTGAACACGACCAGATCGGGCACTCTCCATTTCGCGTCGATCGCGCCGAGCATCGCCTCGACCTGCGCGGCGTCGGTGGCGTCGCAGGTGACCGGCAGCGCCGCGGTCTCCTTCACGAGGGGCGCGAGCTTCGCCGTGTCGCGCGCCGCCAGCGCGACCCGCAAACCCTCTTTGGCGAATAACCGGGCGAGCGACGCGGAAAGGCCGCTGCCGGCGCCGACGATGAGCGCGATTTCTGCCTGTTTCATCTCCTAGGCGCCCTTCGCGGAGCAGCTACGCGCTGGGCGCAAAGAAAGCGAGGTGCGCGCTTCGATGCTCTGGCGCGGCGGCGCGCCCGCGGGCGTGTTGGGGTCGTTGAACGAGCTGTGTGCGGTGAAGCGCGCGCGGCCGTCTGTCGCCGAGTCGTACACCTTAACAAGCTCGAGCGGAATGCCGGCCTCGCGAGCGACGAAATGCGGAGAAAGTGAACACACCCTGGGTGGGTAGTAAAGCTTCATGGTAACTATCCTCTTGTCTAGGTTTGAAACATTGTTGCCGGCCGCCTATTCGCGGCCGGCCACGGTTTGAATGCCGACGGCTACATGCTCGGCCCATCCACACGCAAGCTTTGCTCCATCGACATGCACTGGTCGTAGATATACACGTCGTAGGCGGCAAGCCGGCTTTTCCATTTTGGTGTCAGCTTGTTCACGCAATGGATCGTCACGCGATCGATGAAGTTATCGTACACGGCCCACGGATTCGTGAGATCGTCCGGGTTCATCGTTTCGCCGATCTTGGTGCCTGCGAGACCCTCGTTTGCCGCCGCATGGAGGTCACTCAGGAACTCGAGTTGATTCGTCACATCGGCCTTGGTGCCGGCGCGGTTCAAGTGACCCGCGACTAACACCGCAAAGTCGTATTTACCGTTCAGATTCCGCACAACCTCAAAGTAACCGGGGATGTCTTGCGCCAACGGAACGTGTCAATGACTTTGAGACACCTGGTTGCATGAATTTAGTGTCGAAGGATCGGGATTTGTGGTGGTGGTTGTCTCCTGTTTAGGTGGGTTGATCCAGACAGCGGTCGGCAGCCTGGGCGGTTGCGGGACTTTTCCCTTGAAGCGTTTCGGGTTAGCCAGAAACGCGACGTTGAGCGTGTCGGCACGATGCTGCAAGAGTGCCTGGGCGCGGCCGTAGTGAACGGTCTCGGGTGTCATGAAGCCGATGCCTGAGTGACGGTGCGTGCCGTTGTACCAGCGAAAGAAGTCCTGGCAGTGGGCGCGTGCATCCTCGATGCTGCCGAACCGCTCGGGGAAGTCGGGACGGTACTTGAGCGTTTTGAACTGGGCCTCGGAGTACGGATTGTCATCGGAGACATGCGGCCGGCTGTGGGTCTTGGCCACATCCAGATCGATGAGCAAGGCGGCCACGGGTTTACTGCGCATGCTGGCGCCGCGGTCGGCGTGCAGGGTAAGGGTGCCGGGGGCGATGTCGTGTTTGGCAATGGTATCGGCGATCAACTGTTGGGCAAGCCGCGCGGATTCACGCGCCGCGATCATCCAGCCGACCACATAGCGGCTGAAGATGTCGAGGATCACGTACAGGTGATAGCAGCTCCACTTGACCGGGCCCTTGAGTTTTGTGATATCCCAACTCCAGACTTCGTTGGGCCGCACCGCCAACAGTTCAGGCGGGGCTGCGGCCGGATGGACGATCTGGTTGCGCCGCTCACGCGATTGCCCAAGCGCTGCCAGCAGGCGGTACATGGTGCGCACCGAGCCGAGGTAGCGCCCCTCATCGAGCAGCGTGGCATAGACGCTCGCTGGGGCGCAGTCGGCAAAGCGTTCGCTGTAGAGCACATCGAGGAGGGCTTGCCGCTCGATCTCGCTCAAGGCGAGCGGGGCCTGGGGCCGCGGCTGCGGTCGCGAAGGTTTGGCCACCAGGCGAAGCCCTGCGTCTTGACGATAGACCCCGGCGCGGCTGATGCCCAAAGCGGCGCACGCCGGAGCCAGTCCGATTTCGGGCGCCAATGCGTTGAGTGCGCCCATCAGGATTTCTCCTGCGGGTCCTCGGCCGTGGGCAGTTCGAGTAAGGTGCAGAGTTTTTTTTGGACATCGATGATGGTATGGGCCTGGGCTAGCTTGCGGCGCAGGCGCTCGTTCTCCTGGGTGAGATCGGCCACGCGCCGAGCTTCGGCGATGGCAGGATCGGCCTTGCGCCCGCGCTTTTGCGGTTCGAGCGCGGCGCGTTCGGTGGCCTCGCGCTGCTTGCGCCAGGTGGTGAGATAGGAGGAATAGATACCCTCGCGGCGCAACAGCGCCCCGATTTCGCCCACTTTAGTACAGCGGTCCGAAGCCTCGAGGATGCGGTGCTTCTCGAGGCTTCCGAACTGGCGTCGTCTCGCCGTGGCCGCCACTTCCGGATCCGGTGGCGGTATGATGGAGGAGTGTGCGTTCAGGGGTGCTTTCATCTGGTCAGTCATGATTCAAACCTACCTTTTCTACTCTAATTTGTCTAAGGTAGGTGTCTCACGTCATATTGGCACAGGGGGGAGGTCCAAATCTGTATGCATACACATACGATAATCCACTGGTCTTCATCGATCCAGACGGTCTTTGCCCACCAGTAATAGACACAGGTCAAACTGTCGGCAGGATATGGCGAGATAGATGCGTCCGGAACGGCAAATTTAGTTCTTACGAGGGTCAGTACCGCAGTCAGTTCGTCGGAACTTTGATCGCCACGGAGGGAAATTGCGATTGCGGCCAAACGATGCAAACATGCGTCTACAGCTT
>DATGVQ010000035.1:0-38082 GCA_035300145.1 Acidiferrobacterales bacterium | reverse complement strand
AGAGGAAGGTCCGGTGGACCTTCCTCCCGCCGAGCGGGCCGGCCACGGAAGGCCGGCCCTGGCTTGCGCACGAAGCAGGGACTGCGTAGTGCTGCAAGTACCGCCATTTTTGCTTGACGCATCCCTGCGCCAAGCCCCTACGGGGCTGACGCGAAAATCCGCTCCCGGCGGATTTTTCAAACACGCTAAGTGGACTTTTTCAACAACCTGTTAGAGCGCGCGCCGATATGCCCTGGCTACCGCGGCCGCGCCCATGGATCCACCCAGAACCGCTGCGCCCAGGCCAACAAAGGTGCTGGTGAACATCACCCATAACAACGCCGCAGAATAGCGTGTCGCCTGTTGCGCTGCTTGTTCCACCTCCGCCTTATACTGCGGCATGCGCGCCGACAATCCATTAACCACTTTGTCTACATCCGCCCGGCTCAGGTTAGTATTCAATGCGATCATGTTCTTTGCGCCTGCGGTATCTCCGCGCAGTAAACGCGCCGAAATCGCCGCCAATGCGCGGCTGTCCAGCTGATTCAGGGCCTGATTGATATTCGCCTGGGAAACATTGCCGCCGGCGCCCGCCAACACTTGACTAATATTTTGCTTTATCTCCGCTTCCAGCCCCAAACTCATTGGGCTGCTGCGGTTCGCACCGCTGCTGGAGTTACCTGCCGCCATCTCGCCTAGAGAAACACCGCCACCGATCAAAGACGCGCCGCCTTGGGCAACACCGGCGATTCCGGCCGCACCGAGTAGAATAGTTACCACCGCCGTTATCCCCCATACCGTCATCCCGTGCAGCATGCCTACCGCGTTATCGGAACGGCCGGCGAGGCGCGCAGCGAAAAGCCCGCCGAGAAACAAGGAAGCTATCCACGTTAGAAAAATCCAGAAGCCGGCGCCATAGGAAAACCCGCGCGTCATTACAGCCTCGTCCTTAGCGGGATCGATAATACTTAGCCCAACCGCCGCCCCCAACTGATATAATAGCCAAGCCGTGCCTGCGGCCAGCACCCAACCGGCCAAAATAGCTCCCCAGCTTACTTGCGAAGGTTGGCGCACTTCGGTAATAGCGGATTCTCGTATAGCAGGTTCGTCCATACATCCTCCGTGGTTAAAATAAATATGGAGTAAAACAGCATAACGGCCAAACGCGGCGCGGAGAATCCGGCTTTTGTCAGAAAAGAGGCTTAATCCGACCTAGGTCGGATGCGAAGCATCGCTCACGTTATCAAAATACGTTTTCCGCTCGTCCTCCTCCCTGAGCGGTGCCTTAATCTTTATTGAGGCTTTTTGAACCTCCGGCTTTACCCCCCTAGTCCGGAGGTTTTTTTTGCCCGTGCTCCCACTTTGGTCTGATGGCCGCTGGCCAAAATGACCCTACACTGATTTTGAGTAATTAATATAAGTCTCTGTTTTTAATGAAATTTTTATGAGGGTATTATTTTATGACATCTTCCAGTTCAAGCAAAAAACCCCGACAAACTAATAAGGTGGAACCCGGTAATAATCAAACCCAGAATAACCATCATAAACGCCAAGCGCGCACGCATCAGGCGGCTAAAGCCAGGAATAAAAGTGGTGAAGTTTCCGCCGCATCAAAACAAAGAAAGGGTGAATGAAAGTTATATCACTCTAAGCCATGCGCGCAATCCATTCTTTTAAACTAGACAAACACGACCATGAAGGTAACCCGAGTATTCAAAGAAATTGAGGCGGTCGGCACTTGCGTTGCTAACCAAAAAATCTATTTTCACCATCCGCAATGAAACCAAGAACTTAGTTTTCGAAATTATTGAAGCGCAAAACTAAAAGAACTAAAGGGAAAGATGAAACGCCATGGTTAAAGGAATCACGATCTGTTCACGGGAAAGCGGACAGCAAACAGGCGCAAGGAAATGAATAAGAAAATAAAAAGTTTAATTGCAATCATGGTGGGACTATTAATGTGGATTTTGCAATCCATATCGATACCTCACGACATGCGAGTCAGTCCTAACAGTCGCTACGCGCACGACGAAGTCAATGACGATAATCAATCGAGAAAGCGCGTGCGGCATTATAACGGTTTACCCTCGGAGCGATCCTTGCGAGTAAGAGTCACACGTCAGCATCATCCCGATTCATAACGAATCAGCAGATCTCTCGCGGCAGGCTGGCAGAGCCTAGGGCATTGGTCCGATGTGTCTCTTTGCCCATTGTTTAGAATGCCTCACAGAATGTCATCAATCTTTCCAGATTTCCAGGAGATTCCTAATGCCAAATCAGCAGAAAAAACACCGTGGATTTGCCGCCATGGACCACGAAAAGCAGCGAGAAATCGCCAGCAAAGGCGGCAAGGCCGCACATGAAAAAGGAACTGCGCACGAATTTACGCCGGAAGAAGCGCGTGAGGCTGGGCGCAAGGGCGGTGAAGCAGTGAGTCAAAATCGCGAGCATATGGCGGCCATCGGACGTAAAGGCGGAGAAAGCTCACACGGCAGCAGAACGACATCGTCTCAAGGCGAAGACGAGACCCGCAAAGGAAAAAATGGCCGCGGCGTTTCTGAGCAAGCAGAAGCAAAAAGATAGTCCCCCTGTAAAAGTAAAAAGTTTCCGATACGCGGGCAGGCCAAGAATTGCTCCCGCTGTTTTTAATCCAACTCGCGCATAATGGCAGCAGGCTGATCTTGACGGCGTTGCCGTTTAAAGAGGAGTAGAGAATGCCGAGGTCGGTGTGGAGCGGATCGCTTAGCTTCGGACTGGTGAATATCCCGGTAAAACTCTTTAGCGCCGTTTCCCAAAAAGACATCCGTTTCCATCTCTTGCACGACGCCGACGGCGTCCGCATTCAACAAAAACGAATTTGCCCCGCAGATGGAAAGGAAGTGTCTCATGACCATCTCGTAAAGGGTTATGAAATTTCCCCCGATCATTATGTTATCGTAAAATCAGAAGAGCTAGAGACCTTGGATCCCAAGGCGACACATACCGTCGATATCGAAGATTTCGTCGCCTTGGAGCAGATCGATCCGATTTACTTTGAACATCCCTATTATTTAATTCCGGATAAGAGGGCGGATAAAGCCTATTTTTTGCTTTTTACCGCCATGGAAAAATCCGGCAAAGCCGGCATTGCCCGCATGGTGATGCGTGCAAAACAATATTTAACCGTTATCCGGCCGGCGCAAAAAGTTCTTATCCTGGTTACTTTGCTGTTTCATGATGAAATTGTGCCGCGAGAGACATTTAAGGAACTGCCCACGCCGTCGGAAACCATTAATCAGCGGGAATTAGCCATGGCCGAGCAACTGATTGCCACACTAACGATGGACTTTAAACCGGAAAAATACCATGACGAATACCGTGAGCGTTTGCTGCAATTAATTGAACGCAAGGCGCAGGGACAAGAAATCGCGGCGCAGCCGAAGCCTAAAGAATCCGCCAAGGTCATTAATTTGATGGAAGCCCTGGAAGCAAGCCTTGCCGCCACCAAAGACAAGGCCGCGGCAAAAAAAGATAGTCCAGGCAGGAAAAAGAAAGCATGAGCCAAGTGGAGGTGGAAATTCAAGGAAAACGCCTTAAACTTTCCAATCTGGAAAAAGTGCTCTACCCCGCCGCAGGCTTTACCAAGGCGCAGGTGATTGATTATTACACCAGGATTGCGCCGGTACTTTTGCCTCATTTGAAAAATCGCCCGCTAACCCTGAAGCGCTATCCTGAAGGGGTGGAGAATGAGTTCTTCTATGAAAAGGAATGTCCTCCTCATCGCCCGCCGTGGGTGCATACTACCCCGGTCTGGAGCGAAGGCAACGCGCGCGATACAAACTATTGCCTGATCGATGATCTGCCCACATTGGTTTGGACGGCTAATCTAGCGGATATTGAACTGCATACTTCGCTCTCTTTAATCACCGACATCAATCGCCCGACTATACTGGCGTTTGATTTGGATCCTGGTGCGCCGGCCAATATCTTAGACTGCGCCCAAGTCGCAGGGTGGATACATGAAGCGCTTGACGAGTTAAAATTAAAAAGTTTTGCCAAGACCTCCGGCTCTAAAGGTCTGCAAGTGTATGTGCCGTTAAACACGCCGATTAGCTATAACGAGACAAAACCATTTGCACATGGCCTCGCCGGTCTATTGGAAGCAGCGCATCCCCGGTACATTGTCTCGAATATGAGAAAAAACTTGCGTAAGGGAAAAATTTTTATTGACTGGAGCCAAAACGATGCGCATAAAACTACCGTTTGCGTCTACTCTCTGCGCGCCCGCGCGCGCCCGATGGTATCAACGCCGGTAAACTGGGATGAGATTGAGACGAGTTGGCGGAAACAGGAGCCGCTTGAGTTTGATTATCAGCAAGTCTTGCGGCGAGCCGAGATGTTCGGCGACCTGTTCGCACCCGTGCTTAAGATCAAGCAACGCCTGCCGGAATTAAGCAAGCTCAAACTTTGACTGCACAAACCTCTCACGCATAATGCCGCGGACGTTAAATAAGCTGATTAACGAAAATCTTCAGACCGTTGTCGCTCTGGAAAATGAGTTATACGGCAAATTTAGCCCGTTGGAGCGCTGGGTTCACCAATTTACTTTAAGCGTAGGGAGATTTCGCACAGCCGTCTTGCACCTTATTTTATTCGCGCTTTGGATTGCGCTGAACTCCACCATGCAGAAGCCCTGGGATCCCTGGCCATATAATGGCCTGATTATTTTTCTCGCGTGTGAATCTATTCTCCTGACCCTGCTTGTGCTGGCGACACAAAGGATTATGCAGAAGCTCCATGCGCATCGCACTTCTCTTGCATTGCAGATCGGTTTACTCAATGAGCAGGAAACAACAAAAATACTGGAGGTGTTGGAGAGGATTGAAAAAAAATCAGGCGTCGCTGTTAACGACGAAGATCTTTCCGCCCTGTCACAGCAAACCAGTCATGCCGAGATGAGCTCCGCCATCGAGAAAAGTATTAATAATAATCCCGAGGACCATAGCCCACCTTCATAGAAATAATTCCGGGAAAGATAGCGCTGAAATATACAGAGGCTCGTCTATGTGTCTCGCGACCGGGATGCGTTTTAAGGCGAACTTTTCCAGCGTGCCGACATTGTTAACACCGGGAACAAAAGAGACACCGAGACGATAACCCGCCTGTTCCGTCATCACACGCACGCGTTCATCAAAAGCAAATGCGCCGCCTACTGGATAAGCGATCACTTCCACCGGCCGGCCGGTCCGGCGCTCAATGACCTGCTTCGACACGGTGAGCTCCATCCTAATTTCGCTGTCGCTTAAGTGACTTAATATGGGATGGGTTACGCTATGCGAGCCGAATTCCATGCCTGCGTCCGCCATTTCCCTCACTTGTTCCCAGCTCATGGGCTTGCTTAAAGATAGCTCGTTGCCGGCGTAGTGTTGCCCGTATTCTTCATTAATTTTGTTAAGTATCTTTATTCGCCTGCTGTCCGGAACTTGCTTAAGGTATTCCAGGATAGTGTGAAGCAGCGCGCGCCTGGCTTTGATATCGCCTTTAATTACTATAGGAGAATGAACGTCACCAAGCGATAGCGTGCAGGACGGCGGTAAATGCAAGACGATATAGGCGAGCCAATCGTACCAAAATGTTTTTTCCTTACCGATATAATCCGTCGCTATAAAAAACATCGCCGGGATATTGAGCTCTTTGAGAATAGGAAATGCACAGAAATAATTATCGTCAAAACCGTCATCGAAAGTAACGATGATCGGCTTGGGCGGAAGTGGGGCCTGGTTATCCAACGCCCTTATTAAATCGGCGAAGGTAATCGGCGAGAAGTTCCTCTTTATGTACTTCATCTGCCAGACAAAATTTTCCATCGATGCGCTAATCAATTCGACATCGAATGGAAAACGGGATTCGTCCGGCACATCGCATATGCGGTGATAGGCGAGTATTGGGAGCTCGTCTAACCATAATGAACGTAAAAACAAGGCCGCCTTGGCCATTCTCGTGGTAACAAATATATTGGCTACTTCTTGCCGCATGACCGACTCCTTGCACATCACAAACTGATCAGCTCAAGTTGGGACTCAGGCAATGCCGAGATGTTCGGCATAAATCCGGGTCGTGTTGTTAATGGAAAAGGCCGCGCCTACATCCTGCAAACCGAGCGACCCCAAACGTTGACGCAAAACCGGATCACAAATGAGTCCTTGGACGGCGTCAGCGAGCGCGCAGGGATCGCCCTTCTCCACCAATATGCCGTTAACGTTGTGCTTAACAACTTCAGGCACAGCGTCAACATTCGTGGCGACAACCGGCAACCCGGTCGCCATGGCCTCCAGCACCGCGATAGGCATACCTTCGCTTTGCGAACAAAGCACATAAATATCAAGTTCTCGCAAAAGCTCAGGGATGTCTTGCCGGTGGCCGCGAAATAACAAAACGTCGGTAATTTGCAATTCCTTGGCAAGACTATGCAAATCGCGGGCGAGGGGGCCGTCGCCGATAATCTCCGCCTCAAATCGCACGCCCCGCGCTTTTAATAAGGCAAGCGCCCTGAGCAATGTGGGATAATCCTTTTCTTCCACTAAGCGGCCGACAGCCCCGATCCGAATCTTCGATCGCGCCCTGTCCGATACCGTGCCTGGTTTAAATTTCGTTGTATCAACACCGTTATAGATGGCGACCAATTTATTGCTTGGCACGCCTAATTCTTTGGCAAAGAATTCTACCAATGTGTTCGAAACGCAAGTGACTTTTTTAACAAGGCGCGATGCGAGGGGAATCACGCGCCTCATCCATTCTGTTTTGCAAATTTCGAGGGAAGAGTGTTCGGTATAAACCACATAGGTACAGCCGGTTATATACGCCGGGACCAGCACATTGACCAGCGTCCCCAGGTGATGGGCGTGAATAACCCGTGGCTTTAACTTCCAAAAATAACGCGCGACTCGCAGCCATCTTCCGAGCCATGACTTGCCGCCGATATCAAGCAGATCGTAGGCGATGCCGGCCTCTTCAAACAGCGCAATCAGGGCGCCTTGTTTTTCATACAAGCAGCATATGCGCACGGCAACCCCTTGCGCCTTCCATTGCTTACATAAAGCAAAGGCCAGGGTTTCCGAACCGCCGACCAGGGGGGCGTAAATTACTTCTATTACTAAATTGCGCTCTGAGGCCATACTCTTACATTTAAAAACTACGCTTTCCCGGAAAATTGCCGCGTTTGCGTACGCACCAACGGATCTCCAGCGCAGTAACTCTGGTTTTTTCTTTACCGGCAGTTGATTCTCGCCGGCTGCTTTTGTTCCTGCTTAAATCGTCACATACCTCCAGAAAACGGCGCGCACGATCTTCCCACGATTCATTATGCGCATAATCCCGTCTCCGCTGCTTTTCCTGTTCTGAGAACGGATATTGCTTAAGCAGTCCCGCCGCCGCTGCTAAATAAGTTTCGTGATCGCCGGCAATGGCGACATAGTCTTTATGCCTGGCTAGTTCCGGCAGCTCTACCGATACCACCGCCTGCCCCATGGCCAGATATTCAAGCAGCTTTAAGGGATTGACGCTTGCGGTATGGTCGTCTTTGACGTAGGCGATTAAACCGATATCGAATTGGGATGCCCATCGAGGCAACTCAGAATAAGGTACTGCATCAAACGCATAAAAATTGGGATAACGCTGCAAACAAGAAAGGTCCACCTCGCGTTTGCCTAAGGTAACCACTGAGGCGCCAGGAAAGCGTTTGGCGATTTTTTCCAGCAATACCAGGTCGACACGGTTGCCGACGATGCCTTGGAAACCAATAATAGGATGCGGGATGCCGCGCAGCGGTTCGGGGCAGACCATTGCGCCTTGGAAATGATCGAAATCGACGCCCTGGGGAAGATAAACCGTTTCATAAAAACGGCTTCTCTTTGATTGGCGCAACATCAATGAGGTGGCGAACGTGCAATCGACTGCGTCCAGAATCAGTGCTTCACAACTACGAACGAGGTTTGCATCCGATCCGCTCATTTCCGCGTATTCATCCATACAATAGTAAACAGAAATAGACGCTCCGAGCCGCCCCATTAAATCGACCGCTACTGGATTGGAAGTGACAAAAATAACCTCGGCATCCTGACCGGCTAATTTATTCAGAACCGGAGATAATTGTCTCTGTAATATCCAGCTGTTTATCCGCCGCACTATCGCATATTGATGATAGGGCGCGACCTTGGGCTCAATCACCGCGCGAGGCCCGTTTTGCCTATAGGGATACGAGGCATCGATCGATTGGCGCAAGGCACGGGAGCCTTTTTCCCACAGGCGTTTTATATCTCTGATCGATAAGCCCGGCGAGCGCTGGCCGATGCTGTTCACCCAGATCACCGGTTCGTGCTGTGCGATAATCTTAAAAATATGAGACATACTGGAAGGATGACACCCCCAATCGGTGCCCAGGCATAAAAAAACTCTCTTCCTTTTATTAGAGGTATTAGAGGCGTGAAAACCGCCACACACCGCATCATGCCTGTCCATAATCGTATGACTCATTTCACCTTTTCCCATTTCGCTGTCTGGATGCCGGAAAAGTAATAATAGCAACCCGCCACGGCCGCCCAATTGAGAGCGCAAAACGTATAAGGCAGAGTAAAAATGGAAAGGCGAACGCGCTTACCGAATCTAAAGGCCACTATCGCTGAACTATAAAAGACAAACTGGCTTGCCAATAACACGCTCTTAAAAGGCTCGGCCAGGAACCAGCTGCTGATGAACATTCCTAATAATGCATAGGGAACCAAAAGACGAAAAACTTTATGCGATAGAAATTGCAATGCGATCGGGCCATTAAAAGGAATTAGAAGATCAAAATAGCGTGAAATTAACTGATAATTCCCCGCCAGCGTGCGCCTCTTACGCAAAAATTCCTGGGTTATATCAGGCGTCGCCTGTGCATAAGCGCGCGCCCTTGGCTCATAATGAACGCGGTAACCCTGCCTGATCGCTTCAAATGGAATGGCGACATCATCCAGAATTGTATCGGCCGGCAATGTTCTAAAGCATTCGCGGCGTATCGCATATATCGCGCCGGTGACCCCGACAATGGAACCGACCCGGCTCTCGGCGATGCGGATTTTCCTCTCATAACGCCAATACAGCCCGATATTGCGGCTAAAGCCGGTGTGAGCATCGATAAATTCCAATTCGCCGGAAACGGCGCCCACGCCGGGATCAGCAAAATTACCGACCAGATAAGAAATCGCGTGCGGATCAAACATCTCAGCGGCATCCGTCAAAATAAGTACCGGTTCGTTCACCATAGAAATCACGGTATTAATCGCCTTCACTTTCCCCTGGCGTTGCGCTATTTCCACAACTTGCACGCGCGCATCAGCTATCAGTTTCGCCTGCAGGGCGGTGCCGTCCGTGGAGCCGTCGGAAACCACCACCACCCGCAACAAGTGCCGCGGATAGGAAGAATTCAACACATTCCGGATTTTCTCGGCAATGCACGCGGCTTCGTTATAAGCCGGGATAATCATGGCCACGGCCGGCTGCGGTGCGATACTGTCAGATGCGCCACGACGACCGACACAATATCCAATTAAAACAATCAAACCTGGATAGATCAGATAGGTATATAAAATAAAACCCAGCGATAAAACAAACAGCCAATCCATCAAGCATCCTGCGCCAATTCGCGATAAATGGTTTCTATCTTCTCGATCCGTTTGGCAACTGAAAACCGCGGGAACAGCGCTTCTTTAGCCGCCTCTCCATAAGTCAAGGCTTTTTCCGGGTTGCGTAAAAGGTCTTCCAGCGCAATTTGTAATGCGCCCACACTGCCTGCAGGGATCAAGACTGCATCGATGCCGTGTCTTAACATTTCCGGAACGGCGCCGACGCGCGTGGCGATGATAGGCAATCCATGCGCCATGCCTTCAAGAATGACGTTCGGCATGCCTTCCTTGAATGAGGGCAATACCAAGACGCCGCTCGCCTCATAAACCAGATCCATATCGTGGTACTGTCCCAAAAACTTAACGTGCCGGCTTAAATTCAGTCCACTCGCCTGGCGCTCTAAAGATTTCCTGCTCGGTCCATCCCCCACCAGCAGAATCTGAAAATTTATTCCTGTATTGGCCAGCCCACGGGCGGCCTGGAGTAAAACCTCTTGGCCTTTTTCCGGGCTTAATCGTCCAACACAAACAATGATATCGCTTCTTCCGATATTGAACCGGCGTTTCCAATTAGCCACAATAAATGGATTGATTTTGTTATTTCGCGGTTCAATCGCATTCTCAACAATGCGCACCTTATAAAAATAACGTTTCGGCACGGTCCTCTCGACCAACTCCCGGGATACGGAAACAATCCTGTCGGCAAAACGCACGATAACTCTATTCAAAAGATGGTAAAAACGGACTTTGATATTTTCGTCGGTAGTGCCGTGTAAAAAACATATCCAGGATTTTCCGGTAATTAACTTCAATATTAAGCCGAATAAATTTTCTTTATAGCCGTGCGTCTGGATGATATCTATTTTCTGTTGCCGGATCAGATTTAGTAATTGCAGGAAAGGTTGCGGATCAAAATTAAATTTCTGCCAAAGGCGAGTGACCTCAATGCCTCGCTGCCTGCATGCCAGGGTGAACAAGGAATCCGCTTCCCGCCTCTTGCTAAAAGTACACAGAACAGGCTTGGCGCTGTTTCTGGCGCTGAGCTCCGGCAGAAGTTGCAGCAATCCTTTTCCAGGGCCGCCTATTATTTTGGTGGAAATAATGACGGCGACCGTCGAGATCGGTTCAATATTCAGGTTACACAACAAATTCCCTTTCAAGATTTTCTCCTAACGTAATGAGTCAGAAATGCGCTCCCGGCGACAGCCGGCTTCTTGTAATAAAGCAGCTCTATTCTCGTCGTCTGAAAGCCTTTTTACGATTCGGGCGGGGTTGCCGGCAACGATGACGTTTGCCGGGACATCTTTCGCAACCACCGCCGCCGCGGCGACGATGCTGTTGTCACCGATGGTGACGCCCTTTAATATAATGGCGCCGGAGCAAATCCAGACGTTATTACCGATGTGGATCGGCCGGCTCGATTCCGGCTCGGCGGGCAATCCTTGCCGCCTCTTTTTGGGATCGAACGGATGGCTATCATAAGAATAAATAGTTACCAGGTTTGAAATCAGAACATCATCGCCAATAAAAACGTCGGCGCCGACAGACACGCTGAAATAAAACCCGCAATGTGTCCTGTTTCCAATGGTTAAACGCGGATTTTTGAAAACTTTGCCGGCGGATAAGGTAGAGGAGCCATGCATGGTGACATGTTCGCCGATACGAAGATCAAGGTCGCCATAAACCAGGGGTATTCCGGCCAGCAGGTTAAATCCACGCCCGCAACTCCTGCATTTAAGCTTAAAGATCGGTTCACCGTAAAATTTTCTTTTAAGCCAAGACCAGAGCGCACTCCGCGCCGCCCGTTCAAAAGCAAGCAAATGAAACAGGGCCGGGACCGGATAAACATTAAAGTGTTGTATCTTTTTGTAAGTTCGATAAAGCAAGTCCGGAATCGCACCTTCCCGATTGCGGATTTTTGAAATGTAGGACATCTAGCCCTCCTTGGCCTTGAGGTCGGCGGCGATGCGCGCGGCGGAGAGGCTCATAGCCATTAAGATGTAAAAGATGACGGAATATCCTTGCGACAGGAAAAACCCGCTAACCATGTAGCCCACCAACGCGATCAGCAATCCTAATCCCACCTGCGATAATTTATCAGGATGCGGCCCCTGTCTTAAATTTTGCGAGGCCGAGAACATGCGGCCGATCAAGATCAAATAAAAAACGGCCCCCGGGATGCCAATCTCCGCGGCAACTTGAAGCGGGGAATTATGTGCTGTCAGCCACGGCCTTCTTATCCATGTATCCATATGCCCTTCGGCAACGGCAAAATTATCTATGCCTACCCCTAAAACAGGATTTTCGTAAACGATCTTTAAGCCGCGCTTCCAAATTTCCACGCGCCCTTCCGGGGCGGTCGCGTTGTAATCCTGTTCGTAATTAATAATTGAATCGACGCTGCTCCGGATATCCGGCGGAAGTTGGATATAGGCGACGTCGCCGATAAGTATTAACGCCATGAGCGTAAGTCCTAATTTTTTTCCAAAACGGAAATAAACAAACGTCGCCAGAACAAACGCCAGACCCAATAAACCGCCGCGCGAACCGCTAAACAACACCGCCACGATCAATGTGACCACCCCGCCGGCTTTAATCAGCTTGCCCATGCCTTCCACTTTTAACGGAAGCAGCAGGCCTAGGGCTATAACCGATATCATGGCGATTTCATTGCGGCCGACGAGTGTTTGGGTTACGCCGGTAACGCCGTATTTGAAAAGCGCGTAATCTAATATCAGCGCATTGATTGCCAACACCCACATCACCCTTCTTATGTCCGCGTAAGTCCTGGTGGTCAAGATCAGCAGAAAAACCAGCACTACATCTTTAGTGAACGTATCGGTTATGTAGAAAAAACTATTCCTCGGCCAGGCGCCAAATGGAACACTGATGAACACAAAAAAAACCATCCATAAAAAGGGGCGCAAAATATGATTATGTAAGAGTCCCTGTCTCCATCCGCCCCGTTCCAGTATAAGTGCGGCGATGGCCGCTCCTACCAATATCTTGCCGAGTCCCATTCCGGCGAATTGCGGAAATACGTCGGCGATTTTTGCCACATAAACAAATACCGCCAGCAGCGTAAAACGAAACGCCCACGGCGTGGGGCCTGCATCGTTTAGATACGATGGCATCGGTAACGCCGCATTTCGCTTTACATTGTTTGTGGCCAGCATAACTGCTACCTCGCTCGTGGAAACGCCTGAATGCTACCAAGATGTTGAAAAAGTCCTTCCGTGGCCTTTTTCAACAACCTGCTACTTCTCCGATAATCGGGCCGGCCGCAAAAATCGGAATAAATCATTAAACTCCCTCGCGGTCCATAACTGCATAATAATGCCGGCGATAAGATAGACGAATGGCATCGTCAAAGGCGCTTTTGTAAAAAGAGAAAGTGCGAACAAATAAGCGACTAATGCGCGCGCTAAATACCAACCTGATATCGTCGCTATCTGTCTGCGCCTCATATGGAAAAATTGGCAGGCTGAAAACGCAATCCATCTCACCGCGACACTTACGGCAATGCCGAAGATTCCCCATAGATGTATCAATACGATTGCCAGGGGGAGATAGATAATCAGCGCAATCGCTTGCGCATAAATATTTGTAGCCGGGCTGTTCCTCGCGATCGCGAGCATGCTGTTTACTAATTCAAACGCCTTAACCACCATAACGATGGAAACTATCGCCAAGATATTAAATGCATTGCTGTAATCCTTGTTAAGGAAATGGGGCAGAACGATCGGCAAGATGGTAATGATAGCCAGCGCGAACAGAGGCAAAAGCGTCAAATTTATTTTGATTATTCTTGTGACTGAGGCAATGTGCAGGCGGGGATCGGCGGAATAACTTTTGCTTCCGGAAAAATGAGACAGCAACACTCTCGCTAACAGGCCGGCCGGCCGGTCGAGGAGATTAAAAAGGCTCATGCCGAGGAAATATTCTCCCACCATCTCAAGACCGAGAAATTTTTCGATAATTAATCTATCCACTACATCATTTAATGAAAAAAGTGCTGAGGCGATAAAAACCGGGAGTGCGATAGATATAAAATCCTTGAGCCAGTTTCCCTTTATGGCGGAGAAACGTTCCGCACCGCGAGTGGACAGAAAAAAAAGTGCCAGCAAGCCGAAGGCAGTGACATAAATGCTCAGCACTTGCCCGTACATGGGACCGCGATAATCAGGAAACCACTGCAGCAACAGGACGACAAGGATGGACGTGGTGAGCGAACCTGCCAACAGAATCGACCATTCAACATTCTTCCATAAATGGCCGCGCGCATAGCTTAAAGAAAAATCAAACACATGATAGGCCGGCAAGGCCAGGACGGCCAAGCCGAGGACTTCTTTGCCTTGCTTTAGCAATATGGCGCCGGCTGATAAAAACACCGCTGCCATGGCGGACAAGACGTAGGCCAATAGAGTATGCATTTGTTTTATATCGACTTGGCGGCCGGCGATGAATTTAACGATACCGGAACTGATGCCGAACCCGCTCATGTATATCGACATAAAGAGATAAGCCTGAAACAATCCATAGATTCCAAGGGCCTCTTTTGATATAGCGCGGCTGATCACAATCATTACCAGGAAAGTAATGAAGGAGGCGACCAGATTTACTCCGTATAAGACACCGGTGTAACGATAAATTTCCCTCAATTCCATTTGTCGGCCATTTACCAAGATCCTGAATTCAGTTGTGTTATTTCCTGACTGCGCGCGGCCCACTGCCGATCTCAAATGACAACTACGACTTAATCAAAGGCCCCTTAGGCGGAAGACACCAGCGGCAACGCCATCTTTTTGATTACATACCGCTCAATATTTTTCAGGCTGTCCAAATTCTCCGGCACCATTTCTTCGTCTTGCACATGGATGCCGTAGGTTTCCTCGAGAAAAGAAATTAGTTCGATCACCCCGGTTGAATCGATGATGCCGAGATCGAGAAATGATGTATCTTCCTGGAGATCGCCCGCTTCCAGCCCCATAAGAAAGTTATCAACAATATAGTTACGAACTTGTTCTTTAATCCCGTACATTTTGGTTCTTCTCCTGTTTTGTTTATTCCGCCAGGCCCTTCGGCTGGACGCGATAATCCGTTGCTACACCCCGGCTCTTAAGGAAACTCTGAAAAAGTCATCCCCGACGTTTTTGTTCGGCGCCTCCCGGCTGCCGCAGGCACCTCTGACTTAATCAGAGGTTTCTTAATTCGCCTTCAGCCAATAGCTGCTGTTTGCTGATCTTACCGGTTCCGGTTTGCGGTAACGCCGCAACAAACTCTACATATTTGGGCGCCATATAATTTTCCAGATGCGCCAGACAATATTTCACCACCTCTCTTTCGCTATAATGAAAATCCGGCCTTAACACGATGAACGCCTTAACCGCCTGGCCCAATAATGCGTCGGGCACGCCGACCACCGCGGCTTCGAGCACGCCGCTAAGACTATAAAGCACGTTTTCCACCTCTTTCGGGCTCACTTTTTCTCCGCGACTCTTAATGACGTCGTCCCCGCGGCCGATAAAATACAGATAACCTTCGCTATCGGTGCGAAAAATATCGCCGGAATAAAGCACAGATTCGCCCGGATAAGGTCCGGGTTTCAGGCGCTGCGCGGTTTCTGCCGGTTTCCGCCAATATCCGCGCATGACGTGGCTGCCGCGTATAACCAATTCGCCGGTGCTGCCCAAAGCTAGACGTTGGCCTTGTTCGTCAACTAAATAAATTTCTTGATTCGGCATACCGCGCCCGACACTGGCCGGCCGGCGGTCAAGCTCTTCCGGAGGCAGATAGCTCACGCGCTTGCACTCCGTTAGGCCATACATGGAAAATAATTTTGCCTGCGGGAACAGGCGCCGGATCTCGTGGATATGCCGCTCCGAAAGTGCGGCGGCGGTGTTGGTGACCAGCCGCAGGGCGTGGAGGTCATGACGCGCCACCGAGCCCATACTTATTATTAGCGAGAACATCGTCGGCACGCCGGGGAATACTGCAACCTGCTCATGGGCCATGATTTCCAGGATCTTGGCGGGAAACGCAAAAGAGCGTTCCAAGATAACGCGCGCACCGGCGTTAAATCCGAGCAAGATCTGATAGAGGCCATAATCAAACGCCAGCGGCAGCGCGCAGAGAATAATGTCATCCTGCCGCAGCCCTAAATAGCTGCTGACGGAATCCGCGGCGCTTAGCATATTGCGATGGCTGAGCATTACCCCCTTAGGATGGCCGGTCGAGCCGGAGGTATAAATGATGGCGGCTAAATCTTGGTCGATGGTGCCCGCTTCTTCAAGCGTGGGCGGGGTCGACATCGATTGTTCAAACGAAATCCCTTTGCCATTCCATGAGCCACCCGGCGCCGGCAGCCCGGCCAGCACCAAGGTGTGGATGCTTTCCGTCTGAGTCACCGCTGCTTCATGCGCGGCATGAAGACGCGCATCGCTGATCAGGCAAACAGGGGCGGCATCGTGAAGAACGTAAGCCAATTTATCCCTCTTGGTTAAAGGATTAATCAGCATGAATATGCCGCCGACTTTAAGCGCAGCGTAGAGGCTGATTACCGCCTCCATGGTATTATCGAGAAAAATAGCGACGCGATCTCCCCGCCGTACCCCGCGCTGCTGCAAGGTCGCCGCCAATCGCTGCACCCTGTCGGCCAGTTCACTATAGGTATAGCGCCGCTCGCCGCACACGAGCGCGACTTTATTTTTATGAGATTCAACCTGCCGCTCAAATGTATGATGTAAAAGCACGAATTCCCTGTCCCATAGAATAAAAATGTGAGGAACTTCTACCCGGAAAAATAGCTCCCGTCCCTGGGCAACCACTCCTTGAAATCTCTCGCTTACGGCTCATGCTGCATAGATAAGCTTCCTATCCTCCTGATAACGCGGCAGTGGATTGGATTGGTTAGCGTAGCGATTTTCCCGATCGCCCGGCCGGATAAAAAGTTCATCCAGCAGCATGGTGGAAAGGATGCCGATAAAAGCCATATTGTCGCCGAAACCGATTGCGCGTCCGCGGCGGCACTTCTCGAACAACCTGCGGGTCGCGTTTGGATCGAAATAGCCGGCATCCCGTATCCGGCTTTCGCTGAATAGTTCATCCACGTACTCCGCTGATTCTCCTTGTTTAAAAAAGCTTTTGCTATCCGGCGCGCGATAAGGTTGTTTTGTGCGCGCGCGGATGGTCTCCGGTATCCATCCGCGCGCGGCCTGCTTAAGCAAATACTTTTCCTTAAGGCCCATCAGCTTGTAGCGCACCGGCAGATTATTGCAAAACTCAATGACGCGGTGATCGAGAAAAGGAAACCGTCCTTCCACCGCGTTCGCCGAACAGACACGGTCGCCCTGCGAGCACAGCAGATAACCGGATAGCAAGGTATGCGCCTCCACATATTGATCCTGATTGAGCGGCTCCCAATCGCGGATCTCTGCCGGGAGAATCTTTTCAATTTCTAAAAACTGATCCCAATTACCCAGTTCATTGAGCGCGTCACGGCTGAAGAATCGCCAGATGCGGTGCGTCGTGCGCCAGCGCGGAATATGGGAAAAATAAGGCTGACCGACGCGTTCCATGCCTTGACTGAAGAATTTATGCGCATAAGCCTGCGAACAGGTAGGCGAATGGCTAAGATAAGGATAGAGGCGCCGGAAGAGCGCCGGGCGCACCGTCGATGCCGGGCTGCGCGCGCAGAAGCGTCTGATCTTGGCTTCTTTAAAAAGATCATACCCCGCCATAATCTCGTCGGCACCTTCGCCGGTTAACACCACTTTGTAGCCCGAGGCCAGCACCTTTTCGGAAAGCAGCATCAGTGGCGTCGCGGCGGTGCGCAGCAGCGGGCTTTCCGTATGCCAGATCGTTTTTGGAAACGCGGCGCAGATATCGGCGCTGGTGCAAACTAATTCCGTATGTCTGGTATCGAGCTCGCTCACCAATTGCCGCTGAAATACGCCTTCATCAAACTCGGCGTCTTCAAACCGTACGGAAAAAGTACGCACCGGCGTATCGGTAAAATTCTTGAGCAAGGAAACGACGATAGCAGAATCCAGTCCGCCGCTTAAATAAGCGCCGACCGGCACGTCGGCACGCACTTGCAGGCGCACGGCGTCCACCAAAAGCTCCCATAGCGCTTGCGCGCATTCCTCAGCGGGGCGATTATCGCTTGCGTTGCTTTCCGGAAAATGCCAATCCCAATAGCGTCGCACCCGCATTTGCCCGGCTTTAACCGTCATCATGTGACCGGGAGGCAAAGAAGATACGTCCGCAAATAAAGTAGATGGCGGCAAGGGCGACCAATAAGTGAATAATTCACCCAAGGCCGGCAGATTAATGCGGCGGCGAACTGCAGCGTGGGCAAACAAAGATTTAATCTCGGAAGCGAAAAATAATCTCCCGCCGGCCTTGGTATAAAAAAGCGGGCGTATGCCGACGCGGTCTCTGACCAAAATTAGTTTTTGCCCGCGCGTGTCCCATAAGGCGATAGAAAATTGCCCGTTCAGATGATGGACAAATTCTTCCCCGTGCTGCTCATAAAGATGGACGATGACTTCCGTGTCTGAATGCGTGCTGAATACATGGCCGTCGCGCAACAGTGATGCGCGCAGCTCAACATAATTAAATATCTCGCCATTAAAAACCGTCCAGACCGTGCCGTCCTCGTTGCAGATGGGCTGTTTACCACCGGCTAAATCGATGATGCTCAGGCGCGCATGGGCAAGACCAATATCGCCATCGGCATAAAAACCATAGCCGTCCGGCCCACGATGTCTCAGTTTAACGATCATGTCGCTTAATTCCGGCCTGGTAGGCCGGACGCCGTCAATATTGAGAATACCCGCTATGCCGCACATAACTAATTATTAAGCACCTGTCCCGACTTGGCTTTTTCCATTTCTAACGTAAACTGCTTTACTAAATGGGAGAGTTGATTCCGGCCAAACCGGATGGAAATACGGTTCTTACGCTCCAGCAGCGCCACCGTGTGCTGCAGCAAGACTTCGATGTTCTCCATCCGCTGCGCCATGCCGGACATAATGGTGATGGCGGCCTCAAACTGGGGCGGCTTCTCTACGCCGAACTCCGACCTTCTCGTTTGGTGGATTCTTTCCGACCTTCTCGTTTGGTGGATTCTTTCCGACTCGCCATCCTCCGCGATCAGCGCTCCCTGTCCGTTGATGGCGCTATTCTTGCTGTCGCTTCTTCTCACCCGCTCGCTATAAGGCAGCCATTGTAATTCCTCGATAGCCGCCGTGACGGTATTAACAGCAACGACGCGCAAGTCGTCCGCAAACGCGCACATCAGCGCGGTATCGCACAAGGTATTGATCAGACGCGGGATGCCGCCGCTATATTGGTAAATCAAAGGGATGGTGTCTTCGGAAAAGATCTCCCGATCCCCGCTGCCGGCCTTGCGCAGCCGATGGGCGATGTAATTCCTGGTTTCGGGCTCACTCAGCGCCGAGATATGAAACCGGAGGCGTACCCGTTGTAACAACTGCTCCAGCTCGGGAGAATCCAGGGTGTTATTCAACTCCGGTTGGCCGACCAGGATCACGTGCAGGATTTTTTGTTTTTGCGTTTCCAGGCCGGAAAGCATGCGTATCTCTTCCAATACGCGCGGGCTTAAGTTTTGCGCCTCATCAACGATGAGCACCAACTGCTTGGACTGGAGGAAGCTTTCGATTAGAAAAGTGCTCAACATATCCATGAGCTCGACTTTTTTGGCATTAAACGGATTAAGACCGAACTCAACCAGAACCGCTTGTAGGAACTCCGTTTCATCCAGCTGAGTCTGAAAAATTTTTGCCACCAAGACATTATCATCGAATTCCGACAACAGCTTCCTAATCAGGGTAGTCTTGCCGGAGCCGACCTCACCGGTGATGACGACAAACCCGTCCTTATTGCGGATGGCGTAGTCCATGTACGCCTTGGCGCGCGCGTGCGCCTCGCTCATGTATAAAAAATCTGAATCCGGCGTGATCTGAAAAGGGTGTTCCTTCAATGCAAAAAAATCGAGATACATGAGCGCTACCTGTATAAGGGATAGTTAGAGGTGATAAAAGGATTGGTGACGTAAGCCGCCGGATTGGTGTTATAAGCGATGGTCAGAATTGTTCGTATCTCGTCAAAATTTTGCGAGAACAAGGTGCTGTCGCGCTGATTCCACCTGCTTTCAAAAATAAGGCTTAAATCCCGCCGAAACCGATAGATCATGCGCACGCCGCCGCCGCTGTCGGTGTCGGTGCGCGGCACCACCAGGTATTCCGTCTTGGCATAATTGGCGAACACCGCGCCGCTCACGGCCGCGGAATAATCGTATCCCAACTGAAAATCGCCGCCACGCACTTTTTGATCCAGGGGGGTGATGGTTTCATAATCCAGATTCCGCCAAAAAAGATGAAAGTAATTGTCGCCATAGTCGCGCCGATGAAAATAAAGCGCATCGGCCAGGCGCCCCTTATAAATCCCGCCGCCGACGAATTCAGCCGGGTTAGTCGGCACCGGCGCAGGGACATCCGACGCGGGATTGACGATCAGCGCATCGCGCCCGCTGTCTGAAATCTGCTTTGAGGCGGAGAGACTAAAACGTGAACTGGAGTTAAGCTGGCGCGACCAGAGCAACCGCTGTAGATCGCTTTTCAAATCCGGGGTTGCGTCGCGCTGGATCAATGTCCTGCCGGCAGCCAATGACAATTCCGTACCGAACGGCCGCGTCAGCAAGCCCGCGTATAAATCGTGGCGCAGATAATCTTGATTTAAAATGTTATCTCTATAATCGACTTTGGTCGGCTCGTAATTAAGCGATATCTCGGTCAAGGGAGACAGGCCATGAATCAACCTGTTATAGCCGGAATAGCGATCGCTGTCGGCGTTCGCACGTTCATAATAATAATCGGTGGCGCGCGCGCCTACGTCGAATCTGTCGACCGGATCCAAACGAAAAGTAAAATTGGGCCCGATGGAAAACACATTGATGTTCTGACGGTTACCCGGCGTCGGCACCACGGTCGGATCAATCGGCGCTTGCGTATATAGATCTTCCACCGTGATGGAAAAACGGCGGGGCAAAATAGACCAGGTCGCGGAAGAAGCTAAACCGAAAAGGAATTCATCGTCAAAAGTGCCTGAATTGTAGTGCCTATATTCCAATTGGGAATACAAATTCGCCTTCAAGACATCGGAATTCTCGCTCAGCGAAAACAGGCCGCGGAAAACATCGACCCACTCCTTATCCTGATTAACCGGCGTACGATTGAGGTTGTTGCTGTATAAGGCGCTGGCGCTTAACCCATAATCGTATTGCGCCGCCGAGGCGGCTTGCATCGCATTCAAGAGTATAAGGGCCGCTACGTTTAATAACGTATTTAAGCCGGCGTCCCGAAAATTATGGGTTGGCATTTAACTCCAAAGAAACTTAGGCAGTTGAGGTTCGTTATTAAATACAATGCCGAGAAATTTCTTTTCATCGATCGACTTCGCCGCATTCCAGAGTTCCACTTCCGTCACTTTTCCATATGGCGCAATCAACAAAATAAAATCGCTTAATTCGGCCAAGATCCGCGCGTCGGCCGAATCGGATATTGATGCGGCATCGAGAATGATGTAACGATCGATGTATCTTTGTTTGACCTTGTTTATCAACTCCCTCATCTTCAAAGAGCCTAATTGCTCGGTCTGAGTTTCTGATCTTCTTCCCGCCGGCACCAGCCTTAATCGCGGTATGCCGACCGGATGAATAATCCGGCTCTCTTCCAAACCCTCGGTCTCCAGGTAATCCGTCAACCCGTAATGCGCCTCTGATGAAAGCAGGTTTTCAAACCCCGGCCGGCGGAGATTACAATCGATCAGCAGCGCGGATCTGCTTTCATCAAAGGTAAACGCCGCTGCCAGATTGAGCGCGATAAAACTTGCCCCGCCTTCCCCCGCTATCGACGTTACCAACGTAACGCAGTTACTGGATGAGCTGGCTTGAATAATTTTTGTTCTTATTTCCCGGAATGCGTCCGCCACCCGATAATCCTGCATCTCAGGAAAAATAATCCTGGCGTTGATAAGGTCGGCCTCGCTCAGGCGCCAGGGCTCCGCCATGCGCTGCATTTGCTCTGAATCGGGATGAAGTTCAATAGAGGTGGAAACTAATTCCTGATTTTCAATGGCGGGCGCCGCGACATCTTGCAAACCTTCCTTAGCGCGGGCCTTTTGCAATGCTTTCTCAACTTTACTCATAGGTTATTCCCCGTCCAGGTGAGGCTGATGACAATAAAAATAGTGCACAGGATCAATACGCTGATCCAATGCAGGCTTCTACTTGCAGAGGCCGCTTCGCGCGCTGTAGACAAATGAGGCACTACCGCGGCCAGGGGCAGATTGAGCTTTTCTGTGATTACTGACTTGCTGCGGATGCGCGCATCAAGTTGATTCTTTCCATAGATCAGAACAACCGGGAGGAGCAGCGCCAATATCAATCCGCCCAGGGCGAATTGAACGAACGTCGGCCCGCTTGGTTGCGTAGGAAGAACCGCTTCGTCATTTATTCTCAATGAAACCCCCTGTTTTTCCCGGTCAAGATTCATAGAAACGCGGGCGTTCTCTCTTCTTTTCAATAAATCATCTAGGATGTTCTGATTCACTTCATAACTGCGCATAAGCTCGGACAACGTGGTCCCGCCGTAGCGCCGGGCATTCTCGTTTTCCGCGTTGATAAATCGCTCGGTTCCCATTAACCGGGCGGTCAAGGTATCGATCAGAGTATTAGTGCGGTTAATTTCTTCCTTCATTTGCTGATGCAATAGGCTGGTGGAAGCCTCGCTCATCGCGGCCTGTCCGGGGTGCAATTTCTGTTCGGTTGCAATAAGTTGCTGCAGTTCTTCAACCTCCTTTTTGAGGCGGACGATATCAGGATAAGTGTCTTGATAGTTCACTCTTAATGCGGCGAGCTGGGACTGGGCGGCGGTCAGGCGATCGCGATATTCGCGTTCGCGCGTGTAAGTCACCGCCGCCGCCATCTCTTTGGCTAATTGTTTTTCCAACGAGTCGCGCTTAGTCTGCGCCTCCTGCAGCTCCATTCTTGTTTGCTCGAGCCGGGTCTGCAAGGATTCGCCTCTGCGATTCGGATCGCGCGGCGGCCGTGCATCCAGACCGGCGGCGCGGAATTGCTTGATCTTGTCGTCCGCCGCCTGCAGCTTGGCCTGGTATTCCTTGACTTGCGCGTCGATAAAGTTAAACGCGGATCGGCTCTCCTGGATTTTCGTCCCTACACTTTCGGCGATAAACACTTCGGTATATGTCTTAGCGGTCTTAAATGCACGCTCAGGATCGCTGTCTTTAAATTCGATCTTGATCAGATTCGTGCCTACGGTTGAAACCGTAGTTTGTTTCTTTAACTTTGCTATCAAATCCTCGCGTTCAGCCGCTGAAAGGTCTTCGTCCAGCCAACCGCCGTCTTCGAGCACCTTGTTCATAACTTTATGGCTATAAATGACTTCGCGCGCGATCTTTGCCCGGTCCATTACGTCGGTAGCCACAGCGGCGCCTTGCATTAACGACTGAATAATATTTTTTTCCTCGACGAAAATAGTCGCCGACGAGGTATAAGTCTTCGGCCAACCTGCGCCGAGAACGAGAGCGACGGCGACAACGGTAAAAAAGATAACGACAATAAACTTTCTATATGCAAATGCCTCATTAAAGAGAATCCTGGCATCCTGTTCAAAAGATTTCATAACTATTTATTTCCAAGTTTGTTAACGGAACCGACTTAGCAGGTTGTTGAAAAACTCCGTTTTTAAACAACGGATGGACTTTTTCAACATCCTGTTAGAACAGCCTTTCTGGGACCGAAATCACATCACCGGGCTGAACCTCAATATTGCCCTCCAATCCCCCCTTTTTCAGAAGGGTGCCCAACTCGATCGGGATAACCTCGGTCTTGGATGACGATTTACGATGGAGTCTGGTGCGATTCGGCGCGGCAAAATCATTCACCCCACCCGCCTGTAAAACCGCATCCAGCACGGTCATACCCGGCCGATAGGGAAAGGTTTGCGGGGTACGCACCGCACCGGTCACGCGCACGCGGGACATGAAGTCATGGCTTTGCATCTCGGTAACGATGACGGAAACGTTTGGATCCCGAATAAAGTAGGAAAGTTTATTTTTCACGCTGTTCGCCACTTCCATCGGCGTAATTCCGCTTGCCTGCACGTCGCCGATCAAAGGTACGGAAATCTTGCCATCCGGCCTGACCGGCACAGTGACGGACAAATCGGGATTACGCCATACGACTACTTGTAATTTGTCATCCACTCCGATCTGATAGGGAAGATCCCTGCTGTTAACAACGGCAGGATCAGATCGGATACGCGGGGATTCTGAGACTGGACGCGCGGCACACGCGGACAATCCGAACAGCAGCAAAAAAACAGCGACGTGTTTTCTATTCATCTTATTTTTTCCTTGAGCAGCATCAAACGAAAACAAACATACCTGCCCAGGCTCAACCGTAATATCCGACTTTAGTCTCAAATTCCTTAGTGCTTAATTTTTTTGAAATTTATTAATGACAATCCAACATGAACTCAGCGCGCGCCGTCATTCCAAAGCAAGACGCGCGCAGTTTGGAACAAAATAATCATGTCCAAAAACAAACTGTTGTTCTTAACATAGTACAAGTCGTATTGCAGCTTCTCTATCGCATCCTCGATGGAAGCGCCGTACGGATAACGCACCTGCGCCCAGCCGGTGACCCCCGGTTTGATGGCGTGGCGATACGAATAATAGAGCGAGTGTTTGCATAATTGCTCAACGAAATACGGCCGTTCCGGGCGCGGCCCGACAAAACTCATGTTGCCTTTTAGTACATTGAAAACCTGCGGCAACTCGTCCACTCTGGTCTTGCGGATAATCCTGCCTACGCGGGTAATGCGGTCATCGTTCTTCTGCGCCCATTTCGGAATACCGTCGCCTTCGGCATCCAGGCGCATGCTGCGGAATTTCAGCAAGGCAAATGGACTGCCGTTCTGGCCGACCCTCTCCTGACGGTAGAAAATAGGTCCCTTATCTTCGCGGTAAATGAGAAGGGCGGTGAGGATCATGATAGGGGCGGCGGTGATCAGCAGGATACTGCTTACGCCGATATCGAATAAGCGCTTAACGGTCCGCTTGAAAACGCCCTGTTGGAAGCCGTCGCCGAAAATCAGCCAACTGGGATTCAGGGACTCCAATTGAATGCGCCCGGTTTCACGTTCAAAAAAACCGGATAAGTCGATAACCGCTACCCCATGCAACTTAAACCGGAGCAGTTCCTGTATCGGTAAATGCCGGCGGCGGTCCCGTAGGGCGACAACGATCTCTTCCACCCGCAGCCGCTTCACCATCGATTCCAGCGATTCACCGGGAGAAAGAACCCTGGCTTTATCCGCAATAGGCACCGTATCCGCGAGCGGCAAGTAACCGACCACCTGAAAAGTGCCGCTCTTTTCCAGCGCCTCCACTTTAGACACCCTACTCCCCATCCCTAGCATCAGAATGCGCCGCTTCACCATCTGGTTTTGGGCAAGCTTCAGGTAGAAAAACCGCACCATGCTGATGCCGGCTAAGGCCACTAAAAAGGTCAGCCCGAAGGCGCCACGCCCCAAAAAGAGCGAAGGCAGGATGTAGAAAACCGAGCTCATCACGGCGAGGCCGACCAAAAAACTGATGCCCAAACGAGGAAAATATCCCCACTCTCCTTCTCTCAATTCCCGTTGATACAACCCCAACGCGGTCATAATCGCGATCATGACCAATACGAAAATAATCGCTCTGGGAAAAATCGGTTCTACTAACGCTGATTCAGTGTGGGTGCTGTCAGAGAAACGAATGAAAACACCGGCATACATGGCGGCCCATAAAATCCCCGTCTCCACCATGCCTAAATAAAACAACATGCGCGGTATGTAATGCCCGAAGATACGAACCATCTTGTTATTTCCCGCCTTCCTTAGGTTTGCTTTGTAAACGCTGCGCGTGCGCGTCATGCGCATTCATCGTACAGCAGGCAAAAGAAGTCAATCAGACAAAAGTTGATTACATCACCGAAAAAAAAACAGAGGGAGGAAAGCAACAACTACTTGGCGTACGCGTCGATCGCTGCGGATTATCCGTCCTTCTCGTTGGGTAGATTCTTTCCTACCTTCTCGTTTGGCGGATTCTTTCCTATTTTCTTCTCGCCTTTATCCAACGCCCGCAGAGCAGCTAATTTTTCCGCGATCTTCTGCTCTAGTCCACGGCCGCTGGGGTAATAATAAATTCTTTCTTCCATTTCATCCGGAAAATAGCGCTCGCCGGCGGCATACGCCTCCGGCTCGTCATGCGCGTAGCGATAATTTTTTCCAAAGCCGAGTTCTTTCATCAACGGCGTGGGGGCGTTGCGCAGATGCAGCGGCACTTCAAGCGAACCGAGGTCGCGCGCATCCGCTTGCGCGGCATTAAAGGCGGCATAGACCGCATTGCTTTTCGGCGCGCAGGCAAGGTAGACGACGGCCTGAGCAATGGCAAGCTCGCCTTCCGGGCTGCCTAAGCGCTCCTGCACATCCCAGGCATTCAACGCCAGCGCCAGGCCGCGCGGATCGGCATTGCCGATGTCTTCGCTTGCCATACGCGCCACCCGGCGGGCGATATATAACGGGTCACAGCCGCCATCGAGCATACGCGCCAGCCAGTACAGCGCCGCATCGGGATCGGAGCCGCGCACGGATTTATGCAGCGCCGAGATTTGGTCGTAAAATACCTCGCCGCCCTTGTCAAACCGGCGCACGCCGCCGGCAATCAGCTCCTTAATCAACGCCTCGGTAATGACCGGGCGCCCGCCTTTGGTCGCGGCCAGATCGACCGCCGATTCCAACAGATTCAACGCCCGCCGCGCATCGCCGTCCGCGGCCAAGGCCAACAAATCGCGCAACGGATCGGGAAATGCAATATTAAGTCCGGCAAGACCGGCGGTTTCATCCATCAACGCGCGGTCAATCACGCGCCGGATGTCCCCGGCGCTCAGGCTTTTTAGCACATACACCCGCGCCCGCGACAATAAGGCTTTATTCAATTCAAACGAAGGATTCTCCGTGGTGGCGCCGATAAAAACCAACGTGCCCTGTTCTACAAACGGCAGAAACGCGTCTTGCTGCGCCTTATTGAAGCGATGCACCTCGTCGACAAACAAGATGGTGTCGCGCCCCTGCTCCGCACGCAGTCGGCGCGCACTCTCGACTGCCGCGCGAATTTCCTTAACGCCGGCGAACACCGCCGAGATATTGATAAATTGCGCCTTGGCGCGGGCGGCAATGATGCGCGCCAACGTGGTCTTACCGGTGCCCGGTGGGCCCCAAAAAATCATGGAATGGAGATGGTCGGTTTCAATCGCGCGGCGCAAGGGTTTATCCGGCGCCAACAGGTGGGCTTGGCCGACGAAGTCTTCTACTTTAACGGGTCTTAAACGGTCGGCAAGCGGTTGCATCGGTTGTAAGCGGAATCAGTTCATTGCTCAATGACGTCCACGCCGGCGGGAGGTTTGAACACGAATTTAGCCGGATCAATCTGCTTGTTTTCCTGGTAATCACGCAAGGTGATGCGCGTGGTCTGGCCGAAGCTGTCGATCAATTCCAGGACGCGCACCACGCCTTTGTCAAAACCAATGCGAATGTCTTCGAAGCCGCCGTCCTTTTTCTTCGGCCTTAACTGCACCCATTCAAACATATTTTTCGGGCGCAATTCTTTCACATCGTATACCTCACTCAAGCGGCCACGGCCGGCCAGGAGCAACGCCGGGGTATCGCCTAAGGTATTCGCCATGGAGCGCACCACCACTTGTTCCAAGCCCACGTCATAAATCCAAATCTTGCGGCCGTCACCGACGATATGCTGCTCGTAAGGCGCGACATAATCCCAGCGGAACTTGTCCGGGCGCTCGATATACATGGTGCCGGACGATTGCTGCATCGGATGGCCGGATTCATCCATAACCACTTGCTCGAAACTCGCGCTATAGGTGCGCACCTCGTTAAAGAAATGGGTGAGGTTATCGAGCGAGGCAGCGGCCGCAACCGGCACTATCGTCAATAGCAGCAGAAAAAACCTGGGCATCATTAATCCATCGCCGGTGGAGGCGGGGCCAGCACCTCGCGGCTGCCGTTGGGCTGCAGCGGCCCGACCACGCCTAATTTTTCCATCTCTTCAATGAGGCGCGCGGCGCGGTTATAGCCGATGCGCAAGCGCCGCTGTACGCCCGAGATCGAAGCGCGGCGGCTCTCGGTGACGATTTTTAACGCCTCGTCATACAGGGGATCGCTCTCGCCATCGCTTTCCCCTGGTTCGCCGAACCAAGCCCCTGGTTCGCCGCCTTCGGATGCGCCGATGAGAATTTTTTCGTTGTAAACCGGCGCACCGCTCTTCTTCAGAAAGCCCACCACTTTGTGCACCTCGTGGTCGGCGACAAACGCGCCATGAATGCGTGTCGGCACCCCGGTGCCCGCCTGCAGAAACAGCATATCGCCATGGCCCAGCAACTGTTCGGCGCCCATTTGATCCAGCACCGTGCGCGAATCCACCCGCGCGGAGACCTGGAAGGCAATGCGCGTGGGAATGTTGGCCTTGATGAGCCCGGTGATGACATCGACCGAGGGACGCTGGGTGGCCAGGATCAGATGCAAGCCGGCGGCGCGCGCCTTTTGCGCCAGGCGCGCGATTAATTCCTCGACTTTTTTCCCCACCACCATCAGGAGATCGGCAAGCTCGTCGATCAGGATCACGACATAAGGCAAGCTCTGCAGCGGCAACGGTTGCATGCCGGGGGCGGCCAACGGATCGAGCACCGGATGGCCGGCTTGCTGCGCGTCTTTGATTTTGCGGTTATAGCCGGCGATGTTGCGCACGCCGAGCGCCGCCATCAGCCGGTAGCGCCGCTCCATTTCGGCGATACACCACTTGAGCGCATTCGCCGCCTGTTTCATGTCGGTCACTACCGGCACCAGCAAATGCGGAATCCCCTCATACACGGCGAGCTCCAACATCTTGGGGTCGATCATAATCAGGCGCACCTGCTCCGGCGCGGACTTGTACACCAGGCTCAGAATCAGCGCGTTGACACACACCGATTTACCGGAGCCGGTGGTGCCGGCGATCAGCAGATGCGGCATCTTGCCGAGATCGGCGATCACCGGTTGTCCGCTGATGTCCTTACCTAACGCCAGCGCCAGCGGTGAATTCATTTGTTCGTACGCCTGCGATGATAATCCTTCTTTGAGCCGTACGGTTTCGCGAAACTCGTTGGGAATTTCCACGCCGATAACCGACTTACCGGGGATGTTTTCCACCACGCGCAGGCTGATGACGGATAAGGCGCGCGCTAAATCCTTCGCCAGATTGGTGATCTGGTTGGCTTTCACCCCCGGCGCCGGCTCGATTTCAAACCGGGTAATCACCGGTCCCGGATGCACCGCCACTACCTGGACCTCGATATTAAAGTCCAGCAGCTTTTTTTCCACCAGGCGCGACATGGTTTCCAGGGAATGTTTGGAGAACGAGGCCTTTTGTTCATCCGGCGGGTCCAGCAGCGCCAACGGCGGCAATTCGCCGCTTCCCGGCAGCGTTTCAAACAAGGGCGCTTGTTTTTCGCGCTCGACCCGCTGGCCGGGCGGCACCTGCTTGATCACCGGCTCGATCCGGGGCGGCGCGTGCTTCTCCAATACCTTTTTTTCTTCCGCGACAAGTTCGCGCCGGGTGCGTTTGGCGCGCATGCCGATAACGCGGTCCCATAATGCCGACCACCAGGCTTTGCCATAACCGGCAAGCGCGAAACTGCCGCGGCCGAGGACATCCATTAACCGCAGCCAGGACAAGCCGGTAAACAAGGTAACGCCGGATAAAAACAATGCCAGCAGAAAAATAGTGCTGCCGACAAGACTAAACATCGACACCAGACCGGCGCTGATGAAATTGCCGAATAGCCCGCCGCTGCTAAATGGCAGGCCGGCGGCATAAGCGCGGAAATGCAAGACCGCGAGCCCGCAGCCGCCTAACAACGTAAGCACGAAACCTCCCGCCGCTAACGCCTGGTGGCGGATGTCGCGCGGGCCCGGCTGCCTGCGTTGGAGAAAAATACGCCAACCGGCATAAGCCACCATAAACGGGAACAAATAGGCCAGGTAACCGAACAACGTGAACAGGATGTCGGCAAACCAGGCGCCGGCGCGCCCGCCGGCATTCAGCACCTGATTGGTCGTGCCGCTATGCGACCAGGCCGGATCCGCGGAATGATAGGTCCACAGCGAGATCAATAAATACAGGCCGGCGGCGCTGAAAATGTATAATGCCGCCTCGCGCGTGAGGCGCGTAAGCCGCGGGGTCAACGGTGGTCTGGTTCTTTTCCAACTAGCCTGGGCCACAATACCTTCTCTAAAAAAGATGGATTTTCCCATTATTCACTGTTGGCCGGTTTCCGCCAAGACCCTCGCTACCGCCGGATGCATGATACGCCCGCCACTGACATTGACGCCACTTTAGTAAAAGCGGGTCCGCCGGCCGGTTCTCCGCCATGCGCAGAGTTTTTCAGCAATCTGTTAGAATCTAATTTATATAAATTTTCCCTGTAACGGGGGTTCCTTGATGCCTGATGTAAAGCACGCACGCCTTATTATTCTCGGTTCCGGCCCCGCCGGTTATACCGCCGCCCTCTATGCCGCGCGGGCTAACCTGCAGCCGGTGTTGATCACCGGCCTGGAGCAAGGCGGCCAATTGATGACCACGACCGACGTGGACAACTGGCCCGGCGACGTCGAAGGCTTGCAAGGCCCCGACCTCATGGACCGCATGCGCCGTCATGTGGAAAGGTTTAAAACCGAAATTATATTTGACCATATTAACAAGGCGGAATTGCAAACCCGGCCGTTTAGGTTGACCGGCGACTCCGGCGTTTATACCTGCCACGCCCTCATCATCGCCGCCGGCGCGTCGGCGAAGTATCTCGGCATTCCCTCGGAAGAGGCATACCGCGGCAAAGGCGTGTCCGGCTGCGCCACGTGCGACGGCTTTTTTTACAAAAACCAACCGGTGGCGGTGATCGGCGGCGGCAATACCGCGGTGGAAGAGGCCTTGTATATGTCCAACATCGCCTCGCAGGTTACCGTGGTACACCGGCGTGACAAGTTCCGGGCCGAAGCCATTTTAATCGATCAACTGACGGAGAAAGCGAAAAAAAGCGGCAATATCCATATCGAGTGGAATCATGAACTCGACGAGGTGCTGGGTGACGCCAAGGGCGTGAACGGCATGCGCATTAAAAATAAACAAGGCAAGACCAAAGAAATCCCCCTGCAAGGCGTATTTATCGCCATCGGCCATACTCCCAACACCGGGCTGTTTGAAGGCCAGTTGGAAATGGAAAAGGGCTATATTAAAACCCGCAACGGGCAGGAAGGAAATGCGACCGCAACCAGCATACCCGGCGTATTCGCCGCCGGTGACGTGCAGGACCATATCTATCGCCAGGCGGTCACCTCCGCCGCCAGCGGTTGCATGGCGGCGCTGGATGCCGACCGCTATCTGGCCAGCGTGAATTTATAGCTCCCGAAGGAACCGAAAGCGCGTACACTTATCCAATATGGATGAGGTGGATGATGTCCAAACCCGATGATGAACCAATGAAGGAACTATTCCGTCAAGCGATAGGCGATGTGCGCCCATTAAAACAAGACAAGGTTGCGCCGCCTAAGCAGCGCCGTAAACCGGTGCCGCAGCAATCTCTGCGCGACCAACAGGCAGTGGTGGAGAGTTTGTTGGTGGATGAATTCGATCCCGAGCTTGAAACCGGGGAAGAATTATTATTTGCCCAGCCGGGCTTGCCGCACAGCGTGTTACACAAGTTCCGCCGCGGCCATTTCCTGGTCGAGGCCGAGCTGGATTTGCACGGCCGCATTGTCCCGGAGGCGCGCGCATTAGTGAACGATTTTTTACGCCAAGCGCGGAATAGCGGCCGCCGCTGCGTGCGCATCATCCATGGCAAAGGCTTAAGTTCGGCCGGCAAAATTCCGGTGTTAAAGGGGAAGGTGAATGTCTGGCTACGACGGAAACAGGAGGTGCTTGCATTTTGCTCCGCGCGTCCCGTAGACGGCGGCACCGGCGCGGTTTATGTCCTGCTCAAGCGTCATTGAGCCGCGGAGGCTGGGCTTTTCCAATTACCGCCATTATTTTTTTGCTCAATTCTTCTATTTGATACGGCTTGGCGACTTTTTCGGAAAACCCATACGCCTTAAAATCAGATAGGACCGGATCGTTGGAATAACCGCTGCATACGATTGCCTTTATTTGCGGGTCTATTTCACGCAATTTCTGCAGCACGTCCTTTCCCCCCACACCGCCTGGAACCGTTAAATCCAACACGACGACGTCAAACGGCCGACCCGCTTCTTTCGCCTTGCGATAACGTTCGATCGCCTCATTTCCGTCCCGCGCACATTCGATTTCATAACCGAATCGCGCCAGCATCTTTCCCACAAACTCGCGAATCGAGGCCTCGTCATCCAAAAATAAAACCTTGCCTTCGCCGGCAAGCGAGGTCGACTCTTCAACGGGTTCCGCCGGCATGGGTTGTCGCGACGCAGGCAAAAATATGAAAAAGGTGGTTCCTACACCGGGCTCGGATTCGACGGTAATATGGCCGTTGTGCTTATTAATAATCCAATACGACGTCGCCAAACCGAGCCCACTGCCTTTCGCCTTGGTGGTATAAAACGGGTCGAATACCTTCGAGAGATGCTCCTTGGGGATACCGATCCCCTGATCCCGCACCGATAACATGACGTAGTCCCCAGCCGGCAGCGGCAGGCCTTGCCCCTCCTCAACCCGCACATTCTCGCCGGCGATCGCGATCGTCCCGCCTTGCGGCATCGCCTGCTGCGCATTAATAATAAGGTTATTGATCACTTGGCCGATTTGACCTTCATCGACATCAACCGCCTTGAGGTCGTTGGGGAAAGAGATTTCGCCATGGATATTGGAGCCATGCAGGGCAAAACGGGCGGAATCGCGCAACAACTCGGCGATGGAAACCGTCTTGGTAACCGGCACTCCGCCTTTAGCGAACGTGAGCAGTTGTTGCGTCAAGCCTTTGGCGCGCAAACAGGCTTTTTCCGCCTCCGCCAGTCCTTTATAGGTTTCGCTATCGGGATGCAAGGTGATCTTACTGAGCGAGATGTTCCCCATGATGGCGGTTAAAATATTGTTAAAATCATGGGCGATGCCGCCGGCAAGCAAACCGATCGATTCCAATTTGCTCGCCCTTAGCATCTCCGCCTCCGCCCGCTTGCGCTCGGTAATATCATAAAAAGTGACGACGGCGGCGACGATACCCCCACTCGCATCGCGGATGGGCGCTGAAGAAGCGGATAAAACGCCGCGCGTATTATCGCCGCGCAAATAGTCGATCTCCTCGTCGGTTACGACCTCACCGGTGCGGATAGAACGCGCTAACGGCAATTCTTGCGGCTGGTAGGGGCGCCCGTCCGGGTGAAACGCTTTGTACTCGCGGTATCCTTCTATCTCGGCCGCGGGAAGGAAAGGGTGGCGCAAGATTCGATCCACTTGCGCGTTGCCCAAAATTAGCTTGCCGGACGGGGCCTCGGCGATAATGACGCCGGCGACCATCTGCCGCAGCACAGCTTCAAAACGTGCGCGTTCGGCTTGCAGCTCGTGGAACAAACGCTCGCGCTCTTCCTCCGCCTGCTTGCGTGCGGTGACGTCAGTAATCATGGTGCGGCATTGCGCCCCGTGTTTAACATCCGACGCCAGGATACTTCGCAGATGGGCGTCGAATGTCGACTTTTTCTTCTTTATTCTGATTTCGCAAGCTTGCGGTTGCTTGGTTTCAAAAACTCGCTGGACGTGGGCGCGGAATACCGCGTGATCCTCCTCAGCCACATAAAAGAAAAACGGTTTTTGGATCAGCCTGCCTCGCGCCGTCGCTAACAGCTCAGCGCCGATCAGGTTAAGCGCCAAAATCAGCCCGTTTTCGTCAAATGTAAAGTAAGCGGCCGGGGCAAAATCGTACAGATCGGCATAAGTATGGCGCGATTCTTCCAAGGTGGCTTGTGCGGCCGCCAACTCATCATTTTGCATCTCCAATTCGATTTGATGCACTTGCAGTTCATGGATCAGCTTTTGGCTGTCCGCCGGCAGCCGCTGGTGCGCGTTTTTACCTTGCTGAAGTTTTTCTTCCGCACGCTTACGGTAATTTGCCGATATCTGCTTTTTCATGCGAGTCTTTCCTTCCCTTACCAGCACATCGCTTTTTGCTAATTAGGCCTTGAATTTATTAACCTTTCCGGAGCGCCTTTCCATGAACCTGCGGCCGGAGGCCGCACCGACTTTCCCTCTCCCACCGGGAGAGGGTGGCCCGAAGGGCCGGGTGAGGGAGAGACCGCCCGGTTCATGGGCACAATTCGTGGCAGAAACGCGGCCAGGCGGTCTCTCCAGGCCGGGCCTCAGTCCAATGCATTGATCGCTAACAAGACCAGCTCATTTTCGCCTGCAAAAATCTCTGTCGCCGGCGTCAATTTGCGCACAGTTATACTCATTCTTTGATTAACAATAGGAAAATATTGCTCGATTTTCAAATCCTCAACACCGCCATTCCGCCATTGGCCCTGTTGCAGCAGCCCTTTCAATGCCGGAATATTCCACTCGCTTCCCAAAGCGTAAATAGACCGGTTGAGCGTCTCTGGCGGCGTTAGCCGGAATATGCGATAAAAACCCTCGTTTGCCGCGATAATCTGTAAATTTTTATTGAGGACCAGCACCGGCTCACTAACCAGCGACAGGATATTATGAGCGTAAGCCAAAGCCGCCTCCTTCGCCAGTTGCTGTTTCTTAAACCCGGAGATATCGACAAAGGTAACGACGACGCCGTCGATCACATTCTCCATGGTGCGATAAGGGAAAATCCGCATCGAAAACCAGTCGCCGTCTCTGGTGTGTAATTCCTGCTCCTTGAAAACCAGCGTTTTAAGAACCTGGTTGATATCATCGACTAAATGCGGATAAACCAGATCAGGCGTAAGGTGGTTAATTGGACGGCCGATGTCGCTTGAGATCAAGTTAATTACCTTGGCTACCGCCGGGGTAAAACGCTTAATCCTGAGCTGATTGTCCAGGAAGATCGTACCGGTATTTGTGCTGTTGAGCAAATTGACCATGTCATTATTAGCTTGCGACAATTCGTCCAGCTTGGTTTGCAGCTCGGCATTGACGGTCATCAGCTCTTCGTTGATCGATTGCAGCTCCTCGCGCGAAGTTTCTAACTCCTCATTGCTGCTCTGCAGCTCCTCGTTGGTGGATTGCAGCTCTTCATTGGTCGACTTGAGCTCTTCATTCGAGGTTTCCAATTCTTCGATCGCTCTCTGCAACGATTCCTTAGTGGAATCGAGCTCAAATTCAAGATCGTAAAGGCGCTGATCGGAAGTTGAGGTGGTCTTGGATTTTTTTGCTGGCTTATGCTGCGAAAGCTGATTGACATCCTCAAAAATCACCATCATCAATCCCTGCATCGACTCTTGCTGAAAAGGCTTTACGATTAAATTAACGCTAAACTCCCGCCCGCCTTCCTTAATTACCACGTTCGGATGCGCCACCGTGGTATGCCGCTTGAATGCTTTATGGATCGCGCTTCGCAGTTCGATGCGTATATCCTCGCGCGCCATCTTCAAAATGTTGAGCGTCGCCTCGCCTGTTGGCGGCTCGAGGAAACGGCTGGTGTGACCGTGAAAATGGATGATGTCGTCCTTCTCATTGATGATAACGCAAGAAGGCGTATAGCCTTCGAGCAATAGCTTTTCGCTAAGTTGGACCACGTTGGTATGGCCAAGTGATTTAGCAGATTCCTTTTTCCGCCTCTCTCCTTTAATCAGCGGCACAGGCGGAAACTCCACGCTGGCCCTGAGCGCGCTTTTGCGCTGGAAGATCTTCCATTTTTTATCAACCAGGGAAAATAAATCGGCGAACTCGCCGATGGTCTCGGAGGGACCCAGCATGAGAAACCCGCCCGGATCTAACGTGTAATGAAACAGGGGCAATAATTTCTTTTGCAACGGAAGACCCAGATAGATGAGGAGGTTGCGGCATAAAATCAGATCCAGTTTCGAGAACGGCGGATCCTTCAGGACATCTTGCTTGGCAAAAATAATCATCTCGCGGAGCTGTTTTCTGATTTGATAAGTGTGGCCTTCTTTGCTAAAGAAATGCCGCAGCCGATCCGCCGATACATCGGCGACGATGGATTCCGGATAGGCGCCGATGCGTGCGAATGCCAAGGCTTGTTCGTCGATATCGGTGGCAAAAATGTGAATTTTGAAATTTTTAGATAAGTCATTCATTGCTTCAATCAAAACCATGGCGACCGAATAAGCCTCTTCACCGGTGGAGCAGCCGGTTACCCAGACGCGTATCGGCGTCTCCGCGGATTTAGGCTGGAGGATGCGAGGGATAACCTTTTGTTTAAGGACTTCGAAAGATTCAGGATCCCGGAAAAAATTGGTTACGCCGATCAGCAGTTCTTTGAACAGCGCCTCGATCTCATGCTTGTTTTGCTGAAGATAGCGCAGGTAATCTTCCACTTTTTTTATTTGATGCACCGCCATGCGCCGCTCGATCCGGCGATCAATGGTATTGCGCTTATAATAAGTAAAATCATGCCCGGTACGAGACCGCAGAAGGATAAATATTTTTTCCAAATGGGTCTCGCCAACCGCCTCAGTTTCAGCCACCTTAGAGACATAAGGATGCCTGACATACCGGACTAGTTCGGCCGGCATTTTTTTCGCCGGCAACACATAATCGATGCAGCCGGTGACAATGGCGCTGCGCGGCATGCCGTCATATTTAGCCGTGCTTCCTTCCTGGGCCATGGTCATGCCGCCGGCTGCTTTAATCGCCTTCACCCCGAGACTGCCGTCGGTGCCGGTCCCGGAAAGGACGATGCCGATCGCCTTATGGCGCTGGTCTTCGGCGAGCGAACGGAAAAAGTGATCGATCGGCAACCTAAACCCGTGCGGCAAACTGAGATCTATTAAATGCAGCATGCCGTGCAACAAGGCCAAATCCTTATTTGGCGGGATGACGTAGACGCAGTTCGGCGCGATACGCATGCCGTCTTTTATCTGGAACACCTGCATATTCGTATGGTGCTTAATCAGATCGACCAGGATACTGCTATGGTCGGGATCGAGATGCTGGACGATAACAAAAGCCAGGCCTGAATCGTCCGGCATGTTTTTAAAAAAATGCTCCAGCGCCTCCAATCCGCCGGCGGAAGCGCCAAGCCCGACAATACAAAACCCGTTGTCCGCCGGCGGCAGGTAAGACTCATCGTTCGAGGAAGAAGCACGCCGCGTAGCGGACTTTTTAGGGCCTTGTTTCCGCTTTTTGGGCTTAGTTATCTTTTTATTTATCGTTAACTTTTTGATTAGCAGGGTGCTGAAAAACTCGTTTTTCAGCACCCTGCGGTGCGGTATAGGGACGTACCGCCATTGTTCAAACACGCTACGTGTTTGAACAATGAAGCAAAGCAAAAACCGCGCTTTTTGCTTTGCGTGTTGAAAAAGGCCACGGATGGACTTTTTCAACAACCTGTTAGTCACTCCCTGACATGAGGCTGGAGATCATGCATGGAGGCTCTGCGGTGAGAAGGCATGACCGACATGGCAGCGGTATTGGACCAAATTGTTTTCCTCCGCCTCGGTCATCGAGCCGCCGCACTCCGGGCAAGTAATGTCCGAACGTCTAGTCATTCTATGCTCTTTCTCCGGCAGTTCCATCTCCCCTGATGCAATTCGCCCCTCGTTCGAGATCGCATCGTTGGCAAGCCGCGCCAATAGAGGAGCTATTCCGGAAAGCGGCAAAATAGGATCGAGTTTTAGCTGCCTAATGGCGCGGACCTAGTCCATTAGCCGAGGTTCACGCACGAGATATTCCTTGATGTATTTTCCTTTTTCGATATACAGCTCTATGCTACTGTAACTCCGTGATTATTCTTGATTCAAGGATGTTATACGTCAAAAATGATGTAATTCACCCCATCGTGGGACGCATATTTATAATTAGCCTGTAGGTTGGGGTAAATGAAATGATCCCCAACAAAATCTTAACCTCATGACGTACAGGGAAGTACTAATGCCGCGGGAGGCGAGATGCCGGGAGCGGCTATTGAATGTGTCGAAATGAACTGGGCGAATTTTATCGGTGGTGGATTTTTGCTAGGGTGCGGTCGCTCCAGCGCGTCCCTGCGCCCGCGGCACTTGTGCTTCCTGCACATCGCAAGCTCACCCCAACCTACCGTGCTGATGATTAAACGCGCTTTGAATGTCTTAGGCCTTCTGATATTGCTTGGTTATCCGTGGATAGCGAGCGCAAGCTCAGAGGCAGGGTTAGATATCACTTT
>DATGVQ010000034.1:0-5103 GCA_035300145.1 Acidiferrobacterales bacterium | reverse complement strand
CCAGCGGAGTCACCACATTCATAGTACTCGAAGGAAGCGCGTGCATATTTTTGGATAGTGTGGGGCAGTCGCTTTTTGTTGGGCCCGGCCAAAAGCTAACTTTTGACCCGATGGCTAACAGGTTGGAAGACCCCGTCGATGCCGATCTTAATCAGGTACTCACTTCGCCACTCATCAAAGACTTTCGGCGCTTGCCAAGCGCTCCTTTAATCGAGCAAACAATCCAAAATCAGCGTCTAGCTCAGGGTCGGACAAACGGCAACGATGCTTTGACGCGTGCTGTTCAGGTGGCTGGCGCCAGCAGCGTAGCGACGGCAACGCCTGACCAATTTTTGCGAGCGGTCAGTTCGCTTTTTGCCCGGTCAAGTGCACGCGAGCTGTGTGCGTATGTGGGGATGGCGGTGAGGGCTCGGCCCGATCTGGCGCCACAGATTGTTGTCGCTGCTCTTACGGTTAGCAGCGTTAGTCCCCGCACAGAACTTAGAGATGTTAAAGATTTTAAACAACCGGTCGGTAAAGAAATTAACTGTGACGAAGTGAACTGCATCATTCAAGCGGCAATCGCCGCGCATCCCTCGGCGGCCAAAGAAATTGTGGACGCTGCTATAGCGGCAGCACCCTTGCTGCGCGATTGTATTACGGCTATTCCATGTCAACCGGCGAACGCTTTCATCCAACCGCGGATCATCACTAACCTTATCCCGCCAGTTAATTCGCCCGAACAGCCTCCATCAGGTCGGTAGTCAGCGCTCGCTTCGGACGCGAGAACCTTGGAAGGGGGCGACTGGAGCCTGCCCTTAGCGCACGCGAATGAAGAGCGAATGCCGTATCGCCCCTTTGTTAGCTGACTAGCAGGATAAATGCTCGCAGCGCTCAAGCGTTGGAACGAGGTGAAAGAGATATTGGTGAGCGAACGGTTTCCGCTCGAACCAGTTTTTGAACACATGTATCTTGCCACCGCGTGGACGCGCCTGAGGGAGGCAACTGCAGCAACGAATGACTGGCATCGCGCGCTGGAAGCGCGCTGACACTCCAGAGAAGTTACTCGCTCTTGCAACCTACGCAGAGCAGAACAGCGCTCACGACGCTGCCGGTTGTGTTGCCAGAGATCGCTCACCGAACATCGGATTTTCATTTCTTTGCCGGGGTGGTTTTTTGCAGGCCTTCCAGTTTGATCAGATTGTCTTGGGCACGAATAAAGTTGGGCTGGATCCGTAGGGCAGCTTTGACTTGTTCTATCGCCTCGGAAATTCGACCCATCTGTCCCAGAACAACTCCCAGATTATTATGCGCGTCGGCATAGTTAGGATTGGTCCGCAAAGCCTGCTTATATTGGTCTATTGCCTCTGAAGTTCGCCCTGTTAGGAACAAGGCGTTGCCCAGGTTATTGTGCACCTCGGCGTAGTTAGGATTGATCCGCAAAGCCTGCTTATATTGGTCTATTGCCTCTGAAGTTCGGCCTGTTAGGGCCAAGGCGTTGCCCAGGCTATAGTGTGCCACGGCAGGCTTGATTCGCAAGGCTTGCTTAAACAGGTCCATTGCCTCCGGAATCCGGTTGGCCTGGTACAGGATGTTACCGAGGTTATTGTACGCCATCCAGCAAGCGGGATTACGGGCAATAGTCGTCCGATAAAGCGTTTCGACGTTTGTATACATCCGGCTTTGCTGCCAGGTGAGGAGGAACAGTACTCCGGCCAGCAGCAGGGTAGTTCCACGCTCCAGCCAAACTTGCCAAGATTTCAATTGTCCGGCCAGTAGGACGATCCCACTGGCGCAGGGCGTGATGATTCCCAGGCAGGCCAAATATTGCCAGTGATCGGATACAAACGAATAGAAGAAGAAATAAATATTGAGAAAACCCAGCGAAGGCAGCAACAGGAAAATATAGACGAGCACTCCCGCCAATGGAGCTCGGGACCATCGCCGCAAACTCCATAAAATTCCCAGTAATCCCAGGACAGCGAGGGGAAAGAGATACTGCCACCCCACGGCGGCGTTAATCTCCCAACGCGGATAAACGAACATTAGGTGCGACGGCCAGAGCACTTTCCCCAGTTGAAACCAGAAGGCCCGCCCGGCAATCAGGCAGCGATCGACCGGGGAAAAGGCCAGGGTACTCGCTTTGTAACCGATGTTACCGTATTCCACCCAGGAGGTCATCAACCCCGCTGCTGCCGAGAGGAAAAAGAACGGGATCAAGGGCACGACATCGCGCCGCCAGGAGATCGCGTCCCGTTTCCACCAGAAAATCACTAGCAAGGCCAAAGGCAGCGTCACAATGGCGGTTTTACTCAGCAATCCCAAAAGGAACAGGCCGAGGGCCAAGGCGTAACTTCGTCTGCTTCGGCCCTCGTCAAACTTTAGATACCAGAGGGTCGCCGCCAAGCCAAAGACTCCCGAGAGGGTGTTCTTACGCTCCGTAATCCAGGCCACCGTTTCCACATTCACCGGGTGCAGGGCAAAGACAATTGTCGCAAGCTCTGCTCCCGGAATTCGCAAAAGACGAAGGATTTTTAGCACCAGCACGACGCAGCCGATGTGCAGAAGAAGATTGACCAAATGATAGCCGGTGGGCGAATCGCCCCAAAACCTTTGCTGGAGCCAGTAGGAACTATAAAGAAGAGGATAGTATTGCTGGGTTGCCCTTGGCTCGAACCAGATTCGCCTCAGACCATCTAGGGAACGCAACTCGGGACTCGCGATATTGGCGTCGTCATCCCATAAAAGTCCCCCGTGCCAGGCGGGCTGATAGGCCAGCATCGTGACCACCGCTAGAATCAGGCAGAAAAACCACTCGCGTTTCCACCAACTCATAACTGAAGACTTGTCGGGCATTGGGTTCAATCTACAAAAAAACGGAACAGATGATGCAAGCTCAATTTGCTTTTTCTCACGCGATTGCTGGCCAAAAGAGAACGATAGACCACTTGCCCAAAACGGAGTCAACGCCGCCGCCGCCGCGAGCGACAGTGCGCCAGAAAAAACGGTAGTTGCTCTCTCTGTATAGCTGTGGTTTGAACGCGAGTGAAATGACAAACGGAGTCACGGCGCCTCGGAAGATCGACAGCCTAAAATGGATTTACCTCGGATCGTGCGTATTAATCGTGGCCGTTGCTGTCCTTCTCAGGGCGCGTTCAGCGATGAACGACCTCGGGATGGACGAGATCTGGTCGGTGGAGCTTGTCCGAGAATTACATTCGCCGCTCGAGGTCTTCACCAAAACCCACCACGACAATAATCACTACCTCAATAGCCTGTTCATTTATTTTTTGGGACAGCGAGGAAACTGGCCGGGTTACCGGATTCCTGCAGTCGCGGCCGGCTTGGGCGTAATCATTCTAGCCTGGTTAATCGGGCGCCGCCGGGACAGGACCACGGCGTTTTTCTCCATGTTTCTGGTCAGCTTCTCCTATGTGATGATTTTGTATTCGTCGGAAGCGCGAGGTTACGCACCGCTGATCTTCTTTTGTTTCTTGTGCTTTCTCGTCCTTGAATCACTTCTGGCACGCCCCCGCTGGCAAGCGGCCGCCCTGTTTTCAATCTCTGCCATTCTCGGGTTCACCTCTCACTTAACCTTTGTCAGTTTCTTTGTCGCTTCATTCATCTGGTCTTGCGCACGCATGGTGCGGCGGAAGGTTCCGCTTCCTGGCATCTTGGGCTGGATGGCAGCTTGCTATTCGGCGCCGCTTATCTATCTCGCGGGGCTTTACTTCGTCGATGTCAGATATCTGCAGATCGGCGGTGGAACTCCCATCGGCGTTTTGCCGGGCTACGGCGCGGCGTTGGCCTGGACTCTCGGCGGACCCAATGTTCCTTCGCTCCAAATAATAACAGGAATAAGTGCTGTTTACGGGTTGCTTGCTGGACTAGCGATCTTTTTTTGTGAGCGGGACGATATCTCGATTTTTTTTGTTGCTGCTATCGTCGTAATGCCGCTCAGCGTGCCGTTTCTCGAACCTGGCACGCTGCATTACGTCAGGTATTTTATCATCGCTGTTGCTTTTCTCCTCCTTCTATTGGCTCGATTGCTGGCCTGGTTATATGAGGGCGGCGCCGTCGGAAGAATCGTTTCTGGCGTCTGCTGTTTGTCTTTTCTTGTCCTAAACGGCTGGAATGTTACCAAGCTCATCAAATATGGCCGCAGTCATTTCAGCGAAGCTGTCCAATTCATGGCCGACCGGTCTGACGACGAATCGGCAATTACGTTCGGTGGCGACCAGGATTTTCGTGTCCATTTTGTTCTCGCCTTTTACTGGCGAGAAATGATGGCCGGTCGAAACATGTTCTATTATGACCACGATCAGTGGCCGAGGGCTGGCCCGGAATGGGTGATTTTCAACAAGGAATCGTTTATGCCGCCGGTACCGCCGCGTACGCGGTTTACCGATAAATTCGGCAACGCCTTTGAGCTGATTCGCGTTTTCCCAACCGCGCCGCTTTCGGGGGTTCACTGGTTTGTCTACCGCAAGACGTCTCAAGGCTAATAACGCAATCTTTCCGTGCTTGCCGTATTGCACCGAGCGCCTTATCTATCTCGAAAATCTTCAGACTCTTGCCCGCGACATAGAGTACATCAAAAATTTAGAGTACCGGAAGAATATTCTAATCAATGGCTGGCGGGTGGGCCTATCCTGCGAGCGTCACTGCTGATTCGTTTGAAGAGTGGCGGGCAAGGACGCACCGTGCGAACGCTGACCTTTCACAGCTTGCGATACAGCTTCAATTCGGCTATGGCGAACGCGGGCGTTTCACAGGAAATCCGCATGAAATTAACTGGCCATGTGAGCCCGGAAATGAACAAAGGCTACACGCATCACGAGCTTGAACCTCTGCGTGCTGCAGTGCGTGCTATACCGTCAATCGGGCTCTAAAAGCCAGTCTTTGATTGCAACTGAAATCACGGAATCAACTATTAAAACTGGCGCGATTAACCGTCTATCGCGATCTGCTGTAGTTTTAGTTTAGGCCAATCGCGTCAGCCCGAGCAGGTCCATGAGGCGCGCCTCGTAAAAATCACACATCGGGGACTTGCCACCTGGCTCGATCCACTCGGGATGTTGGATCCGCAGGTCGTGGTGAATCTGTTGGCGAAGCTCGGTGTAT
>DATGVQ010000033.1:0-44744 GCA_035300145.1 Acidiferrobacterales bacterium | reverse complement strand
GTAAACATTGGGATCTTTAATCGCAGTATATTCCGTCAGGATGGCGATGATTTCATCGGCATTGGGACCGGCAAGTTTGCCGTCTTTTAACGCATCGTTATAGTCTCTCACCGCTTTGATATAGGCGCGCATAAATTTCTTCGCGGTATCAGGACTATCTTTAATAAATTTTCCGCCGTAGAGCAAAACGGCGATTTGCTGATCGGGGTAAATGACATCGTTGTTTTGAAAGCGCACCGCCGCGCCGATCTGGACTGCCCGGGTAGCGGAGGGTTCGGTGGTGACACTCGCGTCGACGGCGCCATTTTGCAACGCCAGGACATGCTGCGGAAAGCCCATATACACGACTTCGACATCACTGTATTTCAATCCACCTTTTTTGAGCGCTTCATTCAGAATCGCATCCGGGGCGGTGCCGATCGCCGCGCCCGCCACCTTGAGTCCTTTCAGGTCTTTAAAACTCTTGAATTTACCGCTATCGACCAAATCTTTGCGCACCAGTAATGGACTGTATCCATATCCAGGTGGGCTCGAGCTTTTATCCGCGACAATTTTGATATTGATTCCACGCGCCGCGGAGTTATAAAACCCGGCCGAAGGCGAACCGGCGCCGACATCTAATTGCCCGGTCCCGAGCGGCGCCACCATTTTGACGGCGGAATCGAACGGAGTTAAGGTCACGCTCAGTCCTTCTTGTTTGAAGTAGCCTTTTTTATCGGCGATAAAGAGAGGCGCATCGCTGCTGCTGTTAGTCATGCCGACGCGCACTGTGATCGCTTCCGCCGCATAGCCGCCACTTGCCCCGAGTCCGCCTAAGGCGCTTGCCAGGAGGAGCGCAGCAGAACGCCGGAAGAAGGGACGAGCAGCGTGTAAGGTTTTAATGAATTGAGCGAAAAACGGCATCTTCAAAACCCTCCTGAGAGTCGAATTCTTTCTTAAACCACCGGATCGCGATGTGCTCTCTTAGATGGTTACAAACAGCACGTTTACTACTTTAAATAAATGTTATCACTTTTTGCTTATCAGGATGTACTGGCGTCCTTCCTGTGAACTCAGGGTATTTGCCATTTTAGCAACATTGTTCCGCTGTGAACCGGATTGCTTTGTTGATACGATAATGTTCCAAATACCTATCTCAAAAATGGACGTAGGGTGGGTTAGCGGCGCAGCCGCGTAACCCACCATCAGCCGGGAGCAAAGAAGATGAAGCGCAGCACTGAACGAATCCTTACCACCCATGCCGGAAGCCTGCCGCAGCCGGACGACCTCGGGGAAATGCTGGTCGCGAAGAATAGCGGGCAGCCCTACGACCAGGAGGCATTCGCCAGGCGGGTACGGGACGTTGTCGCGGAGGTGGTAAAAAAGCAGATCGACTGCGGCCTCGACATCATTAACGACGGTGAAGTAGGGAAGCCGAATTTTTCGCGTTACGCGCGCGAGCGCCTGAGCGGGTTCGTAGAACGACCGCCCAAACCGGAAGAGCGGCCTTCGATGATATTCGGCCGCGACATGAAAGAATTCCCCGAGTACTTTACCAAGCGGTTCGGCACCGTCCGCGGTGAAAACACCAAGCGCGTTTTCTGCAACCGGCCCCTTAAGTATATCGGCCACGCCGCGGCGCAAGCGGAGATCGAGAATTTCAAAGCCGCGCTCAAAGGCGTAAAGGTTGAGGAGGCGTTTCTGCCGGCAATTGCGCCCGGCACCATCGAGCATTGGATGAAGAACGACTACTACCCCGGCGACGAGGCCTACCTGTTTGCATTAGCTGACGCCATGAGGGAAGAATACAACGCCATCGTCCAGGCCGGGTTCCTGCTCCAAATCGACGATCCCGATCTGCCGGACGCGTGGCAGATTAACGCGCATATGAGCGTGCCGGAGTATCGCAAATACGCCGAGCTGCGCGTCGATGCGCTGAACCACGCCCTGAGAGACATCCCGCCGGAGAAAGTACGTTTTCACACCTGCTGGGGCAGCTACCACGGTCCCCATAAATACGATATCCCGCTCAGAGACATCGTCGATCTTATCCTGAAAGTGCATGCGAATGCTTATTCCATCGAGGCCTCAAACGCGCGCCACGAGCATGAGTGGCGCGTGTGGGAAGAGGTCAAGCTCCCCGAGGGGAAGGTGCTGGTTCCGGGCGTAGTCGGCCACGCCAGCGACATTGTCGAGCACCCGGAGCTGATCGCAGAGCGTCTTGTAAGATATGCCAAGCTCGTGGGCCGCGAAAACGTGATCGCGGGCACCGACTGCGGCCTGGGCCCGCGCGTGGGCCATCCCAAGATTGCCTGGGCCAAGTTCGAGGCCATGGCGGAAGGCGCGCGGATCGCCAGCAAGCGGCTCTGGGGACGGTGAATGGGGTTCGGCCTCATCGCCGGTAACAGGCGGGCGCATCGTCGCCGTGGGGAAAAACCAAGACCCGCCGGCGCTCGTGTCGGGGCCGGCGGGGTTACCACCTCGGCTACATCGCAACACTCGCGTGATCCGAAGCTTCGTCGGGGTGCGTTGATGCCGCATCCGGCGCACCATCCAAATTGCCGTGCTGTTCGGAAGGACCGGGCCGGCTGTGCGACTTCCGCAGTTGTTGCAATTTTTCGCGTTGCTGTTCGGTAAGGACGCCGCGAATCTCGGTCTGGACCTTGGTGCGCAGCACAATCATGTCGGCAGTCGCCCGGCCTTGGGCATCCGCGAGCTTGCGGACGTCGGTTTCCTTCGGCGAACCTTGCTGCATCAGCGCATGCAGTTGCTTGCGGTTCTCGCTAAGCTTGTCGCGCAGTTCGCGCGTCTGCGGGCGGGCCTTATCGACGATGGCGCGCATGGCGTCACGCTGCTCCTTGGTGAGACCAAGGGTTTCGGCCATGCGATCTATGCGCAGGTCGGAGTCCCCATGGTGGCGGCCGAAGCCCATCGGGGGAGGCCCATGGCCTTCGGCGCCACCCGGCGATATCGCATAGGCGATGCCCCCGGCCACACCGCCAGTGAGGGTGGTAGCGATTAACAGTGCTTTGATCGAATTCTTCATGATAGCTCCTCTGCTTGGGTCGAAAGTAGGGGCAGGTTTTCTGCCACTTGCGCTATAGACTAATCCCGGGCGGCGTAACGGTGTGTCCGGCGCAGGCAAAAATCTGTAAAGCTATGTAAAGGAGACCGCTCCGTGCTGTATTCCCGTGCCGCGAGTATGGCACTATCCATCTTGTGAAATGAGGAGCCGGAGGGATTACCATGAGCCGCTTACTGCTGGCGGATGATGACGTCGAATTGAGCGAGATGCTGACCCAGTATCTGGCCGCCGAGGGCTTCACGGTCGACACCGCCCACGACGGCGAGGCCGCGCTCGCCAAGGCACGGGCGGGCAATTACGACCTCGTTGTCCTCGACGTCATGATGCCGCGCAAGAGCGGGTTTGAGGTGTTGCGCGCGCTACGCGCGCGGTCGCTCATGCCCGTGCTCATGCTCACGGCGCGTGGCGAAGACGTCGACAGTATCGTCGGCCTCGAGCTGGGTGCGGACGATTATCTCGCCAAGCCATGCAACCCGCGCGTGTTGGTGGCGCGCATTCGCGCCATCCTGCGCCGCGCAGAGGGCACCGCCGGCGCCGAGCGCGGCGCGCCGCAGACCTTGAAGCTCGGCGACATCGAGATGCACGCGGGTACGCGCAGCGTATATTGCCATGGCCGTGCGATCGCCATGACCAGCACCGAATACAGTGTGCTTGAGGTGCTGTTGCGCGAGGCGGGGCGGGTGGTGTCGAAAGCGGACCTGTCCGAGCGCGCCCTTGGCCGCAAACTCACGCGCTATGACCGCAGCCTCGACATGCACGTGAGCAGCCTGCGGAAAAAGCTCGGTCCGCTCGACGGCGATGCGGAGCGGATCAAGACCGTGCGTGGCGTCGGTTATCAGTACATGCGTCCATGAGTTATATCTGATTATGCACCGCCTGTTCTGGAAAATTTTCTTGTCATTCTGGGTCACGCTGATCCTGTTCGCGGCAGCGACCATACTGACCGCGTCGCACTTTCTCGACCAGATGCGCGCGCGGCAGGAGGCCACGAGCCCGCACGAGCGCATGCTGAGTTACACCGCTGAAGGTCAACGCATCGCCGAGCGCGGCGGCGTCGACGGCGTCAAGGCATGGTTGCGCGAGCTCGACCGGCGCGAGGCGGTGCCATGGCTGCTTATAAATCGTGATGGGAGCGATCTGCTCGGTCGACCGGTGCCGGCGCCGATAGTCGAACGATTGGCGCGTGAGATTGACCACCCACGGTATCCAAACCGAGGGATGGTCCGACCGGTGATCCGCCTGCCGGACCAGACGGAATATCTGCTGATACCGGTTTTCCAAAACGTCACCCTGCGCCGTGTGCTGCAGCGGCCACGCGTCATCGCGCTGCCGTTAGTCGCCGCCGCGCTCGTTAGCGGCCTCGTGTGTTTTCTGCTGGCGCGCTACCTCACGGCGCCCATCGGTCGGTTGCGGCGCGCGACCGAGGCCTACGCGGCCGGCGACTTGAGCGAACGCGTCGCACCGACGCTCGGCGGCCGCAAGGATGAAATCGCCGATCTGGCGCAGGCGTTTGACCGTATGGCGCAGCGTCTGCAAGGGCTCATGACATCCCAACGCCGGTTGCTGAGCGATGTCTCGCACGAGCTGCGCTCGCCGCTCGCACGCCTGCAGGTCGCGCTCGGCCTGGCGCGCCAGCGGGCCAAGGGGCTGGCCGACACCGAGTTCGATCGCATCGAGCGTGAAACCGAGCGACTGAACGAACTGATCGGTCAGCTCTTGTCGCTCGCCCGCCTCGAGGCCGGCGTGACGCCGGCCGAGCGTGAGCCGGTGGATCTGGAGGAACTGCTCGCCACGGTCGCGAGTGACGCGGATTTTGAGGCGCGCGCCCACAATCGGCGGGTGGAAATCGCCAAGGCCGTGCCCGCCGTCATCCAAGGCGACGCCGGATTGCTGCACAGCGCGCTGGAGAACATCGTGCGCAACGCGGTCCGGTACACGCCCGACGGTACGGCGGTTACGTTGTCGCTGGCTCGTGACGGCGAACGGACGGACAAGTGGGTGATCGGGGTTCGCGATCATGGCCCCGGCGTACCGGAAGAGATTCTGCCACGGCTGTTCGAGCCGTTCGTGCGCGTGGGCGATGCGCGCGACCGCGCGAGCGGCGGTTTTGGGCTTGGGCTCGCGATTGCGGAACGGGCGGTGCGCTTGCACGGTGGGGAGGTCTCGGCCAGGAATGAGCCGGATGGGGGGTTGTGTGTGACCATCGCTCTGCCGGCGACGGGCTTGCGTTCGTAACCCTGGCTGTTTACCTCTCTTCCGGACATGGTATGGGTAACCCCGCCGGACTGCCTGTCAACGATGGCGCTTGGGAAATCGTGTAATGACCGCGTATACCGACATGAATAGGAGGCTCCTTGTTTCCGCGTTTCTGTGCATGAGTTTTGTATTGCCGGGTTGCGCACCCGACCGCTCCAAAACGATCGATACAGGCTTGAAAACAGGTGTTGGTAGTGACGCAGGCAAGCGGGCTGAAACTGAACCCGACAGTACTTATCCGAAAAGCGGAGAAGTTGCCACGTTATTAAGACCAAATTTTTCCGGCACCTGGAACCTGAACAAGGAACTGAGTGACGACCCGCGGAAAAAGGTCCAAGACGCCATGAAATCACTGCGAAATTCCAGGAGTGGCAGCAGCGGTACGAAGGGTGGCGGCAGGGGTGGCCATAGGGCCGGTGGTCCAGCCGGCGGCATGACCGGGCGTGGTGATTCTCAGCCCGAGGATATGCAGGCCTTGCTCAGGGCTTCCAGTACGCTGCAAATTACGCATGAAGATCCTATGTTGCTCGTCGTCACCGATGATGGGGGCCAGCAGCGATTATTCACGGATTTCCGGGGGGCCTCGGTATCGGCCGGTGGCGGCATGCAGCAGAAGGTGACGATTGCCGGCTGGGAACACGGCGTGCTCGTTGTCGAAACAACGAGCAATAGTGGTCCGCGATTAATACAACGCTACAAATTAAACGCGAACACGAACCAACTCATGATCAGTGCGGAGATAACGCCGCCCGGCTTGGCGGAGCCGGTCGTGGTCAATCGCGTTTACGATGCAGTGAGTAGTCATACGAAGATCGAAAAATGATTATGACCGTGTGGATTTTTTTGACCTCGGAAGGATAGTCGAACAATCGGGCCGTAATAATTTTTCCTAGTACGACCCGCCTAATCCCGGCGGCTTGGCTTCCCCCTTGACGCCTATCACAAACTTGCCCTATGTTGAGCGCGTTTTTGATTAGGTAATTTATGCGTCATTCGATCCGGTGTCGTCCTCTGATCGTATTGTATTAACCAGGGAGGCAAGCCATGCGTTCACTAAAACCGTTCGTTACCTATTTGTGCACCGCGGTGCTGTTCGTCGCGGCGAATCAGGGCCACGCACAGCAGCCGGTGCCGGATCTGATTCTCACCAACGGCAAAATTGTCACCGTCGATGATCGTTTTTCCGTTACCCAGGCGGTGGCGGTAACAGGCGAACGCATCGTCGCCGTGGGGAAAAACCAGGATATTGCCAAGCTCGCCGGTCCCGCAACCCGGAAGATCGACCTGCGCGGCAAGACCGTGATTCCGGGGCTGATCGACAATCACGCACACTTCATGCGCGCCGCCGAATACTGGCACCAGGAGGTGCGCCTCGACGGCGTCACTGCGCGCCAGCAAGCGCTCGATATGATCGCCGCCAAGGCGAAACAGTCGCAGCCCGGCGAGTGGGTGCTGGTGCTGGGCGGCTGGTCGCTGGAGCAATTCAGCGACAACCAGCAGGGTTTTACCCGGGAGGAGCTCGATCGCGTTGCGCCGGAAAATCCGGTGCTGTTGCAGCTTATTTACTTTCGTATCTATACCAATAGCCCGGGGCTGAAGACGCTCGGCATCGATGCCGCGACGCCGAATCCGCCCGGCGGCAAGATCGAAAAAGACGCGTCCGGACAGCCTACCGGTGAGCTTAATGGCGCAGGCAGCGTGCGTATGGCGCTTGGGAAGCTCGGCGAGGTGCCGATGGAGCGCATGACGGAGAACGCGCGCGTGCTGCTCTCTGACCTCAACAAAATGGGTATGACCACCTTTATCGATATGGGCGGGCGCGGCTTCCAGGAGAAATATTTCGAGCCGTTCCGCGCGCTCGCGCGCAGCCACGCGCTCACGGTGCGCGTATTCCATCACATGTGGCTGCAACCTGAATCGCCCGCCGACGTGGATGGCGTGATCGCCAAGATCAAACAGATGAGGCCGTTCCAGGGTGACGATTATCTCGACAATGTCGGCTACGGCGAGACCGTCTATTTCCCGCTGCACGATAACCTGCTCAATGCCGCCGCCAAGCCCACGCCGGAGGCGATGGTGCACTGGCGGCGCATCGCCCAGGCCGTAGCCGATGCCGGCATGGCTCTCAATGTGCACGCGCAGTTGCGCGGTTCCATTGAGGCATTTCTAACCGAAATCGAGGCGATCAACAAAGTGAAGCCGATCAGGGGTCTGCGCTGGGCGTTCTCGCACGTCGACCAGCTCGAGCCGCAGGACATGGCGCGCATGCGCCGGCTCGGCATGTACGCGCAGATCCACAGCCGGCCGACCATACAAGGCAAGCTGATGATGAAAGTCCACGGCGAGCGCAGCTACACGATGCCGCCGCTTCGGATGATCCAGGATAGCGCGCTGCCGTGGGGGTTGGGCTCGGACGCCACCGCGGTGACACCTTCCAACCCATTCTATACGCTGTGGTGGGCGGTGACCGGCGAGATGATCGGCGGGGCCCCGGTATCGAAACAAACCATCACGCGCGAGGAAGCGCTGATTGCGCACACGCGCGCCAACGCCTACTTCGCGTTCCGGGAAGCCGATCTCGGCTCGATCCAGAAAGGCAAATACGCCGACATGCTGGTGCTCGATCGCGATTACCTTAGGGTGCCGGCGGACGCGATTAAGGATTTAAAGCCACTGATGACCATGGTCGGCGGCAAGATCGTATATGACGCGAAAAGACCGTGAGGAGTGAGATAGTCGGTTGTAACTGGAGTTGCGGGAGAATTTTGCGACATGCGCTGCACTGATCTCCCTGGAAAGGACGAGACGGGATGGAGTCGAGTCTTGAATCTTGAATTAGCAGGAGTTACGGCGCCGGTCAGCTTTTTGGGTAACGCGCGCGTGCATTTCAAATCGATCCATCCAGGATGAGACCTGAACAGCCGTGGTACGGCGCGAGCCGCCGAGGCGCCCAAACGATGCTGGCGATCGCGTTCCTATTCCTGTTCGGCAGGCTCGCGCCGGTGAACGCCGACCCGCTTTCGCCCTCGTTTGCCGGGGTGGCGAGCCTCATCATTCCGGGCGCCGGGCAGGCGAGCAACGGCGACTATGACGCGGCGGCCGCGCACTTCGGTGTCTTCGCCGTCTCGGTGTACGGCGCGCTCCGTTATGGCAGGAAGGACGACTACCTCGACCCGAACAAGCGCTACGACAACGCCAATAATCGCGAGTTCATCAACCGGACGACGCTCAAGTTCGACTATGCGGCAAGACTCGCGACCGACACCGAGCTCTATTCCTCCTACGGGGCCTATCGCGACGCGCGCCAGCGCGACAACTCGGGATATCGCACACCCCAGCCCGGCGAGTCGCTGACCGACCTCGCCGTCGCCCCGTTCTCATTTCGCTACCTCTCGCGTCCAACGACTTTCATCCCGCTCGCCATCGAGGCGCTGGCGGTCTTCGGCAGCAAAGGGGGTTACGGCATCTACCGGGCGCAAGACGTGAGCACGGGTGATCTCTACACCTTCAACGCCGTTGCGAACGAAATGACCGCGGTGGGCGAGGAGGCGTTCTTCCGCGGGTTCCTGGACAACGAGCTCAGCAACCGCTACGGCGACAACGGCGGCCTGGTGACATCCTCCGTCATCTTCGGGCTGGCGCACACCGGGCGGGGGCAAACCGCCGCTCCCCTGGAGGCGACGGTCGCGGGCCTGTATCTCGGCTGGCTGCACCAGAGAAACGGGTTCGAGGCGGGCGAAGGCGTCGCGTTGCACTACTGGAACAACGTGCTCGCGGGAATCTCCGCGATCCGGAACGGAGGCAGCGCGCAGCTGCTGACCTTCCGCTTTTCGTTCTAGGTTAGATGCTGAAAGCGGGTTTTTCCGCACGCGGCTGGTATCCGATCGCGGCGGCTTAGGTGGCGCTAGTCTTCGACGCCGGCGTCGCGCCGCCAGAGGCGCGAACGCATGACTCCGACCACTTTTCCACGCTCAACGCCAAACACTTTCCCATGTTGTATCACGTGGTGCGTCCTTATAAAAAAGGCTGAAAGGAGCAGGGTGCCTCCATTGTCGGGGCTTGTAGATATACGCATAAGCACATATACTCATATCTTTATGGAGAAAAACTTATGAGCAACATCCGCTGGTCAGTAGTTGTGCCTGAAGAGACCGACCGTGCCTTGCGTTCGTACCTGGCGAAGAATGGCGGCAAGAAAGGCGATATCTCCCGTTTCGTGGACGAGGCGGTCCAGGCACGGTTGTTTGATCTCACTGTGCGGGACATCAAGAAGCGTAACCGCAGCTATTCTCAGAAAGAGATTCTGGATGCGATCAATGAGGCTGTCAGCGCGAGCTGAGGCCCGTGCGCGTCGTTTTAGATACCGGCATCCTCATCGCGGCGCTTATCACAGCCGGCACACCTCCGGATCAGATCTATCAGGCCTGGCGCAAGAAACGTTTCCAGCTCATCACCTCAGAGTGGCAGCTTGACGAGTTTCGTCGGGCAAGCCGTTACGACAAGCTCAAACAATTCATCAAGCCGGCCGAAGCAGGCAATCTGGTGAATGGCCTCAAGCATCAGGCGCTGGTGCTTAAGGCGCTGCCTAGAGTGGATCTGTCCCGAGATCCTGAAGACAACCCCCTACTCGCGATGGCTGTGGCCGGCCGCGCTGACTACCTGGTGACAGGTGACAGGCGCGGGTTGCTCACCCTAAAGAAAGTGGATAGTACCCGCATCGTTACAGCACGAGAATTTCTTAAAGTGCTACTAAGACGGAAGTAAAAGAAATTCAGCGGAGATCTGTTCCCGCGAGAAGGAGAGTGATACTTAATGATGTTGAGATATATGAAAATGCACTATGATGAGAAATCTAGTGCGCTCTGCCGACGGCTGGATGGCTCAAGCCGGTCATTGTCGGCGGCAAGATCGCGTATGACGCGAAAAGGCTTTGGAGGTTTACTTGTCCGACTATAATGATATCACTGATATCAAACGTTAATAAATAATGGTGAATTGGGTTCTCTTAGCACTAATATTGGTATTGAGTAGCTCAGTATTGGCGACCGATACATTGGACTGTACTAGCGATAATATCTTGGTACGGCTTGCAGTGGGTGAGAATAATTATTTTGCAAACGTATCAATATATAGCCCCGAAAAAACCTATCATATTCCACGCGAAGCACTAACGACTGCTCATCTCGTTTGGTCAGAACAATTTCTGCTGCTTGAAAAGGCTAAAAATACAATAGATGGGCCTGAGTTTAAAGTTAATGTAACTGGCCGAAATGGAAAATTGAAGCTAGATGGCAAAAATGAAGTTATTAAATGTGATTGGCGCCGCTAATCAGTGATAGGTAATATGTGGAACGCCCCCTACTTCTGCTTCGGCAAAAGTCACGGGACCGGGATCGCTGATGCCATCATTGCTGCCTGTGCGCAGGCGGTTAATGCTACTTTGGCCACGCCAAACGCCAAACACTTTCCCATGTTGGATCACGTAGTGCGTCCTTATAAAAAAAGCTGTCAGAGTTTCCTTAGTTTCTCTCTCGTTGTAAGTGGGTTGAAAGAACCTCCACTGTGGCACACTGATGCCGTAAAGAGGGAGGAGTCCATTCCATTACCCTACGTCTGTCAACTCTTCAACCCAACCGACTGTCTATACTTGCTGACTGGCGTGTTTAGGGGTGATTACCCTTCAATCTATATTCCGTTAATTCTTTTAACAGCCACTCTTTTGATTGAACGGCTTTTTTGCCTTCGCAATAAACCATATAGGGCTTATCACTCATCGTGCTTTTTGTTGCCGAATACTCGATAAAATCTTCAGTATTTTTGATCTTATCTCGAAAATAATCGTACTTTTGATTGATATGATTTACTGCTTCCGTTGCTGGATGCTTCGTGCCATTTCTTTCAATTACACAATTCGACTCTTTTATGTAACTGATTAAATGATCGACTTCTTTCTTCATTTTACTTGGAACGTCGGCATTTACAGCGATAAATATTGCCCATCCACATAAAGCAACAATGATTTTTGTTAATGCCTGTTTCATGTTAAATTTTATCTGAAGCTCAATGGTTGTGTTGATTTCTCAATTCCTAAACGTATCCGCGTAATTTTCCCGCAGAGTATTCTTTTGCACTTTGCCCATAGTGTTACGGGGCAGAGTGTTGAGGAAGAATACTCGTTTGGGAACTTTGTAGTTGGCGATTTTGTTCTTAAGGTGCTGGATGAGTTCAGGTTCGGTAATTTCTTTCCCGCTGGAGGCTCGTACTACCACGGCAGTGACGGCCTCGCCTAGATCGTTATGTGGTAAGCCGATGACCGCGGATTCGGCCACGCCTTCGATGTCATTGATGCAAGTCTCGATTTCTTTTGGATAGACGTTGTAACCACCGCTGATGATCATGTCTTTGGCGCGGCCAACGATGCAGATGTGATCGTTTTCGCCGATCTTCGCCAGATCTCCGGTCTTGAAGTAGCCATCTTTAGTAAAATCTTGCGCGGTCTTTTCCGGCGCGCGCCAATAAGCTTTGAACACATTGTCGCCGCGCACTTGCAGTTCGCCGACAGCTCCAGGCGGTACCGGCCGCCCGTTCTCGTCCGCGATGCGCGCCGCCACCCCGGGCAATGGCGTTCCGACCGTGCCGGCGATGCGCCGGCCATTGAGAGGGTTAGAGGTGTTCATCCCGGTTTCGGTCATGCCGTAGCGTTCCAAGATGAAATGGCCGGTGCGCTGATGGAATTCGTGGAAGGTCTGCTCCAATAGCGGCGCGGACCCGGAGGTGAACAAGCGCATGTTGCGGCAGGTTTGTTTACCAAAATCGGGATGGGCCAGCAGGCGCGTGTAATAAGTGGGTACGCCCATGAACACGGTGGATTGCGGCAAGGAGCGTATCACCAAGGCCGCGTCGAATTTGTCGAGAAAAATCATTTTGCTGCCATTCAACAGCACACAGTGACACGCGACGAACAGGCCGTGGACATGAAACAGGGGCAGGGCGTGCAGTAACACATCATCTTTGGTCCATCCCCACGCTTCATGCAGGGCAAGGCCATTGGCGGCGAGATTACGATGCGTAAGCATCGCGCCTTTCGGGCGTCCGGTGGTGCCGGAGGTGTAGAGAAGAACGGCGATATCGTCCGCACCGCGCGCGCAGATGTCGAATTGCGGCTCGGTGTTTCGGGACGCTTCGATTAAACTGCCGGTGCTATTTTCATCGAGCGTGAAGACATGCGGGATGCCGCTCGCCTTGGCCAATGCCGTAATCATACTTTGCGCCAAGGACCGGCAAATGACCGCGGCGGGCCCGGCGTCGGCGAGCAGGTACGCCAGCTCGTTTTCAACATAGGCGGTATTCAGCGGCAAATAAATGAAGCCGGCGCGCAGGCAAGCCAGATACAGAAACAGCGCCTGGGGGGATTTGTGCACCTGTACCGCGATCCGGTCACCGGGTTTGACCCCTAGCTGCGTTAGAAAACGCGCGTAACGGCCGCTCTCCCGTTCAAGATCGGCATAGGTATAGCGATGACCTTCATGAGTTTCAATAAAGGTATGTGCCCGTTCTTTAGGAAAACGGTGGTGAAACAGGGCATAGATATTATTGTTATCCACTTGTCCCTCTGGCATTTGTAGTCATAACTGGAATGAATGACGAATTAATTGCAAATTATTTAGCAGGGTGATGAAAAACTCGTTTTTCATCACCCTGCGGTGGCCGCTCCTGCGCCTCCCTGCGCTCGCGGCACTTGGGCTTCCTGCCCATCGCGGTATAGGGATGTACCGCCATTTTTCAAACACGCTAAGTGTTTGAAAAATGAAGCAAAGCAAAAACCGCGCTTTTTGCTTTGCGTGTTGAAAAAGGCCACGGATGGACTTTTTCAACACCCTGTTAGTTATGTTCGAGCCCGGCCGGCTATGTTACCGCTAAGATTGGCACCACTCCAGAGAGAGGGTCTCCCCGTGGTGCATTTGTACGTTTCGGTATAGTTTGTCTCCAGGATTGGATAGATCTACCGAAGGCCCCCGGATTTCGGCGCGTCTGGCCTTCATCCAGGCGACACAGGAAGGGAAGAGGGATGGTGCAGTGCCTAATATAGATAAAGTTATTGATAGGACGCGACACTAGTTATGACTTACAGATCCTTAAGACCAAAAAGTTTCTTTGATTTAGTGCAAAAGTTGTAGGATTAGTGAGCCCGGCAGAAAATCATCCTTTCGTTGCTGTTTTAATTTATTGTCTCCGGCGTAAAATACGCCGCAAAGAACAGGAGGCTCCCATGGCGCTCATTATGACGCTTGTACTGACCTCATCCGCGTTCGCCCATAAGGGCGAAATTCCGGTAGAGTATACCTGTGAGGGTAAAGACATTTCGCCCCCGCTTACCTGGTCCGGTGTGCCCAAGGAAGCGAAAAGCCTGGTTTTGATTGTCGATGATCCGGACGCGCCCGATCCGGCCGCGCCAAAGATGACCTGGGTGCATTGGTTACTCTACAATCTCCCGCCCGTTAGTACCGGCTTGCCGGAAGCGGTCGGTTCAAAAAACTTGCCTACGGGCACCAAAGAGGGTGTGAATGATTGGAAGCGCACCGGTTATGGCGGCCCCTGTCCGCCCATCGGGCGCCATCGTTACTTTCACAAGCTATATGCGTTGGATATTGTGCTCCCCGATTTAGGCAAGCCTACTAAAGTCCAGCTCGAGCAGGCCATGCAAGGCCATATCCTGGCCCAGGGCGAATTGATTGGAACTTACAAGAAGGCTTCGCGGTGAATATAGTTAAACTAACCAAATCAGTTTCTGATTTGGTGGAAGCCGTTTTCATCGTAGGAGAAGATCGCCGGCTTTTCTTTCATCAGTGTTTCCAGCAGCACCTGCCGGCCCCATAGCCGATGGACGTAAGCTAAAGTTTTTTCCAGGTACTCCGGCTGCAGACCGCGGCCATCGTGCTCGTGTTTCAGCAGCAGTACGCGGTTATGCTGATAGTCCGCGTCCATAATGCGAATGACCGGCACCGTGCTCATGCCCACGTTTTTAAGCAAGGTTTCCTTTACCATGTGCCAATGGTCCTCATCCGAGACTTGCGAGACGACAAACTTATCGTCCTCGCGCTGGTATTCATACATATCCAGCGTGCGCATGAGCTCTTCGGTTAAAAACCGGCGCAGGAAAGAGATGTCTCGGTCCGTCTCCCGCACTTCGAATATTTTTTCATCGCCGCTCTTATCCGGCGCGCCGTATTTTTCAATTTCATCCGCCGTCGGCTCACGGTAGTGGCGATAAATGTCTTGCCAGACACTGAAACCAAGGTGGTAGGGATTGAGCCCGCCGGGATGCGGACGGATCACCTGGTTGTGGTGCACCAGAAATTCCAGATGCAGTTCCTGCGGCAGATCGAGGTTGTTCATAATCCGATGATGCCAGTAGCTGGCCCAACCCTCATTCATAATTTTAGTTTCGATCTGCGGCAAGAAGTACTGCGTCTCTTCGTGCACAATGTGCAACAGGTCTCGCTGCCACTCACTTAAATAAGGCTGGTTTTCAGCAATGAACGACAAAACATCCTCTTCCGGCTCCAACGGCACCTTCATCAGATCCGGCGCTTGATAAACGCGCGGTTTGTGGACGCGTTCGAACGGATCGTGCGGCAGCTCAGCCGCTGCTAACGCCTGCTCCTTCTGCTGCTCGGGCGCCAGCTTGCGAATTGCCGTGTGCCGGCGGCATTGCAGCGACAACGCATGCGCCGCATCCAAGATCTCCTCAACCGCTTGCAAACCAATGGAAGGATCTTCGAGATACCGCCGCACCCGGTCTGCACGCAGTTTAAAATGGCTGATGGCGAGCTCCGGGCGCGAATCGCGGAACATAAAATTGTTTTTAAAAAAATCGTTATGCCCGTAGACGTGCGCGATGGTCAGGATTTGCAGGCATAGGGAATTTTCGCGCATGAGATATGCCAGCGTCGGATTGGCGTTGATGACCATTTCATACGGCAGGCCGGATACGCCGTAACTGTACAGGGTTTTGAGCTTTTCATAGGCCTTGCCGAAGGACCAGTGGGGGTAGTGCGCGGGCATGCCCTGATAGGCCATATAGCCCAGCATCTGCTCGTGATCACACACTTCAAATTCTTGTGGGAAACGGGATAGACCGAATTCTTCGGCCTTATCGCGGATTTTTGCTTCCCAATATTCCAGATCCTTGATAATCCAATTGCGCATCATCATGGTGTGATCTCAGCCGACAGCCTCCTGCGCGCGCTCGCGTGACAAGAATTCCTTGAAGCTTGGCCAGATGTCTTCTTTGTTTTCAATAATCACAGCATCAAAGTTGGGGGCGTCGATCTTATCAAACAGGTCAATCAGGGAGGCGCCGTAGGAGCCGGAATTGAGCGGTTTAATCTCACCGTAGCCGAACAGGTTGCAGATCTCACAAAGCGTTTGCGCCGCCTCCAAGGTGGCGGCGTTATCGCCGCCCCAATTGTCGCCGTCCGAGCAATGAAAGGCGTAAATGTTCCAGAGCGACGGATAATAGCGCTCCTGGATGATTTCCAACGCCTTGTTGTAGCCGGACGAGATCAGAGTGCCGCCGGATTCGCCTTTGGTGAAAAACTCTTCTTCGCTCACTTCGCGCGCATGCGCGTCATGCGCGATGAACACGACTTCGACATTGTGATAGCGCGTACGCACAAATTGGTATAACAGGAAAAAGAAGCTGCGGGCGAGATATTTTTTTTGCGTGTTCATGGAGCCGGAGGTGTCCATGATGCACAACACAACTGCGTTTGACTGGAAGCGTACATCGCGCACCAACCGGCGATATGTGAGATCATCGCGGTGGAACGGAAACCGCTCTTCATCGTTATCGAGAGCGACAGTTACCCGGCGCGCGACTTTGCGCCGGATGCGCGATATGGCGGTGCGTTTCTTATCCAGATGGATACTGATGCCGACCCGGCGAAACCCCTTGCGTTTGCGCGTGCTGTCTACCGGAACCTCACGCAGCTTTTTGCGCTCCATGTCCGGCAACTCCAGATCTTCGAACATGATATCGACCAATTCTTCCAACGTGATCTCGGTCTCGTAGTAATCCATGCCGGGCTGACCGCCGGGCGCACCGGGTTCCTGCCCTTCGCCTTCGGCTTTACCTACCACCTGGCCCGGCTGGGTGTCGCCGTCGCCGGTGCCGACGCCGGCGACATCGTCACCGAAAATGAAACGGTATTCGCGAATGCCGCGGATCGGTACTTTGACAATCTTGTCACGGCTCTGGCCGATGATGGATTCTTCCGCGATAATATCGCCGACGTTTTCCCGGATCGCCTCGCGCACTTTTTGCCGGTGGCGCAGACGATCTTGCGCGGCGCGATCGGAGCGCAACGCATCGGATTCCGAATAAGGACGAAATACCGCATCACTCATGGACGCGCCCGTTAATCCTTCCACAGGTGGTTTGCGGCATATTTGAGTATCACTTCCGCGGAACTCTCGTTGTAGCCGCGCGCGAATAGTGCCTTCACCAGATCGTTATATTTTTTCAACTGCTCCTTATCGCGGGTGCGGGCTTTGGTGATGACGCGACTCATCTCGCGCACCGAACTCATCAGTTTTTTCTCGATCGCTTCTTTTAAAGGTTCGTAAGAATGGTAGATGACCTTCTCACCGCGCCGGCTCTTGGCCCATAAGTAGGCCATGACTTCCTGACGGAACCCATGAGCGGCGGAACCGACGATGGCGATCTGCTCTTCCACCGATTTGAGAAAGCCTTCATCCGGCTGCAATTCTTCGCCGGTGTTGTGATCCTTGATGCGGGTTTTATTGACATAGGCCTCGGCGTGATCCAGGTAATTCTCGAACAATGCCTCTGCCTGTTCTTCATAAGAGTAAACAAAAGCCTTGGTGATCTCTTTCTCCAGAATCTCCAGATAAATCTTATGCAGCGTCCCCTGCAGGAACTCCAGGTATTGTTTGCGCATATCATCCGGCAGGTCGCCGCTCTTGACCATGTTGATGAGCGCCTCGCGCACATTGATAGGGTTGATCCCGCCGCTATTTTCCGCCAAGGCATTGTCGATCGCCTTCATGATGAATCGCGGCGAGATGCCGAACATGCCCTCGCGCCGCGCCTCCTCACGCAATTCACGTATGTTGACCTTGACGGTTTTGCCTTTTTCCACCACCTCTTCGCCGTCATAGAGGCGCAGCTTCGTCATTAAATCGCATTTGTTGCTGGAGTCCAGCCGGCTTAAGATGGCGAACATTGCCGTAATCTCGAGCGTATGCGGTGCGATATGCGCGCGGAAGTCCGATTTATCCAGCAGCTTTTTGTAAATCTTGATCTCTTCCGACAGCCGCAGGTTATACGGCACTTTGACCACCACAATCCGGTCCAGAAACGCCTCGTTGGTGGGATCGCCTTTGAAGCGTTGCCACTCCGCCTCGTTGGAATGCGCAACGATGCAGGTATCGACATATACCGTGCCGTGGCGACCGGGCGCGGGAATGAATTTTTCCTGCGTCGCGGTGATCATGGTATGCAGGTATTCCGGTTCATTCTTGAATACCTCGATGAACTCGGTCATGCCGCGATTGCCGACATTGAACGCGCCGTTCAGGTCCAACGCCCGCGGGTCACCCTCGGAAAAGGTATCCAGCTTGGAAATATCGACGGAGCCGATCAGCACCGAAGTGTCCTGGTTGTTCGGATCCACCGGCGGCACTACACCGATGCCGCGGCGGTCGTGCCTGGAGAAGGAGATGGTGGCGATCGGGACTTCTTCATAACGTCCCTTGAATTCTTCCTTTAGCCGGTAGCGGCACACCGGGCAAAGCTCGCCTTCGATGTGCAGATCAAGCATTTTCTCGAATTCATCGCGCAGATGCTTCGGGATCAGATGCAGAGGTTCTTCTGCCATCGGGCAACCCTCAATAGCATGAATCGGGTTCGCTTGTTCCAGGCCGCGCTGTGTGCGTTCCACCAAAGAGCTTTTGCCGGCGCCTACCGGCCCCATCAGATACAGAACCTGGCGGCTTTCCTCGCCATGCATGGACGCGGAATGGAAGTAACGAACAACCTGGGCAAGCGTAGGCTCGATCCCGAAGAACTCATTGCTGAAAAAAGAATAAACTTTGACGGGCTCGTCGCTGAACAGGGTTTTGACCCTGGGATCACTGGAATCGGTGATGTCGGCAGCGCCCTGCTGCATAATGACATCGTAGATCCGCTTATGTGACAGTTTTGTGATCGATGGGTCGGCTTTAACCCTCTCTAAATATTCCAAAAATGTTCCGCGCCACTCAAGGCTTTCACGGTTAGCACGGTCCTTCTCGATCACGTCGGTAAATGATGTATTTTCGGTCATAACTGACTCCTCGTAGTTAATCTATACTCATGGCGGTTTCCTCTTTGTTGTTTTTTTCGATCTGATTTTCATATCCGTTTATAGTTAGCCCTTTTCTCTCCAGGTATGCAAGAGAATTTTTAATTAAAATTTTTTTCCAGGGGGTCATTTTTCTTCAATACAAAATATTCCTAACAATTTCAAGTTGAGCACGAATCTATTATATTCAGACCAGATCACAGACGTAAGTTCAACTCGGGACGATAAACGGTCTCAGCAGTACTTTCCTGAACTTTCGCCGGATAAGAGAAGTATTGTGCTCAGCTTGTAGACAAGCAAGAGAATGAGTTAATATTTTTTTGCATGGGAAAAATAGTCGCGTGTGTGATTTTAGCTATGATGGGGGGAAAGGAGTTTTACCTTGAATAAATACGTATTGCCCGACCTTCCGTATGACTATAGCGCACTGGAACCGCACATTTCCGGTGAGAATATGCAGCTTCATCATGATAAGCATCATCGAACGTATGTGAACGGCGCGAATCAGGCGCTGGATGAACTGCACGAGGCGCAGCAGAAAAATGATTTCGCGAAAATTGCTACGCTCGAACGCGCGCTCGCATTTAATGTATCCGGTCATATTCTGCATTCCATGTTCTGGCAAAATCTTTCCGCCGATGGCGGTGACCAGCCGCAAGGCGATCTGGCGGACCAGATCGAGCGTGACTTTGGTTCTTTTCCAACGTTTAAAAATCAATTGATTCGGGCCGCCTCTACCATCATGGGATCAGGTTGGGCGGCGCTTGCCTGGGATCCGGTCAGTTCTGGTCTGATCACGATTCAAATCCACGATCATCAATCCGAAACCTCACAGGGCAGCATCCCTTTGCTGGTGCTTGATGCCTGGGAGCATGCCTACTATCTGCAGTACCGTTCCGAGAAGACGAAGTTTTTCGAGGCGGTGTGGAATTTGTGGAACTGGGAAGATGTTACCACGCGCTACCGGGCTGTTTATGGCACGGATTTGAGCCTAAGCCACGTCACTCAAGACGGTGCCGGCCTACGATCTTCGCTGCGCGCCTAGCAGGTTGTTGAAAAAGTCCCTCCGTGGCCTTTTTGACTCGGACCTTTCTTCGCTTTGCAGTCCCGGCTGTGCGCGAAAGCCGGGGTTCGCCTTCCATGGCGAACCCAACCCGCTCAGCGGGAGGAAGGTCCACCGGACCTTCCTCTTGATCCGCTTCGCCCCTGGTCCTCGCCCTCCGGGTGCTACCAGGTAGCGCCCACTCTACCCATGAACCTGCGGCCGGAGGCCGCACCGACTTTCCCTCTCCCACCGGGAGAAGGCGATCCGAAGGGCCGGGTGAGGGAGAGACCGCCCGGTTCATGGGCACAATTCGTGGCAGAAACGTGGCCAGGCGGTCTCTCCCGGAGAAATTGTCAACACGCAAAGCAAAAAGCGGCCACGGCAGGGTGCTGAAAAACGAGTTTTTCATCACCCTGCTAAGCGACGGAAGGGTGGTCTCTGCAACTAATCCCCGACCTTCGTCCGATACTTTTCGCCGAGTTAAGGCGCATTGAGCTGGTTTTCATCCTGAGTAAAAGGAGGCATGTATGACAACACGATGGCAAGATTAGGCTGAACTTGTATTAGGGGTATGGCTCTTTTTCTCTCCCTGGCTGCTTAGTTATTCCGATGTGACCGGCGCCGCGACCAATGCCTACATCATCGGTATCGCCATTGTCGTGTTATCGCTCATTGAGCTTTATACCTGGGAGCGCTGGGAAGAATGGATTAACCTGGTTTTAGGCATCTGGCTGATTATTTCTCCGTGGGTGTTGGGTTTTAGCATAGCGGGACGGCCGACGCAAAACATGGTTGTGCTCGGCATTCTGATGATTATCCTGCCGCTTTGGGCGGTGGGACAGCAGCGGGCGCGGGTTTAGCTAACAGGTTGTTGAAATCGCAGGGTGCGGAAAAACGAGTTTTTCAGCATCCTGCTAACGCCAGAACAGAACTAAAAATCGAAACGGAAACTTCCAAAAGAACGAGAAGGGAATCTGGTATACTGGTTTTTAGGAGTCGGCCAGGCAGTCGCTGCATTGCGAAATGCAGAGGAAAGTCCGGGCTCCACTGGGCAGGGTGCCAGGTAACACCTGGGGGGCGCGAGCCCACGGAAAGTGCAACAGAAAGATACCGCCTTTAATTTTAGGTAAGGGTGAAATGGTGCGGTAAGAGCGCACCGCGTTGGTGGTAACATCAACGGCACGGCAAACCCCACCCGGAGCAAGACCAAATAGGGGAACAATGACGTGGCCCGCGCCGTTCCCGGGTAGGTTGCTTGAGGCGTCTGGCGACAGGCGTCCTAGATGAATGGCTGCCCTCGACAGAACCCGGCTTATCGGCTGACTCCTTCTTTCTTTATTCTTTTTCTTGTCCATAGTATTTAACATCATACGTGGCATAATTGCAGGATGGCTAACGCCTCCTCCGTTGTTCTCGCTGTCGCCGGCAGCATGCGTACCGGTTCTTATAACCGTAAACTGCTGCGTATCGCCATACGGGCGACGGAATAGGCTGGAGCTAACGTTGACCTGGTCGATTTAAGGGAATTAGCGCTGCCGCTTTATGATGGCAACGGAAAAACAGGGATTGCCCGCCGGTGGCGTTTAAGGAGCGATATCTGTTAATCAAAATTATTGAAAGTACTCGGTATCGGATACCAATAATGACTGAAAACATCACTGACCGGATAGAGCGGCACGAGAAATATTTAGCGTTAGATCCCAACAATTCCGTGCTGTTGCGAGACCTTGCACGTTGGTCAGCTAACTGAGCCGCGCGCGATCGTCGTCGTGCCGGCTATTGTTTCGAGGAATCAATCCGTTTGCGCAGCAGCTCGGCGAACTGATCGTTGGTAATGGGCTTGCTGAAGTAATAGCCCTGCGTTTCATCACAGGCGTGATCGCGCAGGAACGTCTCTTGCTCCAGCGTTTCCACCCCTTCGGCGACGACCGTGAGGTTGAGGCTCTTGCCCATGGCGATGATCGCCTTGGTGATCGCCTTGTCCTCGAGATCCTGGGGAATGCCTCGGATGAAGGACTGGTCCACTTTCAGCGTGTCGATCGGAAAGCGCTTGAGGTGAGTAAGCGAGGAATAGCCGACTCCGAAATCATCGATGGCGAGCCGCACACCCATCCGCTTGATGTCGGCAAGCACCTCGCCCGCCCGCTCGGCGTTCTGCATCATCATGCTCTCGGTGAGCTCGAGTTCGAGTAGTTCCGGTTTCATTCCGCTATTCTCAAGCGCGGCGGCGATGTCATTGAGAAGGTCTTCATCGGTGAACTGGCGCGCCGACAGGTTGACCGCCATGAGCAAAGGCGGCAGACCCGCCCGCTGCCAGGCGACGTTCTGCGTGCAAGCGGTATTCAGCACCCATTTTCCGATAGGCACGATCAGTCCGGTTTCCTCGGCGAGCGGAATGAAACGGGCGGGCGGGACTATGCCGAGATCGGGATGCTGCCAGCGCACCAGCGCTTCCACGCCGGTGATCTGCCCTGTGTTTAGGTCGAGCTTGGCCTGATAGTGGAGGAAAAACTCGTTGCGCTCCAGGCCGCGGCGCAGGCTCGTCTCCATCGCCATCCGCTCGAACGAGTGGAGGTTGGTCTCCTCGGAGTAGAACTTGTAGGTGTTCTTGCCAGCCTCCTTCGCGCGGTACATGGCAATGTCGGCGTTTTTCATCAGCGCTTGCTCGTCCTGGGCGTCCGCCGGGTATATGCAGATGCCGATGCTCGCCGTCACCCTGCACTCCTGGCCCTGGATGAACATCGGCTTGATGAGAGCGGAAAGGATCTTGCGCGCGACCGTCTCGACCTGCTTGGCCTCGCCCACCTCCTGGCTCAGCACCACGAACTCGTCGCCGCCCAGGCGGGCGACGACGTCGCTCGTGCGCACCGTCTGCGTTAGCCGCAGGCCCATTTCCAGAAGCAGCTTGTCTCCGGCCTCGTGCCCGAGAGTGTCGTTGATGTTCTTGAAGCGGTCCAGATCAATGAACAACACCGCAAAGTTGCGGCGATAGCGCCGCGCGTTCTGAATCGCGAGGTTCAGCGTGTCGCTGAATCTCGCGCGGTTCGGAAGCGACGTCAGGGCATCGTGATTGGCGAGATACTGGATGCGCTCCTCGCCCAGCTTGCGCTCGGTGATGTCCTTGCCGACGCCGCGATAGCCCGTGAAGGTGCCGGACTGGTCGAATACCGGCTCGCCGCTGATGCTGATCCAGACTTTCTTGCCGGCTTCATCGGGCCTGCACAACTCCATTTCGCGGAACGGCTTGTGCGCCTCGAGAAGCGCCATATGTTCGGCCCACGCGTCCGCGGTCATGTTAACGTAGTTCTGTTCCCAACGTTTTTTGCCGAGAAGCGGAAAGCCTCGAACGTTGACACGTTCCGAACCGCGCCCGGTCATCGAGGTGAAGCGGAACTGATCGTCCTGCTCCCAGTACATGTCAGAGGAAAGCGCAGTCAGGCCGCGGAAGCGCTCCTCGCTCTCGCGCACCACCTCTTCGGCCTGCTTGCGCTGCACGAACTGGCCGATCTGGCTGCCGATGGCTCGAACCGCCTGCAGCAGCCGCTCGTCCGGTTCGCGCACTTCACGGCTGTTGAACGCGAGCACTCCAATCGTCTTTCCTTCCGAGATGACCGGGAAATAACTGGCTCCATGCAAGCCGAGTTCGCGAATAAGGGATATTTGTGCGGCGCGCGTGTCCTCCCCAATATCGGCCAGCCACACTGATTGGCCTGACTGCCAAACCCGGCCAGCCAGGCCGGCGCCCGAAGAGTAGGTCACATCGCGTGACGACGCGAGAAAGCGCTCAATGGCCTCGGTTTGGATTCCCCAGGCCTCGCCGAGGCGCAGCACCCCGGCCCGCTCGTCCACGCGAAGGTAGCGGCCGCAGTCCCAACCTTCGGTTTCGCAGATGGCGCGAATCGCCGATTGGAGCGCGGCTCCAAGGCTGTCCGCCTCGGCGAGGCAGCGGGTCACCGTATGCTCGAGCTTCAGCAACTGCTCCGCGCGCTTGCGCTCGCCGATGTCGCGCCCAACGGCGACAATGATATGCCCTTTCGCGGAAGGCACGGCGCGGCGGACCGATTCGACGGCAAACCGCGATCCATCCTTGCGGCAGTACCAGCCCTCCGCTGACGTTTGACTCAGGTCGCCGGCGATCAAGCGATCGTAGAGTCGCGCCAGATCTTCGCGCGATACGGAGAAGACGTCGTGCGGGCCCATCGCCAGCAACTCCTCGCGGCTGTAGCCCAGCGCCCGGCATGCCGTTTCGTTGGCATCGACATACAGCATGCTTGCCGGATCGACGAGCAAGACCAGATCCGCCGACACGTCGATTGCGGCGCGGAACCGGCGTAGCTCTTCCTCCGCCTGCTTGCGTTGCACAAACTGGCCGATCTGACTGCCGATCACACCTATCGCCTGCATCAGCCGCTCTTCCGGCTCGCGGACTTCACGGCTGTTGAAAGCGAGCGTGCCGATCGGTTTTCCTTCCGATACGATCGGAAAGACGAAGCCGCCGCGTATTCCGAGATCGTCTGTAAAAGCCGACCGCACCGCACGAGTATCTTTGGTGACATCGGCGACCCAAAGGGGTTGGCCCGACTGCCACGCCCGGCCCATCAACCCGACGCCCGGTTTATAAATAATTCCGCGCGACCGATCGATAAATTGTTGGATCGCGGGTTCCGGCACACCCCAGGATTCGCCGAAACGCAGCACGCCAGCCTTCTCGTCCCAGCGAAAGTATCGGCCGCATTCCCAATTCTCCGTTTCGCACACGGCGCGGATCGCTGCTTCGAGCGCCCCCGCAGCGCTGTCTGCCTCGGTAAGGGAGCGGTTCACCGTATGCTCCAACCTCAGCAGCTCTTCGGCGCGCTTGCTCTCGGTGATGTCCCTGGCGATGCCGCGGTAGCCCTTGAACCGCTCTTTGTCGTCGAATATCGGTTGCCCGTTGGTGCTGATGTAGCGCAGCTCCCCCCTCAGATTGACGCACTTGAAAACGAAATCGGTAAAGGGTTGTCTCGCTTCGAGCGTCGCCTTGTGCTTATCCCAGCTGCCGTCGTCGCCAACAGGGACCGCACCGCGGTCCCAGCGAGCCGTGCCGAGAACTTGTTTAGGATCGATTCCGGTCAGGTTCAGGTTACTGCCCGTGACCACGGTGAAGCGGTAGGCTTCATCCTGCTCCCAGTACCAATCGGACGAGTGCCCGATAAGGCTTTCGAAGCGTTCCTTGTACTGCCGCAACGCCCCATTCAGGTCTTGCGGTTTCTTCGGATTTTTCCTGGCTTCCATGGGCCTCCCAGCATAAGTGCCGCGGACGTATAGCACTTTCATTTCGTTTGGCGTTCAGTGCCTTTTGAGGGACGTCCGGCCCGTTAGCTCGCCGGTTTAGTTTTGAGCCATTGGCCAGTCGCCTTGCGATGCAGATAAATTACACACGTCGCGCAAGGAATGTCCGGTTGCGCTTCAGCATGAACCTAATGTAGTTCAGTTTCGTTCAAGCTGGGCAGCAGCCCGTCCCGGAACGTGTTGCCGCCGAAGTCGCCCCAGAAATTGCGGCTGCAGCCCGATTTCACCCCGATCGCGACGTTTCCAGTGGACGTGACGACAATGGTGCACTGTCCAGGCGCGACGGGTCAAGCCTGGGGCGCGGGGTGCGCGCATGAGGCGTTTGATGCGACCGGCGCGTTATCAAAGACGCTAAAATTAACGAGCAAATCTCTCAACTCATCCAACAGTTAGTCAACCACCTGCGCTGATTATAGCTTAGCCTTTGCCATCCAGCCCCGCGATTCACTTGTAAGCTTTTGTAATACAAAGTTTATTTTTCCCTATGGTGGGATTGATTTCTTGACACCAGGGCGCTCGGCTATCTATAGTGTAATTTAGTGGGAAAATGTGGATAATTGTGGATTACGAGCCATCAAGTGAAAGAGTCATGTTTCGCGGCGTCAACACCTTAAACCTCGACGACAAAGGGCGCATAGCCGTTCCGACCAAGTATCGCGACGGTCTGATGCAGCATTGCGCCGGACAAATGGTGCTCACGGTCGACCGCGACCATTGTCTATTGCTGTATCCGCTTCCCGATTGGGAAGAGATCGAGCGCAAGCTCGTTAAGCTGCCGAGCTTCAACGCGCAAGCACGGCGGCTGCAACGGCTGTTAATCGGTCATGCTACCGAGTGCGAGCTCGATGGTAACGGGCGAATTTTATTGCCGCCGCCGTTGCGTGAATTTGCCAAGTTGGAAAAATCGGTGGTGCTCATCGGCCAGGGTAATAAGTTTGAGTTATGGGATGAGTCCGAGTGGAATACGCGTCGCGCGGAATGGCTGGCGGAGACGGCAGGGGGAGAGATGCCGGCGGAGATGGAGTCTTTATCTCTTTAAGTTCGCAGGCGAGTGAATTACCACACCTTCCGGTTTTATTGGAGGAAGTAATGGCGGCCCTGAAGGTTCAGAGTGACGGCATTTATATAGACGCCACTTACGGGCGGGGCGGACATGCCGCCGCTATTCTGGATCGACTTAGCGTGCGCGGGCATTTGCTGGCGATAGACCGGGATCCTCAAGCAGTGGCCGCGGCGCAAAAAAGATTCGGCGGCGACGCGCGCTTTTCAATTATGAGAGGAAGATTTTCCATGCTGAAGCAGTATGTAATGCACTCGGGTTGGGTAGGACGCGTCAACGGCATTGTTCTGGACCTCGGGGTGTCGTCGCCGCAGTTGGATGATCCGGCGCGCGGGTTTAGCTTCCAAAAGCCGGGCCCGCTGGATATGCGCATGGACCCCGAAGTTGGTATATCGGCCGCTCAATGGATTAACAGCGCGGAAGAAGCAGAGATTGCTGCGGTTTTACGAACCTTGGGTGAAGAGCGTTTTGCCAAGCGCATCGCGAAGATGATAATAAATCAAAGAGCCGTGCAGCCGATTACGACCACCGCCAAACTGTCGGAGATTATCGCCGCTGCGGTGCCAACCCGCGAGCCGGGCAAAGACCCGGCCACACGCAGTTTCCAAGCCATACGCATGCACGTGAACCGAGAGCTTGCCGAACTGGAGATGACGCTGCCACAATGTTTGGACGTGCTCGCGCCCGACGGGTGTTTCGCCGTCATCAGCTTTCATTCGCTCGAGGATCGCCTGGTTAAACGTTTTATGCACAAGGAAGCCAAAGGCGATCCATTTCCCGCCGATCTTCCGGTGCGGCATTCTATGTTGACGCCACGCCTGCGCTTGCGGGGCAAGGCGATGCGTGCAAGTGCGGCCGAGATTAAGCAAAACCCGCGCGCCCGCAGTGCGGTCTTACGCGCCGCGGAACGGATAGCGCCGGCCCATGGATAAAAAATTCATCCTGCTCATCATGGCGGTAGTATTAGCCTCCGCCGCCGTGATCGAGTTACGCCACCGTAATCGCTTGTACTCAGCCGAATTACAAAATCTGCAGACGCAACGGGATGCGATCGATACCGAATGGGGACAGTTGTTACTCGAGCAAGGCGCGTGGTCGCAGCACCGGCGTGTGGAAGAACTTGCGGGCACCCAGCTTGGCATGGTCTTGCCGAAGCCGGAGCAAATCATCCTCGTGCCGGCCAGTCAACCCAAGGCAACGCCGTGAAGCGCGCGCCTTATCCCCACCTGCTGCGTTACTGGCTGGTGCTAAGCATCATGCTGGTTGCCATGACCTTACTCGCCGCGCGCGCGGTTTATTTGCAGGTGTGGCACTCCGGCTATCTGCAAGAGCAGGGGAATGCGCGCTATTTGCGCATCGTCGAAGATGCCTCTCATCGCGGGATGATCCTCGATCGGAACGGTGAACCGCTCGCGATCAGCACGCCGGTGGATTGTGTTTGGGCGAACCCGGCGGAATTAAATTTAGCCCAGGAACAATGGCCCGCGCTGATAAAATTATTAGACTTAAGCCGGCAAGAGTTGATCAGCCAGATCAGCAAAAACAGCGGGCGCGAGTTTATGTACCTTAAAAGGCAAGTGACGCCGGAACTGGCTGAACGTGTGATGGCGCTGAAGATCCCCGGCGTCGCGCTGCAAAAGGAATACCGGCGGTATTATCCCGCCGGCGCAATTGCCGGACACGTTGTCGGATTTACCAACGTCGATGACCAAGGCCAGGAAGGTCTGGAGCTCGCTTATGACGCCTGGCTGCGCGGTATCCCGGGCAAGAAGCGTATACTAAAGGACCGCCTGGGCAATATGGTGGAAACGGTGGAAAGCATCGCGCTGCCGGTGCCGGGCAAAGATTTAACCATCAGCCTGGACCGGCGCATTCAGTACCTTGCCTACCGCGAATTAAAAGCCGCGGTCGCGGCCCACGGCGCCCGGGGCGGCAGCGCCGTAGTGCTCGATGCGCGCACCGGCGAGGTGTTGGCGATGGTCAATGAGCCGGGGTTCAACCCCAATAACCGTACTTACCTGCGCAGCCCCCTGTTTCGGAATCGGGCGGTTACGGATGTGTTCGAGCCGGGCTCAACCGTAAAACCATTTACGGTTGCGGCCGCGCTCGAGAGCGGAAAATTTTTACCTGGCACCCTGGTCGAGACCGCTCCCGGCATTTATAAGGTAGGCCAGTATTTTATTCGCGATGCGCGCGACTACGGCCGCTTGACGGTGGCTGAGGTGATCGAAAAGTCGAGTAACGTCGGCGCAAGCAAGATTGGGTTGGCGCTGAACAAGTCGGCAATGTGGCAGCTGTTTCATGAAGTCGGGTTTGGCGATTACACCGGAGCCGAGTTGCCCGGTGAATCCGTCGGCCGGTTTACTTCCGCCAAGCATTGGGTGCCGATTGAACAAGCGACCCTGTCCTTCGGCTATGGTCTTTCCGTCACCCCGCTGCAGTTGGCGCGCGCTTACACCGGCTTGGCGAACAACGGTATTTTAATGCCGGTTACGCTATTGCGCCGCGACTCTGAGGTGAAAGGACGGCGGGTCATGGCGGAGACCAATGCGCGCGCGGTCCGGCGCATGCTGGAAATGGTGGTGAGCAATGACGGCACCGGGAAGCTCGCGCGGGTCATGCATTATCGGGTGGCCGGAAAGACCGGCACGGTGCACAAACTCGGCGCTGATGGCTACGCCGAAAATGCTTATTTCGCTTCTTTTGCCGGGTTTGCTCCCGCCTCCGATCCCCGTTTGGTGATGGTGGTCACGATTGATCAGCCGGGCCGTGGGGGATATTTTGGCGGTGAAGTTGCCGCCCCGGTGTTCAGTAAGGTGATGAGCGGCGCTTTGCGCCTGTTGAATATCGCGCCGGATGAACCGGACAGACCGGTCTTGGATCCAGCGCCCGGGGTAGTGCAGGCTCCGGACGGAGTGACCTGATGACAAGCGCCGCGCGCCCGCTTTTAAGCGAACTTTTATCCGGGCTGATCGACGTGCCGGCGGCACAGGACCGGAAGATAAGCGGAATTACGCAAGACAGCCGGCAAGTACAGCCGGGCTGGTTGTTTCTGGCCGTACCCGGCATAAGCCAGGACGGCCGCGCATTTATTGCCGATGCCGCCGCGCGCGGCGCGGCCGCCGTGATTCTGGAGCCGGATGGCGGCGGCTCGATTCCTGATTTTCCCGTACCGATGTTTAAGCTTAGCGATTTGCGTATGCATGTAGGCATCATTGCCGATCGCTTTTTCGGTTCGCCCTCGCATCGGCTGGTTATCATCGGCGTAACCGGCACGAATGGCAAAACCACCTGCACGCAATTACTGGCGCAGGTGTTGGATCGGGCCTCCGCGCGCTGCGGACTGATCGGCACCTTGGGCAACGGTTTTCCCGATGCCTTGCAGACCGGCAGCCACACGACGCCGGATGCAGTTCACCTGCATCAACTGTTAGCCGACTTTGTGCGTGCCGGCGCGACGCACGTATGCATGGAAGTATCCTCCCATGCGCTTGAACAAGGGCGGGTCGAAGGCGTCAGATTCAGCGGCGTGATATTCACTAACCTTACCCGCGATCATCTCGATTATCATGGCGATATGGCGGCATATGCTGCCGCTAAGGCGCGCCTGTTTGATTTTGACGGCCTGCGGTTTGCGGTCGTCAACAGCGGCGATGTGTTTGGACAGACGCTTATCGGCAAGCTCGCCGGCCGGGTAAAAACACTGAGCTTTGGTTTTGAACAGGGCGAGGTCAGGGCGCTGACAGTACGGACGTTGCCCAGTGGATTGGAATTAAAAGTGACGACTCCCGCGGGCCCGGTGCATTTACATAGCAAGCTGTTGGGGCGGTTTAATGCGGAAAATTTGTTGGCGGTCCTGGGGGCGCTGGTGGCGATGGATCTGAATTTCACCGAGGCAAGCGCAAAGTTAAATCAAGTTAAGCCGATCGCCGGGCGTATGGAATGCTTCGGCGGCGGCACGCATCTGCCTCTCGTAGTGGTAGATTATGCCCATACGCCGGATGCTTTGAGGAAGGTGCTGTCGGCGTTGCGCGAACACGCCGGAGGAAAGCTCTGGTGCGTCTTTGGCTGCGGCGGCAATCGTGATCGCGGTAAGCGCCCGCTGATGGGAAAACTGGCGGAAAACCTGGCCGATGTCGTGGTGGTGACGAGCGATAATCCGCGCCACGAGCCGCCGGAACAAATCATCGCTGATATTGTTGCCGGTATGACGCCTTCGCTCTCATTCGGGAAGGTGAAAGTCATACCCGATCGGGCGGAAGCGATTCGCTTCGCCCTGACGCAGGCGCAACCCAATGATATTGTGCTGCTGGCCGGCAAAGGGCATGAGGATTATCAGCAGATCGGCGACCGGCGCTTGCCGTTCAGCGATCGCCGGTTTGTGCGCGACCTGTTGGGAGAGGCGGCGTGATGACGATTGCGACTGCCGCGCGTGTGCTCAATGCGCCACTGCAAGGCAAAGATGTTGAATTCCTGGCGGTAAGCAGCGATACGCGCAAGCTTAAGCGCGGTGATTTATTTGTCGCCTTGCGCGGCCCGCGTTTTGATGGGCACGCGTTTTTGCCGGAAGCGGAGAAGCTGGGCGCGGCCGCCGCTTTAGTGAGCCGTGGCGGCGCGACAACGTTGCCGAATGTGTGCGTCAGGGATACGCGTTTGGCCTTAGGCCAGTTGGCGGCTTACCGGCGGCGGCAGTTTTCAATTCCGGTCATCGCTGTTACCGGCAGCAATGGCAAGACCACGATTAAAAATATGATCGCCGCGATCCTGGCCGAAACCGGACCTGGCCTGGCCACACAAGGTAATCTTAATAATGATATCGGCGTGCCGCTGACCCTCTTGCGCCTGCACGCCGGCGACCATTATGCCGTGATCGAGATGGGTATGAACCATGCCGGCGAAATCGATTACCTGACGCGTATGGTTAAACCTACCATCGCCGTCATCAATAACGCCGGCGGAGCCCATCTGGCCGGATTGGGCGATGTTGCCCATGTCGCGCGCGCCAAGGGTGAGATTTTTGCCGGCTTGGAGAGCAACGGCATCGCCGTGATTAATACCGACGACGCCTATGCCGGATTGTGGAAGGAGCTGGCGACGCCTCGGCCAATTTTAACTTTCGGTTTGCAAAACCCTGCGGATATTAACGCGGAATTTATTCTGGATGCGGTAAGCAGTTTATTGCGCCTGCGCACTCCGCGGGGCAACTGTGAACTGCGTCTGCCGTTGCCGGGAAAGCATAATGTGCTTAATGCGCTGGCGGCGACCGCGGCTGCCTTGGCGGCGGGAGTAAAATTAAATGACATCAGGGCCGGGCTGGAAAAGCTGCGTAATGTCCCGGGGCGGCTTGAGATAAAGCCGGGGCGAAACGGCGCGCGGGTCTGGGACGACACCTATAACGCCAATCCCGCCTCCGTCGCCGCCGGCATCGAGGTGTTGTGCGCGGCGGGAGGCGAGCGTGTATTGGTAATCGGCGATATGGGCGAATTGGGTGAGGCGGCGCTGGAAATGCATCGCCAAACCGGCGAGCGCGCGCGCCAAGCCGGGATCGATCGTTTGCTTGCCTTGGGAGAATTAAGCCTAGCGGCGGTGCGGGCATTTGGCAAGAGCGGACAGCATTTCCCCGATCACGAATCGCTGGTCGCGGCCTTAAGCAATATTATGCATCCGCAGATGACCGTGTTGGTGAAGGGTTCGCGCATTATGCAAATGGAGCGCGTAGTGACCGGGATCGTCGCGGACAACATTCCCCGAGGGAAAACTTAGTGCTGCTCTATCTATTTGAGTCGCTCGCGCGCGATTTCTCGGTATTTAACGTCTTCCATTATTTAACCCTGCGCGGGATCCTGGGAGTGATAACCGCGCTGGTGATTTGTTTTTGGATCGGCCCCGGCATGATCCGCAAACTCAGTTTTTATCAGATCGGCCAGACCGTGCGTAGCGACGGGCCGCAGACGCATTTCAGCAAAGCCGGTACGCCGACCATGGGCGGGACTTTGATTCTGGTATCGGTGTTTATCGCGACTTTGCTGTGGGCGGATTTAAGCAACCGCTTTATCTGGGCGGCATTGTTTACCATGCTTTCATTCGGCGCCATCGGCTGGGTCGATGATTATAAAAAATTGATCAGCAAGAATCCGCGTGGCATCGGCGTGCGCGCCAAATTTTTATGGCAGACTGTCGCAGGCTTGGCCGCCGCTCTATTTCTTTACCATACCGCGCAAAGCCTGGTAGAGACGCAGCTCATTGTGCCGTTCTTCAAAAACGTCTCTATTCCGCTCGGACCCGGCTTTATTCTTTTGACCTATCTGGTGATTGTCGGCTCAAGTAACGCGGTAAATCTCACCGACGGTTTGGATGGGCTTGCGATTATGCCGACAGTACTGGTGGCAGGCGGCTTGGGAATTTTTGCCTATGTCACCGGCAACGCCAATTTCTCCTCTTACCTCGGCATTCCTTATGTCGCCGGTGTGGGCGAGGTGTTGGTGTTCTGCGCTGCGCTGGTTGGCGCGGGGCTCGGGTTCCTCTGGTTCAATACCTATCCGGCGCAGGTGTTTATGGGCGACGTCGGCGCCTTAGGTTTGGGCGCGGCTTTGGGTGTGGTCGCGGTGGTTGTGCGCCAGGAGATCGTGCTGTTCATTATGGGCGGCATTTTTGTCGTGGAAACCGTGTCGGTGATGCTGCAGGTCGCCTCTTTCAAATTAATCGGTAAGCGGATTTTTCGCATGGCGCCGTTGCATCATCATTTTGAATTAAAAGGCTGGCCGGAGCCGCGCGTGATCGTGCGTTTCTGGATCATTAGTTTGATTCTAGTGTTAATCGGCTTGGCAACATTGAAGATTCGTTAATGAATAGTCCGGAGCGCAAGCGCACCATGACGCAGAATAAATTACAGCGGGCGGGAGGGAATCGACCAAGCGGGCAGGACAACGTCTCGCAAACGAGAAGGAAGGCATGGGTGATCGGCCTGGGACAGACCGGGCTTTCCTGTGTGCGCTATTTAGCGCCGCGCGGTTATCACATTTCGGTGATGGATACGCGCCCACAGCCGCCGAAATTGCCCGAGCTGCGCGCTGAATTTCCAGGCATGGAGTTGTATACCGGCGGTTTAGACGGGCGCTTATTGCGCCAGGCCGATCTTTTGGTGGTCAGTCCCGGTGTTTCTTTACGTGAGCCTGCCATTGTTCAGGCGCTTGCCGCCGGCGTGCGAGCGGTGGGCGATATAGAGCTATTTGTGAACGAAGTACAGGGAAGTACAAGTGCCGCGGGAGACAGGATGTCGGGAGCGGCCGAAGTACAGGGAAGTACAAGTGCCGGTCGCTCCCAGCTCCCTACTTCCCGCGACACTCGTCCATCCCTGGACTTCGCGGGAGATGACGCGCAGGGACGCGCTAATGCCGCGCGAGACAGGACGTCGATAGCGGCCAGGGTGTCGGGAGCGGCCGAAGTGCGCGCACCCATTGTTGCGATTACCGGCGCCAACGGGAAGAGCACGGTAACCAGCCTGGTAGGTGCGATGTGTCGCGAGGCCGGTATGGCGACCTGTGTCGCCGGCAACATCGGTGTGCCGGTGCTATCCCAGCTCACGCAAGCCGCGCCGGATATTTATGTATTGGAGCTGTCCAGTTTCCAGTTGGAAACTACACACAGCTTAAATGCACGCGCCGCCACGGTATTGAATATTACGCCCGATCACATGGACCGTTATCGTGATGTGCATGAGTACGCTGCCGCCAAGGCGCGCATCTTCCACGGCGACGGTGTGATGGTGATTAATAGGGATGATCCCGGTGTAATGCGCATGGCTCAATCTGGGCGCCGGCTGGTACAGTTTGGACTTACGGCGCCTCAGGACAATCAAGATTACGGCGTTATCATTCGTGCCGGTGAGGAGTGGTTGGTGCGAGGCGATCACCCGCTGCTAGCGTGCAACCAGGTGCCGATTCCAGGGCGGCACAATTTAGCCAATGTATTAGCGGCGATGGCGCTGGCCGAAGCCAGCGATGTGCCGCTGGAGGCGATGCGGCGCGCGGTGATTGATTTTAAAGGACTGGCTCATCGCACCGAGCTGGTGGCAGAGCGCGACGGCGTGCGCTGGATCAACGACTCTAAAGGCACGAATGTCGGCGCCACGGTTGCGGCATTAAACGGGATGACCAGCCCGGTAGTATTAATCGCCGGCGGTGATGGCAAGGGTGCGGATTTTACCCCATTAAAAGCCGCGGTAGCGCGGCGCGCGCGCGCCGTGATTTTAATTGGGCGCGACGCGCAGCTGATCGAGGCTGCATTAGAAGATACGGCGCAGGTCGCGTACGCCGTGGATATGCAAGCAGCGGTAGCGCAGGCGCGATCGCTGGCGCGTGCTGGAGACATTGTGCTGTTATCGCCGGCATGCGCGAGCTTTGACATGTTCGACAACTTTGAGCACCGAGGCAGGGTATTCGCGCAGACCGTGCGGGAGATGCTGCGATGAATACCGGCGCGATGAATTTGGCGTCATTGCCGATAAATCACGATGGCTCCGCGCCGCGTGTTGCCGGGCGGGCGCGGCCGAGCTGGGATCCGTGGGTATTGTATAGCGTCAGCATCTTATTGGTTTTTGGCTTGATTATGGTTTACTCGGCATCGATTTCCACCGCCGAGCGTACGCTCGGCAGCAGCACGTTCTATCTCGCGCACCATTTTGTGCATGTGAGCCTGGGAGTGGCGTGCATGGTTCTCGCTATGCATAGCCGGGTGCATTGGTGGGAGAAGACCGGACCTTATCTTTTGTTGTTAGGCATCGGGTTGCTCGCGGTTGTGTTGTTGCCGGGCATCGGCGCGCATGTGAACGGCAGTTCTCGCTGGCTGCGGCTGGGATTAATGAATATCCAACCTTCCGAGTTCGTGAAGTTGTTTATGCTGGCCTATGTCGCCGGTTATTTGGTGCGCAAGCAGGATGAGTTGCGTTACTTTACGCGCGGCATACTGATGATCAGCATCGTGCTGGCGGTGATCGGTATGCTGCTGTTGCAGGAGCCGGATCTCGGCGCCGTCGTGGTCATTTGCCTGACGGTGTTCGGCATGTTGTTTTTGGCCGGCGTGCGTTTTTGGCATTTCATGGCGACCCTCGCTGCCGGCATAGGCGGGATGGCTGTGCTTACCTTGATTTCTCCTTATCGACTCGGGCGCGTAACCGGATTTTTAGACCCCTGGGCGGATCCGTTCAACAGCGGCTTCCAATTGGTGCAGGCGTTAATCGCCTTTGGCCGCGGCGAATGGTTGGGCGTGGGCCTGGGCGGGAGCATACAAAAATTATTTTATTTGCCCGCTGCCCATACCGATTTTCTGCTTGCCATTATCGCCGAAGAGCTCGGCTTAGTCGGCGTGCTGGCGGTGATAGCATTGTTTGCGATTTTGATCGTACGCGCGTTTGTGATTTCCAGACGGGCCGAAGGTGTCGGCCATTTATATGCGGCGCGTTTGAGCTGCGGCATCGGACTGTTAATAGGCATCCAGGCGATGGTGAATATGGGCGTCAACATGGGGGTATTGCCGACCAAAGGGTTGACGCTGCCGTTTATGAGTTATGGCGGCAGCAGCATCTTGCTGAGCTGCATTCTTGCCGGGTTATTGCTGCGGATAGAGCGCGATGTGCGCACCCTGGACAAAATCCACCAAACGAGAAGGTTGGAGAAAGTCTACCAAACGAGAAGGAAGGCTGAGCCATGAGGACGGGCGATTGAGCACGTTGCTGATTATGGCGGGCGGAACCGGCGGCCATGTGTTCCCGGCGCTGGCAGTGGCGCATTACTTGCGCGCACATGGCGTGACCGTGGTTTGGCTGGGCACGCGCAAAGGGCTGGAGGCGCGGGTAGTGCCGGCGGCCGGTTTTAACATGGAATGGATTACGATACGCGCCCTGCGTCGGCAGAGATTATGGGACTGGTTATTATTGCCGTTTCGATTATTGCTGGCGATGTGGCAGGCATTGCGCATCATTCAACGGTGGCAACCGGCGGCGGTGCTGGCCATGGGGGGGTTCGTTGCCGGCCCCGGTGGGTTAATGGCGTGGTTATTGCGCACACCCTTGTTGGTGCATGAACAAAATGCCATCGCCGGTTTTACCAATCGCTGGTTAGCGCTGGTGGCGCATAAGGTGATGTGCGGTTTTCCCAATGCCTTTGGCGCGTTGCCCGGCGCACACCACGTCGGCAATCCGGTGCGCGCGGAAATTCTCGCGCTGCCGGTGCCGGAAGCGCGGTCTGCCACGCACTCCCCGCGCTGCCACGTATTGATTATTGGCGGCAGCCAAGGCGCCCAGGTATTTAATAATATTATTCCCGCAGCAGTGAAATTGTTGCCGCCGGAATCGCGTCCGGAGATTTGGCATCAGGCCGGCAGGCAGCAGCGGGAACAGACTGAGCACGCCTATGAAAATTTATCTGCACCGGCGAGGGTAACGGCTTTTATCGACGATATGGCGCAGGCCTATAGTTGGGCCGATTTGGTGATCTGCCGCGCAGGCGCGATGACGATTGCGGAACTATGCGCGGTCGGTATCGCTTCCATTTTGGTTCCGTTCCCTTACGCCACCGACGACCATCAGACCGCAAACGCACGCTTCCTCGTTGAGCGCGATGCCGCGATTTTGCTGCCGGAGCCGAAATTCAATGCGGCGCGGCTTGCGGAATTATTGCAAGGGTTTGCTTCAGCGCGCGAATTATTGCTAAAGATGGCAATGAATGCGCGCGCCTGCGCCATGCCGGATGCGACCGAAATGGTCGCGCGCCTGTGCTTGGAGGCGATGCATGCGTAACTGGGTGCAGCGGGTTCATTTTGTCGGCATTGGCGGCGCGGGGATGTGCGGCATCGCCGAAGTGTTATCCAATTTGAAATTTCAGGTATCCGGTTCCGATCTGCATGCCAACGCGAACACCCGCCGTTTAAGCGAATTGGGCGTGCGTGTGCATATCGGCCACGAGCCGGCGCAGGTAGCGGGCGCCGATGTCGTCGTGATCTCATCGGCGGTGGCGGAATCGAATCCAGAAGTGGTCGCCGCCAAAGCCGCGAAAATCCCGGTGATTCCACGCGCGGAAATGCTGGGTGAATTAATGCGCCTGCAGCAGGGCATCGCTATCGCCGGTACGCATGGCAAGACGACGACTACAAGCTTGGTGGCGAGTGTATTGGCGCAGGGTGGGATGGACCCGACATTTGTCATCGGCGGCCGTTTGAACAGCGTCGACAGCCATGCGCGGTTAGGTTACGGCGCTTATTTAGTGGCGGAGGCCGACGAAAGCGACGCCTCGTTTCTGCATTTGCAGCCTTTCATGGCGGTGGTGACCAATATCGATGCCGACCATATGAGCACCTATGGCGGGGATTTCTCCAAGCTCAAACAGACATTCGTGGCGTTTTTGCACAATCTTCCGTTTTATGGCCTGGCGGTATTGTGCATCGATGATCCAATCGTGCGTGAGATTTTGCCGCAAGTGCATAAACCGGTATTAACCTACGGCACTTCCGAAGACGCACAGGTGCGCGCAAGCGCGATCATCCAACATGGCAGCCAAATGCGCTTTACTGTCTCCCTGCAAGGACAGGCAGGAAAGAATCCACCAAACGAGAAGGAGGGTTGGCTGCAGGTGGTGTTGAATCAACCCGGCCGACATAACGTACTCAACGCGCTCGCCGCCATCGCTATCGCCAAAGAATTGGGAGTGGCGAAAGACGCGATCGCCGCCGGGCTGGAAAATTTCGCCGGCGTCGGCCGCCGCTTCCAAATGAACGGCCGGCTGCGGCTCGGCGGCGGCGACGTCATGTTGGTGGATGATTACGCCCATCATCCGCGTGAAATCGCCGCTACCTTGCAGGCCGCGCGCGAGGGCTGGCCGGACCGGCGTTTAGTGGTGGTATTTCAGCCGCATCGTTATTCCCGCACGCATGAATTATTGGATGACTTCAGCAGCGTATTGGCCGATCTCGATATACTTTTCATTACTGAGGTTTATTCTGCCGGGGAGGCGCCGGTCACCGGCGCCGATGGGCGCGCCTTATGCCGCGCCGTCCGTACTCGCGGCAGGGTAAATCCGGTTTTTGTCGAGCAGATAGGCGATTTGGCCGATGTGCTTAAGGACGTGTTGCGTGCGAACGATATGCTGTTAACCATGGGCGCGGGTAACATCGGCCAGATCGCCGCCGCCCTGCCACAGACGCTGGCGGCGATGGTGGCATGATCTCCCAGTCTCTCACGCCTGCCATCCGCGGACGCTTACACTACGCCGAGCCGATGGCTAAGCACACCACGTGGCGCGCCGGCGGGCCGGCGGATCAATTTTATGTACCCGCTGATGTCGATGATCTGGCGGCATTCTTGCGCTCGCTTGATCCCTCGCAGCCGGTTTATTGGTTGGGTCTAGGCAGCAATTTATTAGTGCGCGACGGCGGTGTGCGTGGCGTGGTCATCGCCGTTGCCGGCATTTTGAATGGTATGAGCATCATCAGTCCTGGATGCGTGCGCGCCGAGGCGGGTGTTCCCGGCGCCAAGCTCGCGCGCTTTAGCGTGCGCCAGGGTTTAAGCGGTGTGGAATTTTTGGCCGGTATCCCCGGCACGGTCGGCGGCGCATTAGCCATGAATGCCGGTGCCTTCGGCGGCGAGACTTGGGAGAAGGTGGAAAAGGTCGAAACCATCGATCGTGCAGGCGTGATCCGCACACGCCCGCGGGAGGATTTCAAGATCGGCTATCGCACGGTGATCGGCCCGGAAAATGAGTGGTTTATTGCCGGGCATTTCAGGCTTGCGCAAGGACCGAGCAACGCGGGCAAATCTTTAATTAAGACCCTGTTGGCGAAAAGAGGCGCGAGTCAGCCGACACAATTGCCGAATGCGGGCTCGGTGTTTCGCAATCCGCCGGGAGACTATGCGGCGCGTTTGATTGAAACCGCCGGGTTTAAAGGCTTGTGCGAAGGCCAGGCCTGTGTTTCCGAATTGCATGCCAATTTTATTGTGAATCAAGGCGGCGCCACCGCCGCCCAGATCGAGACGCTGATAGAAAAGATGCAAATACAGGTGGAACAGTGGCACGGGATTAAATTGCAAACGGAAGTGCGCATCATCGGAGAAGCGTTGTGAGCGGCAAGCAGTACGGAAAGGTTGCAGTACTGACGGGTGGGTTGTCGGCTGAGCGCGAGATTTCGCTCAAAAGCGGCAAGGCCGTGTTCGAGGCGCTGCGGCGGCAGCATGTCGATGCGCATGCAATCGATGTGGCTAACGACATCATTCAGGTGTTGCAGCGCGGCAATTACGATCGGGTGTTTATCGCCTTGCACGGCCGCTTGGGCGAGGATGGTGTCATCCAGGGTGTGCTGCAAATGCTGGGGCTGCCGTACACCGGCAGCGGCGTGCTCGGCTCGGCGCTCAGCATGGACAAATTGCGCTGCAAGCAGTTATGGAACGGCGCGGGTATTCCCAATCCCGCTTATGTCGTACTGCACAGTCAAACCGATCTGGAACCGGCGGTGGAGCAATTGGGATTTCCTTTGATCGTAAAACCCGCGCGCGAGGGATCCAGTTTGGGCATCAGTAAGGTGCGCGTCTTGGCGCAATTGGCCAGCGCCTGGGAGCTGGCAAAAAAGTATGATGACGATGTGTTTGCCGAGGATTGTATCGAAGGCATGGAACTTACCGCCGCCATTCTCGACGATGAAGAGTTGCCGCTGATCCGTATGGAAACGCCGCGCGAATTTTACGATTACGAGGCGAAATATTTTCTCGATACCACGCGTTATTATTGCCCGTGTGGCTTGGATGCGAATAATGAAAAAGAAATCCAGCAGCTTGCGCGCCGCGCATTCGACCTGCTCGGCTGTTCCGGCTGGGGCCGAGTGGATTTCATGCTGGACCGGGACGGCAATCCTTATGCCTTGGAAATGAACACGGTGCCGGGGATGACCGATCACAGTTTAGTGCCGATGGCGGCGAAGCACGCCGGCTTGAGTTTTGATCAACTGGTGTTGCGAATTCTGGATGGCAGCGGAGAAAAGCGACCGTGATACCCGTTCCGTGGGTTACTAAAACAGCGATCGGCGTTTTTATCTTATTGTCGTTAGTCGGCGCTTTTTTCGGTCGGGATTATTTTTTGCGCGCCGATCGGCTTCTTGTACGTAATGTCCAGTTTGAGGGGGAGTTCAAACATGTCGCCCGGCAGCAGCTTGCCGACGCAATCGCCGAACATGTTAAAGGCAATGTTTTTTTATTAGACCTGGATGCCGTGAAGGCGCGCGTAGAGTCGGTGCCTTGGGTGCATCGCGCCTCCGTACGCCGGCAATGGCCGCCGGCCGTGCTCATTCAATTCAGCGAACAAAAAATTATCGCCCAATGGGGCGCGACGGAGTGGCTTAACAGCAATGGCGAGCTGGTCGATTTGCGTGGCCCGGACCAGCCTCAGGGGTTGCCGTTGTTGGAAGGCCCCCGTGGCGCACATGTGCAAGTGCTCAGTCATTACGCGCAGTTAAGCGAAATGCTTAAGCCGCTGCATCTGCAAATCGTCGGCCTGCAACTTTCTCCGCGACGGACCTGGCGGGTGGATTTGACCAATGGGCTAGTCTTGGTTTTAGGCCGCGGGTCGCCGGAAGAGAAAGTCACCCGTTTTGCGCAAATCTATCCCGCGATTTTTGCTAAATATGGCGGGCAAATTAAACAAGCGGATTTTCGCTACACCAATGGGTTTGCGGTGCAATGGGCGAATCCTTCCTTCTCGTTTGGTAGATTCTCTCCGACTCGTACGGCGGAGGTCCTGCGTCCCGAGGGATGATTATGTCTAAGAAAAATGATGAAAAGTTGATCGTAGGTCTGGATATCGGCACTTCCAAGGTGTTGGCGATCGTCGGCGAGATCGCGCCCACCGGTGAGGTCGAAATCATCGGTGTCGGCTACCACCCTTCGCGCGGGATGAAAAAGGGCGTGGTCGTAAACATCGAATCGACGGTGCAGTCGATTCAGCGCGCGGTGGAAGAAGCCGAGCTGATGGCCGGCTGCCAGATTCATTCGGTATACGCCGGCATCGCCGGCAGCCATATCAATAGTTTTAATTCACACGGTATTGTCGCGATTAAGGACAAAGAGGTTGGATCCGGTGACGTAGAGCGGGTGATCGAGGCGGCGCGCGCGCTCGCGATCCCCGCCGATCAAAAGGTGCTGCACATCTTGCCGCAGGAGTTCATTATCGATAAGCAAGAAGGTGTGCGCGAGCCGATCGGTATGTGCGGGGTGCGTTTGGAAGCCAAGGTGCACATCGTCACCGGCGCCGTGAGCGCGGCGCAGAATATCATTAAGTGTGTCCGCCGATGCGGTTTGGAAGTCGATGATATTATCCTCGAGCAATTGGCTTCCAGCATGTCTGTACTCACAGAGGATGAAAAAGAGCTGGGCGTATGTCTGGTCGATATCGGTGGCGGCACCACCGATATTTCCGTATTTACCGAAGGCGCAATCCGCCACACCGCGGTGATTCCGATTGCCGGTGACCAAGTCACCAATGATATCGCCGTCGCCTTACGCACTCCCACCCAGTATGCCGAAGAGATCAAGAAAAAATACGGCTGCGCGCTGACGCAATTGGCGCGCGATGATGAAACGATCGAGGTGCCGAGCGTGGGTGACCGGCCACCGCGCAAACTCGCCCGTCAAACGCTGGCGGAGGTGGTGGAACCGCGCATCGAGGAGCTCTACGGGCTGATTCTGGCGGAATTACGGCACAGCGGATTCGAAGACGTGATCGGTTCCGGCATCGTATTGACCGGTGGCAGCGCCAAGATGGAAGGCATGATCGATCTGGCCGAGGAGGTTTTTCATATGCCCGTGCGCTTAGGCATACCGCAATACGTCGGTGGATTAAGCGGAGTAGTGCATAACCCGATTTATTCCACCGGTGTCGGGCTGGTTTTGTACGGAAGTAAAAGCCTGGCCGGCAATTCCTATATTCGCGAGCCGAAACATCGGACAGCAGGATTGCCCGGCATGATGAGCAAGATGAAAAGCTGGTTCCAGGGGAATTTTTGAAGATGTGAGAGCCGGGTTTTGATGAACAAACACAATAATCCGGGGACTCGAGAACGGTGCCGGGGCCGAAGCAAGAGGAGGCTAACCGGAAAAGCGGGTTACGTGCCGCGCGCGCGGGATGCGCGAGCGCGGCGATTATTTAACGAATAGGAGACACTACTTATGTTCGAATTGATGGATACGTGTGGCCAACAGGCGGTAATTAAGGTCATCGGTGTCGGCGGCGGCGGCGGTAACGCGCTTGAGCACATGGTGAACTCTAATATCGAAGGTGTTGAGTTCATAGTCGCCAATACCGACGCCCAGGCGCTGAAGAAGTCCAGCGTACGCACGGTGTTGCAATTGGGCGCAAACCTGACTAAAGGCTTGGGCGCGGGCGCGGATCCCGCGGTTGGCCGCCAGGCGGCGGTCGAGGACCGCGAGCGCATCGCCGAGGTGTTGAGCGGCGCCGATATGGTTTTCATTACTGCGGGTATGGGCGGAGGCACCGGCACCGGCGCGGCGCCGATCGTGGCGCAAATCGCTAAGGACCAGGGAATCCTGACGGTCGCCGTGATTACCAAGCCGTTTCCATTTGAAGGCAAAAAGCGCATGGCGATCGCCGATCAAGGGATCAAAGAATTATCCGAGTTCGTCGATTCCATTATTACGATTCCCAATGAAAAATTACTTAGTGTAGTAGGTAAAGGCGCAGCGCTATTGGATGCCTTCAGCAAGGCCAATGAGGTCTTGCAAGGCGCGGTGCAAGGCATCGCGGAGCTGATTACGCGTCCGGGATTAATCAATGTGGACTTTGCTGACGTACGCACGGTCATGGCGGAAATGGGGATGGCAATGATGGGGTCGGCGGTAGCCCGTGGCGAACAACGCGCGACCGAGGCCGCGCATGCCGCCGTGTCGAGCCCGCTGTTGGAAGAAGTCAACATCTCCGGCGCACGCGGCATCCTGGTCAATATTACCGCCGGGCCCACTATGTCTATCGGTGAGTTCGAAGAGGTCGGCAATGCGGTTAAGGGATTTGCCGCGGAGGACGCCACTGTAGTCATCGGCACCGTCATCGATCCGGCGATGCATGAAGATCTGCGGGTAACGGTAGTCGCTACCGGCCTCGGCCAAGGGCAAAAACGGCAGCCGTCGTTTAAGGTGATTAAAACCGGTCCGATGGATTATGAACAATTAGATACCCCTACCGTTATTCGTAACCGGCGCAGCCTGCAAGCAGGCGTCTCGCCGGAAGCAAGTAGGGAGTACCTGGATATACCGGCATTTTTAAGGAAACAGGCTGATTAAACAGTTAGAAATAGTCTAAAATGGCACCGTTCATCGGGTGTTTGTGTCCGATATTCGCTAATGGCCGAGCTTATACTAGACTTTAGGTGAAGATTATCTTTAAATTCTTAACGAAAGGACATGAAGATCTTGCGAGATTTCCGCTCCTGAGGGGGAGATACCTTTGCCGTAAGGGAAGGTTCTCATAACACTAACTTATAAAGAAGAAGCGGCTAGGAAGTAAATGATTAAACAACGTACGTTGAAGAATGTTATCCGCGCAACAGGAGTCGGGTTACATACGGGCGAAAAAGTTTATCTGACATTGCGCCCCGCGCCGGTCGACACCGGTATCATCTTTCGGAGAACAGATCTTGCGCGCCCCATTGAGGTGCTGGCTTGCCCGGAAAATGTCAGCGATACTCGGCTTTCCACGACGCTGGAAAGCAATGGCGTAAAAATTTCGACAGTCGAACATTTGATGTCGGCATTTGCCGGTTTAGGTATTGATAATGCCTATGTGGATCTCACTGCCCCTGAGGTTCCTATTATGGACGGCAGCGCCGGCCCGTTTGTGTTTTTGATTCAATCCGCCGGTATTCAGGAGCAGGCCGCGCCCAAGCATTTTATCCGCATTAAGAAAAAGATTCATATCAAAGAAGGCGATAAGTGGGTCAGCTTTGAACCGTTGGAAGGTTTTAAGGTTTCGTTCATTATCGATTTCGATCATCCGATTTTTCAGAATTCGACGCAGATCGCGTGTATTGATTTTTCCACGACTTCTTTTGTAAAGGAAATCAGCCGCGCCCGCACATTCGGTTTCATGCGGCATTTAGAGGCGTTGCGCAAAGACGGTTTGGCGCGCGGCGGCGGCATGGATAACGCCATCGTGATGGATGATTTTCGCATCCTCAATGAAGACGGACTGCGGTACGAGGATGAGTTTGTAAAACATAAAATTCTGGATGCGATCGGTGATCTTTATCTTCTCGGTCATCCTTTAATCGGCGCATTCAGTGCGCGCAAATCAGGCCACGCCCTTAACAACCGCCTGCTGCGGGCCTTGATTGCAGATAAAGAAGCATGGGAATTAGTTTCCTATAACGAATCAGACCGGGCGGCGATCTCTTTCATCCGGACCGCACCGGCTGTTTAGCGATAGCGGAGGCTATGCGATGAACATTATCCTCATCCCCCGCCGCCTTGCCAATGGCCGTCACATCAGCCTCAGCACGCGTCAGGTGTGGTTGTTGGGCCTCGTGTTCGTGGTTGCGTTACCGGCGTTTTTTGGCGTTGTCAGCTACCAGATTCAGACC
>DATGVQ010000032.1:0-3881 GCA_035300145.1 Acidiferrobacterales bacterium | reverse complement strand
TGTAGGGTGGATTAAGCGGCCGCTCCTGCGCATCCATGCGCTCGCGGCATTCGTGCATCCTGCACAGCACAGCGTATCCACCAAACAGTATGATTTTGTTGGGTTCGCCGGTCGCTCAAACACATCCCTGTGTTTCGCGACACTCGGGCTCCTGCCCAGCGCTAGCGCGGCTTAACCCAACCTACATGATACATGCTTAACCCAACCTGTGCAGGGATGCACAAGTGTCGCGAGAAACAGGATGCCGGGAGCGACCATAAAACACAATTTTTAGAGGTGCCTTTTATAACAGATTCGCAATGTCGCGATAGCTGCGCGAATGCCGCTGCTTACAGCGCCCTGAATGTGATATAAGAAAAAAGATGGCAACGAATCACATGCTGGTATCGTTACGGGGATTGCGCCGCGCTTATCAGGAAGGCGACCGCCTGCGCACCGTCCTGAATGACCTGGATCTGGAGATAAAACAGGGCGAGTGCGTCGCTTTGCTCGGGCGCAGTGGTTGCGGAAAATCGACGTTATTGAATCTTATCAGCGGGATCGATCGAGCCGATGTGGGGGAGATTTATATCAACGGCTCGAATCTCACCGGTATGAGTGAATATGAGCGGACCTTGTTCCGGCGCCGGCATATCGGTTTCGTCTATCAGTTTTTTAACCTCATCCCCACATTAACCGTGGAAGAAAATTTGCTCCTGCCGCTTGAGCTTAACAATCTGGATAAAAGCGCGGCGCTTGATTTGTTGTCTGCGGTAGACTTAAGCGACCGGCGCGCAAGCTTTCCCGACCGTCTGTCCGGCGGCGAACAACAGCGCGTGGCGATTGCGCGTGCCTTGGTGCACGATCCTCTGCTGGTGTTAGCGGACGAACCAACCGGAAATCTGGATGCGGAAACCGGGCGTCACATGCTGCAACTGCTGGACCGGCTGGTGCGCAAAACCGGCAAGACGTTGTTGTTAGTAACCCATTCCCAGGATGCCGTCCATCTGGCGGATCGGGTGTTGACTTTGGAAAATGGGCGGCTCGCGGAACCTCAGCTCAGGGTCAACTGATGGCCGGCATCGTGTGGCGTTCCAGTTGGCGTTATCTCTGGCACCGTCCGTGGCAGATGATACTCGCCGTGCTCGGCATCGCCCTGGGAGTCGCGGTGGTGGTAGCGGTAGATCTCGCCAATAAAAGCGCCGGCCGCGCGTTTCAGCTTTCTATGGATAAGGTCTCTGGGCGCGCGACTCATCAAATCATCGGCGGACCCACCGGTTTAGACGAACGGGTATATACCCGGCTACGGATTGAAGGCGGGGTCCGGCAGAGCGCCCCCGTGGTCGAGGGCTACGGTAAAACCGGCGATGAAACTCTGCACCTGCTGGGAGTGGACCCGCTGGCCGAAGCTGCGGTGCGCGGGCACCTCGAGGGCACGGGTAATGCGCCCATCAGGGCATTGCTCACTCTACCCAATACCGTGTTATTGGCTGATGCCACCGCGCGCCGCCTGGATTTAACAGTCGGCGAGTATTTTAGGCTGGAGATCGCCGGTCATCGGCACACACTGAGACTGGCCGGTTTATTAAAAGCCGATGCGGCCGCCGCCATCGATGGGCTCTTGATTGCCGATATCGCCACGGCGCAAGCACTGACGGGTTACCTTGGAAGACTAAGCTGGATCGACTTGGTTTTGCCGGAAGGCGCGCCGGGGATTGCTCTGCGTGCACGCATTATCAGCTTGTTGCCTGCCGGTGTAGAGCTGGTTCCGGCCAAGGCGCGCAGCGTCTCCATGGCGCAAATGACACGCGCCTTCGGCATCAATCTCACTGCCATGAGCTTGCTTGCCTTGGTCGTAGGCATGTTTCTGATCTATAACACGATCGCCTTTAGCGTACTGCAACGCCGCAGATTAATCGGCATCTTACGGATACTCGGCGTTACCCGCGAGGAGATTTTCCGGGTCGTACTTGGTGAGGCGCTCGCGGTCGGACTAACCGGCACCGCATTGGGACTGCTGTTAGGCGTAGCGCTTGGCGAGAATCTCGTGCGACTGGTGACACGCACGATCAATGACCTCTACTTCGTGCTCAGCGTCAATCAACTGCTGATCGCGCCATCGTCTTTAGTTAAAGGCCTACTGCTCGGCTTGGGAGCAACCGCGATAGCCGCACTGGCGCCGGCAATCGAGGCCGCGGGGACCACGCCGCACGCCGCGTTGAGCCGCTCGATTCTGGAAGGAGGGGTACGATCGCTGGTGCCACGGCTTGCTTTGAGCGGGGTAGTGCTGGCGCTCGGCGCGTTGTTAATCCTGTGGCTCCCAAGCAAAGATATTGTGCTTGGTTTTGCCGGCCTGTTCATGCTTATACTCGGATTTACCCTAACCACCCCTTTGCTGGTGGTCGGTATGATTAAGCTGGCCAATTTTTTACTCCACCTCCGCTCGGGCTTCGTCGGCGGCATCCCGCTACGGCTTGCGGTGCGCGGCATTCATGCCTCATTAAGTCGCACCGGCGTGGCGATCGCGGCATTGATGTTGGCGGTGTCGGCCACCGTGGGCGTCGGGGTGATGATCGCCAGCTTTCGCGCAACCGTCGACGTGTGGCTGCAATCAAGCCTGCGTGCCGACATTTATGTGTCTGCCCCCAGCCTGATTTCCAGCCATATCGAGTCGCACCTCGATCCTAAGGTGATAGAGCGGGTGAAACAATTGCCGGGCATCGCTGAAGTCTCCAGCGCGCGGCGCGTCACGGTAGAAGCGGGCCTCGGCTTAACTGAAATCCTGGCGCTAGCCCCGGCCCCTGGCCGGGTCCCGCGCTTCTTGCTTAAAGCGGGCGACCCGCAAGCGGTGTGGCCGGCATTTAAACAAAACCGGGCGGTACTGGTATCGGAACCCTATGCTTATCACCACGATGTGGCAATTGGCGACTTCATAAAGCTGCGTACCGATGCAGGGATTCAGTCACTACCAGTGGCGGGAATCTACTATGACTACGGCTCCGAGCAGGGGGTGGTGCTGATGCCGCGCGGCTTATATGACCGCTACTTCCACGATCGTTCGGTTTCGTCACTGGGTGTTTACGTAGCGCCCGGCGTTTCTATAAACGCGGCATTGAATGCGATTCGCGCGGCTACGACAGCGAGCGAGCAAAATATTGTTGTCCGCGCCAATCGTGATATCCGCACCGCCTCGCTGGAAATATTCGACCGTACCTTTGCGATCACCAATGTCTTGCGCGCGCTGGCGGTGCTGGTGGCATTTGTCGGTATTCTAAGCAGCCTCATGGCGCTGCAGCTGGAACGCGCCAAGGAACTCGCGGTGCTGCGTGCTACCGGATTCACACCCAAACAAATCTTCGGTGTGGTCACCCTCCAAACCGGCTTCATGGGCCTCGCCGCCGGCGTGATCGCTATACCGGTGGGCCTGGTCCTGGCCCTGGTGTTAATCCATGTCATCAATCGCCGCGCATTCGGCTGGAGCATGCAAACTCTGGTAACTCCTGAGGTGCTGCTCCAGGCGGTGCTAATAGCCGTTGTCGCCGCCCTGATCGCCGGCTTTTATCCGGCATGGAAAATGGGGCGAGTCTCGCCGGCTGACGCTTTGCGGGAGGAATAGGCATGCGCGTCCATCGTCGGAGTTGGATGGTGGCACTCGCGTTGGCGCTCACGGCTGGGCTGATAATAAATATACCGCGTCTTAATAGGGATGCGGCAACTTCCTCGACCGAACTCGATCTCGCGGGAGTGCTTGGCGATCGGGATATCGCCGGTTACGCGCGTGCCGAGCACGTGCGTGAATTTCATTTTCCACGCGACCACGGCGCCCATCCTAACTACCGCACCGAATGGTGGTATTTCACCGGCAACTTGTACACACCCGCGCGTCGGCGTTTCGGTTATGA
>DATGVQ010000031.1:0-7355 GCA_035300145.1 Acidiferrobacterales bacterium | reverse complement strand
TTATTACATGGAGAGTGATTGCAATCTTTTTGTGCTTAGCCACCATGTCCTCCACAAAACGTATAACGCCAAGTTAACGGACGTGCCAACATAGCCGTGCGGCTATGTTGGCACGCCCCGGTTGAACGAACTGTTTAGGGTTCATTTGCTTTGAGTTCCTCCACATACTTGATATAGCCGTCTTCACTTTGGTTGACGATTTGCCAGGCGCGCTTATAGAAGCCGTCAGGGAGTTGGCTATCGATGTCAATAACCTCAGATAACTCTGCCTTCATTCCGAGTTTGAGATAAACCGCCTTCTGTAAGGCCAACAGATGGAGATGACCGCGCACACGGGGATTCTCGCTCGGATACTGGCTAAGTAGCGCCGACTTAGCCGGCATATGATCTGCGACGAACTTGTGCAGCACCTCATGATATAGAACACTGACTTTGTAGCGCATTGGCACTGGATTCTTTGTGAAGCTTGCCAACGCATACCGCATATTGACGGCGACACCAAACATTGATTGCGAGGGAAGATCGCAGAGCGTTAGATGAGCCGTAATTTTCTTTTGAGTGAACTGCTTTCCCGTGATCGTTTCTGTCGTATGCAGTAATGTTGGGCCGACTTTCGCCCACATGTCGTTAAAGCGCCCCAAGTTCTGCTTTAGCTCTTCTTTCCATTCTTTGTTGATTTTATAACCGCGAACAAAAGCACATCCCGTATCCAGCGATTCACGGTAAGAGATTTCCACGGTTGGCGGTGCCGCGAATGCTGGACAGCTAATCGCCAATAAGCCAAGTAGGATAAGCGTTCGTTGCATATTCGATGGGAATGAGCCCCAACTGTCCTAGCTCAGCGGCCGGCCGATTTTATGGCCGGTCCGCTGCGGCGCGTTGTTGGGCGGTCAGTCATAACAGGAAACCTCAATAAGGTTTGCGTCCGGGTCTCGAAAATAAACCGATGTAATGGGACCAAGCGCTCCGGTGCGCGGTACCGGTCCCTCTTCAATGGCGACGCCAGCACTCTTGAGATGAGCAATCACTTTGGAAATCGGGGTAGAGCTGATGAAACATAGATCGGCTGAACCGGGTATAGGACGAGCGGCATGAGGTTTAAGAGGAGCATCAGCGGAGTGAAGATTTAACTTCTGTTGCCCAAAAGCCAAGGCACGACGGCCGTTGCCGAAAGTGACCGGTTTCATACCGAGCGCCTGAGTGTAAAACGCCACCGTCGCCTCTATGTCGCGGACGGTCAGCACCAAGTGATCGAGACGCTCAATCTTCATTGTTTTCCCGACGCCCAACGTCTTAAATAACCGGACGGCAAAAAGCGCGGCTTTCCGGTGGTCAGGTTGACTGAAATGTCAGCGAGCTGGATATATCGGCTCACAGCGCACCTCCGTTTTCACTGAGTTTGCGATATAGCACTCTTCATGTGCTTGATGATGCATTTTCTCAAGTTCTTCCTTGCCCGGGGTGTGCTCGCTGGAAAACGCGACTTCCGGCCGCAGCGTAACCCGCGACATAAAAAACTTGCCTTGAGCGTTCTTTTCCAAAATGCCAACCGCTGCATCGAAGTAACGATCGACACAAAACTTGCGCTTAGCGGCGATTGAAAGAAACCAAAGCATATGGCAGCTTGAAAGTGAGGCTACAAAAGCTTCCTCCGGATCAACCGCCGATGCATCGGACAGAGGCGGCGGCACGACGTGTGGAGACGAAGAACCGGGGACTTCCGCGCCGCCGTCAAACCGAAGCACATGCCTTCTGCTGTAGCGGTTGCTGAGGAAGTCTTGCTCGCCCCGAACCCAAAGGATTTCCGCTGTGTACTGAGCCATTGTTTTGCTCTCTAAACGTCCTGCTTGAGCCGCCGAGGGGCGCGGCAGCGTCCCCGAGATCGGCTGAAGCTATAGTTAGGTGTTCTCATGGTTTGTTCTTTCGGAAATACATCCCTTCGATACCCATCTTTTCTTCGATTATACGGAGACGTTTCTCCGCTTGGTCCTTTTTTTCGATTAACTTGGGTCTCTGCTGCTCCTTGTAGCTGCTGAAGTTGAAATTCTGCACGACAAGGAAAGCTTGGAAATACTCGGCGTTGTTGAGTAGCGTAGACATTCCCTTTGCTACGGAGAGATATTCGGCCTTATATTTCTCTCCCAACGCCCGCGCATCCTTTTCCGACAGGATCTTTGAATACTCCCAACCTGGGTTATAGGGCGCTTTCGCATATAGATCCCAAGACTCCAGCCGTTTCACGACGTTTGCATATGCCTCTGGCTGGCGCATAGCGGCTGGGTTGATGGCACCTCCGAGACTATGGCTTAGCGCGCCAATAGCGACACCCGGGCTGTTCCCGCCTGTACCGACTGGCACAAACCTCTCCATATCAAGCCGGGCACGCAGCTTTGCCGCATAGAAGAGAAACGCGGCATCTTCGAGGCGACCGAGGCGGTATGCACCAGCCGCCGCGAGAAACATGGCCATGGAAGGTGCGCTACCGGAATTGTTCAGAATATATTCGACACCTTCCTTCTTCTTTTCCACGATCGGCTGTTCCAATGCCAACATGGCCTTTTCGAACTCGGTCAGGCTTTTACTCTCATTACCGGCGACTGCTCCACCGCAAGAAACTGTCAGCACTAAGGCAAGTACGGATGTCCGAAACATGGTTTCCCCTTTTTTGATACGCCTAACGAATCTGTAGGAGAACCTAAAAATTGAAATTTTCAGAGACGCAGATCATTGATTTCCTTAGTCACGATTTTTGAAAAATGTGCAAAATCCGACTTTTCCTACAGACTCAACGTCCAGCATCAGCCGCGGCCGAAGGCCCTCGGCTGCATGCCGAAGTTCGGCAGTGGAGACTCACATCTTGATGTCGGCGGCGTATCACGGCAATTCGCCGCCGCTCAAAACCCGTAAAGCCGCGCCGGGTTGTCCACCAGGATCTTCTTACGGATCGCCGGATCGGGCGCCCACACCGGCAGCTGGTTCAACAAACGGCCGTCATCGATCGCAAACAGCGGCGTCACGTCGGTCGGCTTCCGCCCGGGCGGCGTGGTCGAGTTCGGATGCGGCCAGTCCGTACCCCAGACGATGCGGTCTGGGTTCGCGGCAATCAGCGCTCGGGCGAGCGGGACGATGTCGGTGTAGTCCGGCGCGAGTTTAGACGAGCGATAGGCGCCCGAGATTTTGACGTAGGTCTGACCCGACCGGACCAGCCCCACCAGCTCGGCAAAGCCGGGCTGTTGTGGACCAAGCTCGGCCTGGGCGCCGCCGAAATGGTCGACCACGACCGGCACGGGCGAGGCGGCGACCAGGTCCTTGATTGCGAGGATCATCGCCAAGTTCGTGTACATCTGGATGTGCCAGTTGCGGTTCTTCACGCGCTCGACGGCCGCCTGGAACCGCCGGCGGCCGACATCCGGGTCGTTGATGCCGCCGGTCGCGAGATTGAGCCGGATGCCGCGCACGCCGGCCCGGCCCATGGCGTCGAGATCGCTCTCCGGCGTCTTGTCATCGATGACGGCGACACCACGCGCATCCGCGCCGCGCGCCTTCATGCCGTAGAGCGTGGCCGAGTTATCGGTGCCGTAGACGCTAGGCGTGACGATCACCACGCGCTGGATGTGAAGCGCCTTGTGAAGCGCCGCCATCTCTTCGGGCAGCGCCATCTCCGGCGTATAGACGCGCCCCGAGAAGAATGGAAATTTCTCCGGGTCGCCGTGAATGTGCGTATGGCAATCGCAGGCGCCGGCAGGCACCTCGAAGTTCGCCGGCGTGGCCGGCTGGGCCGCTCTGGCAAACCCTGTTCGGGTGCGCATGAAAACTCCGGCCGCAATGGCTCCGAGCAGGATGTCGCGTCGCGTTAGCATGGGGTTCCTCCTTTGGTGGATTTGTGTCTGTCTCTGTACTGACTGTTCGCCCAACGAGGCTGTAGAAAAAGCCTTACTTTGAAAAAATCAATTTTTCGTACCTCTATAACTCATTGATTCACTGACGTTATTGCTACCATTAATTCTGAAACTATAGGCTAAAAATGGGTTTTTCCACAACCTCAACGTCTGCTCTCGAACGCGCGGTTGGGTTGCCATGATTGGTCAAGCAGCCACTTATAGACTTCATCCAGTGACGAACCGGGTCATGGCAGGTTTCTCATGAGAGCCGTTGTCAGGCTTGCGCGAATCCTTATCTAGTGCCGGCACTTTTCAAACCGGTGGCGAGCGCATCCAGCGCGGAAGATACGGTTTTAGCGATAATTGCCTTCTGTTCCTCAAGGTTGTTTTCGGAATAATTGTTTGCTTTCAACACCGTAATGTTGCGCGTGATACGGGTGTTGTCCGGCCAACGGAATTCCACAGCCATTTCTGCATAGGTCAGGACGAATGGTTTGCGGGCGTCGATATTTTGTTCGCGCATTTTGCCGAACATTCCCTCGGCAATCGTAACTCCGAGCGGACCCAGGCCCGAGGCGCTGATGGCACCATGACGCATTGCCGTCTGGATATTATTCTGGGTGTTGAATCGGTTAAGCGTGATTGTGACGCTACTTGGTCGCTGTGACATGCTAGAAAGCACACGCTCGGCACGATTGGCCAGCGCCACCGTCGGTGCTGGCACAAAGCGCTCGTCGCCGAGCACATAAATGCCATACCGATCGCTAGTGACGATTAGCGAACCCATACTGGATTCGCGGTCATCCGCGGGTCGCTTGTCGATTACGGTTATGCTGGCGCTGGATTTGACATTGGTTTGCTGCGTACTGGGGTCAATGACAAAGGTGGGCTTGGTGGCGCATGCACCAATCAGCGCACAGACCGCTGGAATGAATAGTTTCAGTACGATACGCTGGTAATACATATTTCCTCCATTTCGATTTTGATTATAAAGATTTGCCATTCCGGTCGCCTCATTTCGTGCAGCGATCTAACTAAAATGTATGGACTCCCCCCATTTTTGCAAGAAGATTGCCATCGTAGCAAGGGAGGCAAGACTGCACAGACCCCCTAAAGGGTGTCTTGTTTAACGCCTACATGGTGGCTAAGATAGCTGAGCCTGTCAAATCGCGCGATTTTTTAAGACGTTGGTTTTTTAGGACTCCCTAAAAGGTAAGTTCAATGCCCCAGGCCCAGGCGTTCCAGTCAGCACTCGGTTTGCTGGATCAGTTGCGCGACAATGCCATTACGGACAGACCACGTCTTTCATTAGTCACGCTTGAATAACATTTATTGTCCTTCGGCTTGTGGCCTTAAGTCCCGCGCCGGTCGCCCGGTTTTGCCGCTTCCGCTCGAACTAAATGTTATGTTTCAGGTCCACGACGCAACGCTGAAGTTCCAACCCGTCACCGACCGGGATAACGCGCAGGAATTTCGTGCTCTTTTGCATACCGTCAGGTAACCCTTGAACAGTCTGAACCTTGACGTAATTCTTCTTCTCTAGCCCACGGATGTAGTTGACTTCGTCCGAGCGCTCAAGTTCTGAAAGAAGCAAGTAACTGTTCGGAGATGCGCCAGCCAAGTACCGGAGGGCATTCAATAAGATTCCAAGAACTCCTTCGGCTCGGCCGCACAGACACCGAATGTAAAAGCAACGAACAAGACTCCAAACGACAGCATTCTTGGGTTCATCTGTGTTCTCCTGAAACATAACGTCTGAGTTAGCCCGGCTAATGGGTGTTACCTATGTCCCCGACTGCTCACTTTAGTATTAGCGAATACTAACAACGAGTGGTACCGACAGTGGGTGTACAAATTGATTTCCTTCGTAATATTCATGATGCGTGTGCTCGCCCTGTAAAGAATTTTTGTCAAAGTCAAAGAATGACGCGAAACCGAGAAACGAATCTTTTGACCCTTCCACTTCTACAGAGTCGTCTATGACCGAAACCCTTATAGGACCAACAGTCACTCGCCCCTTTATAGCACTTAGCGAACGTAAATATGGTTTTGGGGTCGCTTCCTTATCAGCTTCTACAACGAACTGTGTATTGCTCCCTTGCGCTAACGCCAGAAGCTGTGCCCGAACAGCCTGTAAGTCACTCGCACTTCCAGAAATATCCAGTTCATCCTGAGGTGTGTACGAAACTAGTATCATCTCCCGGTCCAAGATGGTTAACGAGTCTGTAGAAAAACCCAAAAATCAAAATTTTCAGAAATGTAACTCATTGGTTTCCATAGCCACGATTTTAGCAAAAAGCGCCGGATGTGACTTTTCCTACAGACTCAACGTCCGCTCTCGAACGCGGGCTTAGGCGGCACGTCTATCGCAAGCACCCTTTGTAAGGCTGAGCACTCTGGGACGCTGAATAGTAAGCAGGTTTATCGAATTGCTAGATCGCACTAAGATGCCTTCCACTTCAACTAACACGGGCGTTTCCCGGTCTACGGAAAGTTCTTCATAACGTCGTTTAAACCGGAAATATGGCGAGGACGCCATTGTCCCAAACTCTAGGACACGACTGGTTCCACATTCTGAAATTCTGGCAATCCCGTTTGCAGTCCAGGAAACCTCCCCTCGCACGATCACGGCGTCGGCAGCGCTAGTTTCCAACGCAGTAAATAGAAGTCCAATAGCTATTGCGAGTCTCATCTTCTTGACGCCTAACGTCCGCGATGACCGGCCGTTTGCCAGCGTGCGAAGCAGCCTGGCAAACGGCCCGCGTCGATCGTGCGGTTAGGCATTCAGCAACTCCAATAGCTGAGCTGCCATTTGGTTTACGAACTCGCCATGAAGTTTGAACTTTCCAGACACAGCAATAGTACTGACCTCCAAGGGGTCACCTTCGTAGACGAGCTTTCCCACGGTGTACCGGACACCGACATCGCCTTTGGCGTTCCAGCGGAAAAACTCCAAGCGACAATCTTCCGTGGCATTGAGAACCACTGAACCTTCACGAACACGAAGAAAGGTTTCGAACGCTGCCTTAAATTCCGAAACCTTCAGGAAATGCACTTGTTCGTTCTCGCCGCAAAACTTTCCGCCCGAGCGCCCAACTTCAACTCGAAAAACATATGCGCTCTGCGGATTTTTGGGTTCCGCTTCGATTATGTCGATAGTCGTTCTTTTATCGACCGACGAGATCTGCACGCTCCCTCCTGAATGCCTAACGAGTCTGTAGAAAAAGCCTTTGTTTGGGAAAAACCAATATTTTCACAGCGCCATAACTCATTGATCTATCAACATTATCGACAACCATCAATTCTGAAACTATAGGCTAAAAATGGGTTTTTCTACAGCCTCAATCGGGATAGGGCGACGCCTCACGGCGCCGCTCCTCCCACACCACCGTGCGTACGGATCACGTACACGGCGGTTCGATGAATAAAATTCCTACCGTGCTGCAAGAACAGGTAGCCCCATGTTACTGAAGT
>DATGVQ010000030.1:0-46817 GCA_035300145.1 Acidiferrobacterales bacterium | reverse complement strand
TCGACTCGGGCGAGCTGCAAAAACTCTGGATCCTACGCAAGCTGCTGCACCCGATGGATGATTTGGATGCTTCGGAATTCCTGCTGGATAAGCTTAAGGCAACCAAGAACAACGCGGAATTCTTCGACTCGATGAAGCGCTGATCGGTTGTTACTCTCTCTATTTTTTCCTTATCAACATGACGCCGTCGCGCACGGTCAATACGACGTTTTCTACTGTACTATCCTCCTGTACCCGCCGGTTAAACGCAACCAGCGCATGGTCCGACTCTTGCTCCGGCGCCAATACGCGTCCTGACCACAAAACATTGTCGGCGACGATAAGCCTGCCGGGACGCAGCATCGGCAAGACCAAATCGTAGTAAGCGCCGTAGTTTTCTTTGTCGGCATCGAGAAACACTAAATCAAAAGGAGTGTTCGCTTCCAAGCTGCGCAGGGTATTAAGCGCCCGGCCCAGGCGAATTTTAATTTTGTGCCCATGCGGGCTGCGGTCAAAAAAAGACTGGGCGATGGCGGCGGTATCCGGATTAACTTCGCACGAGATCAATTCGCCGTCCGCTGGCAGCGCCTCCGCCATGGTGAGCGCGGAATAGCCGGTGAACAGGCCTATTTCCAAGATGCGACATACACCGGTCAGATGCACCAGCATTTGTAATAGCGCGCCCTCGAGCCGTCCTATCAGCATGCCCGGGTAGGCGCAGTGTGCGCGGGTGTATTCTTCTAGTTCCCGCAATAACGACGATTGCGGAGTAGAATGGGCGGCGGCATAGGTTTCTATCGATTCAGGCACAATGGTCAGCATAACTATTTCCCGGCTAGGCGAAACCTTCAATGGACGCCAAAAACGCCCGGGTGTCAATAATCCCGCGGGACGATGGTTAAAACCTGGTAGCGCCGCTCGCCGGTCACAGGTACCGCAATGAGTTCCCCGCCGGCTTGGCTCGCGCAACAACGGGCACGCTTGCCGCTCTGTTTACAAACGGAAGTAACCCAGATTTGGCAAGAATTCGCGGCACAGGCGATGGCAGAGGGCCAAGACCCGGCTTGGTTTGATCGCCTCGAGGCCTTGTCTTATGTCTGGGCCTGCAGCGAATTTGCCGCGCGCACCTGCGCGCTGTTTCCAGGGGTATTGCAAGAACTTCATACCACCGGCGAGTTATACCGTGCTTATGCGCAAGATGAGCTTAAGGCGCGGTTAATCGCGGCAACCGCTGAAATCCACGATGAAGCGCAATTAAAAACCGGTCTACGGCAGCTTCGGCGGCGCGAGATGCTGCGCATCGCCTGGCGGGATTTGACCGGTTTGGCTGATTTGCGTGAAGTGATGACAACACTTTCCGACTTGGCCGATGCCTGCGTTGACACCGCGCTTGCCAAAGTTTATGCCGCGGCGGTTGCCAAGCATGGGGAACCAGTCAACGAAAATAACCGGAAGCCCGCGCGCATGGTGGTGCTGGGCCTCGGTAAGCTGGGCGGGCGCGAGCTGAACTTTTCCTCCGATATTGATTTGATTTTTGCTTATACCGAAGACGGCGAAACGCCCTCAGGTGTAAGCAATCATGAATTTTTTACGCGCATCGGCCGTACTCTCGTTAATGTCCTAAGCGAGGCGACGGTGGACGGATTTGTATTTCGCATGGACATGCGATTACGCCCGAACGGCGAGAGCGGGCCGTTAGCGCTAGGTTTTGACGCCATGGAACATTACTATCAAACACATGGGCGCGAATGGGAGCGCTATGCGCTGATCAAGGCGCGCGTGGTCGCCGGCGACCGGCAGGCCGGGGAGGAGTTATTAGCGCGCCTGAAGCCGTTTGTGTACCGCAAATATCTGGACTACGGCGCCATTGCGGCAATCCGCGCGCTGAAAGAAACGATTAATCGCGAATTGTCGCGCACGGGCATGCAGGAGCACATCAAGCTCGGGCCGGGCGGCATACGCGAAATCGAGTTCATCGGTCAAATTTTTCAGTTGATCCGTGGCGGGCGCGAGCCGGTTTTGCAAGAACGCGGCATACGAAGCGTGCTTGCGAGCTTGGCGGCGAAAGCTTATCTCACGCAACCGGCGGCAGCAGAACTCGATGCCGCCTACGTATTCCTACGCCGCGTCGAGCATCGTCTGCAAATGGTGGCGGACCGGCAAACCCATACCCTGCCGCCAGAAGCGTGCGAACAATCGCGTTTGGCGCTGGCCATGGGATTTAGCGATTGGGCGGCATTTGCAGCCGAATTGCACCGCCATCGAAGCAAAGTGCACGAGCATTTCGAGCAGGTATTCACCGTGCCCCAAAGCGAACCAGCGAGCGGGGATATCCGCGGATTGGCCGGCGTGTGGCTTGATACCCTCGATGAAGAAGTCGCCGATCAGGTATTGCGCGCGGCTGGTTTTGTCGAGCCGCCGGCAGCGCGCGATTTACTGCGCGGTTTGCGCGCCGGCAGCGCCTATAGCGCTTTTTCCAGCCATGGACGCGAGCGCATGGATCGGCTCATACCATTATTGCTGGCGGCGGCGGGGTCGATGCCAACGCCGCTGCTGGCCCTGGAGCGTTTAGTGAAGTTGCTGGAGGCGATTGGCCGGCGCTCCGCCTACCTCGCCTTGCTGATAGAAAATCCGGTGGCGCTGTCGCAACTGGTCAAGCTATGTGGCGCGAGCGCCTGGATTGCCGGCTGGCTGAGTCAACATCCGGTGCTGTTAGATGAGCTGCTGGACCCGGCGGCGCTGTATGCGCCGCTTACGCGCGCGGGATTGGAAAGCGAGTTACGCGAACGGTTGGCGCAACTGCCGCCGGAAGACTTAGAGGCGCAAATGGAAGCATTGCGGGAATTCCGCCACGGCCATGTGTTGCGGGTAGCGGCGGCGAATATCGGCTCCGGGCTGCCGCCGGAAACGGTGCGTCTACACTTGTGCCGGATCGCGGAGGTAGTGCTGCAGGAAAGCCTGCTGATCGCGAGCGCCACGCTCGTAAAAAAACACGGCCACCCCGCCTGTCGGCGTGGCACGGAGCTACTCCATCCTGGTTTTGCGGTTATCGCTTATGGCAAGCTGGGCAGTTTAGAGTTGGGATATACTTCCGACCTCGATATTATTTTTCTGCATCATGCCTGCGACGAAGACGGCGCAACCGACGGCGGCAAAGGCTTGCCGAACGAGATGTTTTTTTCCCGTCTCGGCCAGCGTTTAATCCACTTGCTTACCGCACGCACCCCGGCAGGCGTCCTCTATAATGTTGACATGCGCTTGCGTCCCAGCGGGCGATCCGGGCCGCTGGTGACTAATCTGGCGGCATTCCCAACTACCAGCGCAGCCGCGCATGGGTATGGGAGCACCAGGCATTGGTGCGGGCGCGCGCGGTTGCCGGTAATCCGGAAGTATGCAAGGAATTTACCCATATCCGCCGGGAAATTCTTTGTCTGCGCCGCGATCCGGAAGAATTGCGCCGGGAAGTCAAGCAGATGCGCAGCCGCATGCAAGCGGCGCAGCCTGCGCCGGCCGCCGGCCTGTTTGATCTAAAACAAGATCGTGGAGGTATTGTTGACATTGAATTTATGGTCCAATATTGGGTACTGCGCTTTGCGGCGGACTACCCCGAATTAACAAACCATACGGATAATATTCACATTCTCGCCGATTTGGTTGAGTTTGGGCTGTTGACGGAGGCGCATAGGCAAACACTGGTTGAGGCTTATCGCCGCTATCTTTCTATTGAACAGCATTTGCGTTTGATGGAGCATCGGCCCTGGGAGGAGCGCGTGGAACTGGGCGATGAACCGGATAAAATCGCGCAAATTTGGCACGAAGTTTTTAGAGGAAAACACTATGTCGATGGCTGAACGTGATGGCGTCATTTGGTACGACGGAAAACTGGTTCCTTGGCGGGAAGCCACTACGCATGTATTAACGCATACCTTGCATTATGGCATGGGGGTGTTCGAGGGGGTACGCGCCTACCGGACAGCGAAAGGTACGGCGGTCTTCCGCCTGCAGGCGCATACCGACCGTTTATTCCGCTCCGCGCATATTCTGGGCATGGCCATGCCGTACGATAAGGAGACGATCAATGCCGCGATCTGCGCGGCGGTGGGTGAAAACGGCCTCGAGACCGCCTATATTCGGCCGATGTGTTTCTATGGCGCTGAAGGCATGGGGCTGCGCGCGGATAATCTCAAGGTCCACGTGATCGTCGCCGCCTGGTCCTGGGGTTCTTATTTGGGCGAAGAAGGACTGGAAAAAGGTATCCGGGTCAAAACCTCTTCGTTTAACCGGCATCATGTCAATGTGACCATGTGCCGCACCAAAGCTAATGGTAATTACATAAACTCCATGCTGGCGTTGCGCGAGGCGCAGGCGTCCGGCTGCGATGAAGCCTTGCTGCTGGATACCGAAGGTTACGTTTCCGAGGGCAGCGCGGAAAATATTTTCATCGTGCGCGATGGCATGTTGTTTACCCCGGATCTGACCTCGTCGCTCGATGGCATCACGCGCGACACCATTTTCAAATTAGCCGCTGAGGTCGGCATATCAGCGCATGAGAAACGTATCACGCGCGATGAAGTATATATCGCCGATGAGGTGTTTTTCTGTGGTACCGGCGCCGAGGTTACGCCCATACGCGAACTCGACGGGCGCAGTATCGGTAACGGCAAACGTGGCCCCATTACCGAAAAACTGCAAGGGCTTTACTTCGACCAAGTCCATGGGCGGCGTAAACAATACCCCGAATGGCTCACTTATGTGGCGCCGGCGGTGGAAAATTTTCGCAGCCAGAAACGCGTCTAAAGGTTATGAAGAAAGCGGCTGCAAAGAAAGCTATGGCTAAAGAAATTCCGGCAAACGCGCAAAATCTCTATGAAGTTACGCCAGCCGATCTACCGTTGCATTGCCCAATGGAAGGGATGAGCTTATGGAATTCCCATCCGCGCGTTTATTTGCCGATTGAGCAAAGCGGGCGCGAGAAATGCCCTTACTGCGGCGCCACCTATATCCTGGTGGGGCAGGGTGCGGATAAAAGTGTAGATAATCCGCGGCGTTGAGTTCAGAAACCGTTTCCTCCGATTTTCCGCACATGCTAATTGTCGGCCCGGCCTGGGTCGGTGATATGGTGATGGCGCAGAGCTTGTTTAAGCTGCTTAAAGCGCGCGCGCCGAACACCGTTATCGACGTCGTCGCCCCGGCCTGGACTAAGCCGCTGCTGGCGCGCATGCCGGAAGTGCATCTAGCCATTTCCCTGCCTTTGGGCCATGGTGAATTGTCGCTCAGGATACGTTGGCGTCTCGGCCGTGGTTTGCGTGCTTTATACAACCAGGCTATTGTGTTACCCAATTCTTTTAAGTCGGCGATCGTCCCATTCGCCGCCGGTATTCCGCGCCGTACCGGGTTTCTTGGCGAATGCCGTTGGGGACTGCTGAACGATATCCGGCAATTGAACCAATCCGCACTGCCTCGCACCGTCGATCGCTTTATCGCGTTGGGGCTCGAGCCGGACAAAACTTTGCCGGCAATCTCCTCTCCCGCGCTTAAAACAACAAAACAAGATGCCTACGCCGCTTTGACGCGGTTGCATCATGCCGTGCCGGAGACGCCGGTGCTCGCGCTCTGCCCCGGGGCGGAATACGGACCGGCCAAGCGCTGGCCGGCGGCTTATTTTGCCGCTGTGGCCAACGCCAAGCTGGCGCAAGGCTGGCAGGTTTGGCTGTTTGGTTCCGACAAGGATGCGCCGATTACCGCGCAGGTGCAGGCGCTGACGCAGGGGCGTTGTCTGGATTTAGGCGGGCGTACCAGTTTGGGTGAAGCGATTGATCTGATGGCGCTGGCAGCGGCGGTGGTCAGCAACGATTCGGGTTTGATGCATGTGGCGGCAGCCTTAGGCCGGCGTGTGATTGCACTATTTGGCTCTTCCGATCCGAACCACACGCCGCCTTTGAGCGATAAGGCGCGGGTTTTGTATTTGGCATTATGGTGTAGCCCGTGTTTTGCGCGCGAGTGTCCGTTAGGCCACCTGCGTTGTCTCAAGGATTTGTCGCCCGATCAAGTATTGGCTGCTTTGGAGAATTAAGTTAATGAATGCTAGTGCGGTAGTCGACGTCATTCAAAAATATTTATTTTACCTCTTTGTCAGGGCAAAAAGACTTCATCCATACAGCTTTTCTCCAGCCCATCGCAAACGCAATCGTTTTGTGGCGGAAACGGTGAAAGCAAGAAGGCGAAGATTGCGCGAAGGGTTTTTCGAGAGGTATTGCCGTGGAACAGGGATTGATATCGGGTGCGGAAAGTACGATCGGGTGACGATAGAGGCGGAAGAATGGAATAGAGAGAATGGCGACGCGACCTTCATGGAAGGGGTTCCGAACGAAAGCTACGATTATGTTTACTCAAGCCATTGTCTGGAACATATCATTGACCAGACCACGGCGCTTCAAAACTGGGCGCGCATTTTGAAAAAAGGAGGTTTTTTGATAGTTGCTGTCCCACACCGGGATCTCTATGAAAAAAGGATCGTCCTGCCGTCCCTATGGAATAAAGATCACAAACGTTTTTATCTGCCAGATCAGGCATTTCCGCCTGATACCTTCTCTTTTCGCAAGGTCGTCCAGGAAGCGATCGGGGATCAGGTAGAATGGATCTATTTGAAAGTGTGCGATGAGGGATGGCTTCCTCTTCCGGACCGGGTTCATCCGGTGGGAGAGTATCAGATTGAGGCGGTCTTGAAGAAAAAGTAGATGATCATATCGCCTTGCATAAATCCTGTTACAGGTCGGGCGCCGAAGGGCGTGGCAATCTCGGTTTTTGCCTTAAAGATACTGAGATTGCTTGGTCGTTGGCGCTCCTCGCAGTGACGCTTCATTTATGCAAGGCTATATAACATCAAAACAGGCTATTGTTGACGGATGCTAAAAGACGCGATCGATTTATCCGCCATTAAGCGAGCGTTGGTGATTAAGCTGCGCCATCACGGCGATGTGCTGCTCACCTCGCCGATTTTCAGCGTGCTCAAAAATCATGCGCCTGCGCTTGAAATCGATGCGCTGGTTTATCGCGACACCCAAGAAATGCTGACCTTGAACCCGCATATCGCGCAGGTATTTACCGTAGATCGTGCGTGGAAAAACCTAGGGTTATTGCCTCGCTTGAATCATGAGTTACATCTGCTGAAGGCGTTACGCGCGCGGCGTTATGATTTGCTTATCCACCTTACCGAGCATCCGCGCGGCGCCGGGCTCGCGCGCCTGTTGCGTCCGCGCTATCGCCTGGCGCGGGAGTTCGCCGCGAAACGCGGAAGGGTATGGCGCAACAGCTTTACCCATTTATATAAAGTACCAACAACACCGCGCCATACCGTCGAGCAGCACCTGGATGCGTTGAGAAGGATAGGGCTTTATCCGCATGCCGATGAACGCAAGCTGGTTTTAGTCGCCGGTGATGAGGCGGAAAACACCATACGCGCGCTGCTGGCGCGGCACGGTTTGATCTACAAGAGCTTTATTCATCTGCATCCTACCTCGCGCTGGTTATTTAAGAGCTGGGAGGCCGATAAATACAGCGCGTTGATTAAAGCCTTGCAGCAAATGGGCGAGCAAATAGTTGTCACCGCCGCGCCGGATACGCAGGAGCTTAAGATGGTGCGCCGGATCTTAGAAAAACTCGATAAAGCGGCAGTGGATTTGTCCGGGCAGCTCACCTTAAAACAATTAGCGGCGTTGACTGCTCAGGCGAAGTGTTTTGTCGGCGTCGATTCGGTGCCCATGCATATCGCCGCTGCCATGCAGACGCCGGTAGTGGCTTTGTTCGGTCCAAGCAGCGACGTCGATTGGAAGCCTTGGCAAGTTACCCATCGTGTTATCACCGCCGCCTACTCTTGCCGTCCTTGTGGTCTTGATGGATGCGGCGGCGGCAAAGTCAGCGAGTGTTTAACAAGTATTTCGGTAGAGGAAGTATTAAGCGCAATAAAACAGCTTCTTCCTGCCGCCAATATCAGGAGTGCATAAGATTTGCACATCGGCTTGATTCGTCAACGCTACGCGCCTGACGGCGGCGCCGAGCGCTTCGTGGCGCGCGCTTTGGCTGCCTTGCATGCCCAGGGGGTGAGCTTGACTTTAATCACGCGCCAATGGGAACGTTCAGAGTCATTTAACGTCGTTACTTGTAATCCTTTTTATATCGGCAGTCTTTGGCGCGATTGGGGGTTCGCGCGTTGCGTGCGCAAAGTGCTGGCGCGTCGCTCGCTGGACTTGGTGCAATCACATGAGCGCATCGCTCTCTGTGATATTTATCGCGCCGGCGATGGCGTGCACCGCGAATGGCTGCGGCAACGTCGCCGCACGCTCGGTCTATCCGGCAAGCTGGCGCTGGCCTTAAACCCGTACCATCATTATGTGAAAGCGGCGGAAAAGCGGCTGTTCAACAGTCCGCGGCTGCGCGCCGTTATTTGCAACTCGCATATGGTGAAACAAGAGATTAAGCATTATTTCGGCGTGGCGGACGAGAAACTGCACGTGATTTATAGCGGCGTCGATACAAACCAGTATCGCCCCGGTTTGCGCCGGTATCGCGGCGCACTGCGGGCGCAGCACCGCATCCCGCAAGACGCGCCGCTGTTTCTATTTGTCGGCTCCGGTTTTGAGCGCAAAGGCGTGTCGCTGCTGCTTGATGCCATGGCGCGATTGCCGGGCGATTCCTACTTGATGGTGGTAGGGAAAGATAAAAAAATGCGCCTATTCCTGGCGCGCGCGGCTAAACTTAATATTGCGGACCGAGTGTGTTTTGCCGGCACGCAGCCGGATGTTAAACCGTTTTACGGCGCAGCTGATGCTTTAGTGCTGCCTACGCTTTATGATCCGTTTCCCAATGTAGTGCTGGAAGCCATGGCATCCGGATTGCCGGTGATTACCAGCTATAAATGCGGTGCCGCGGAATTGATTAGAAACGGCGATAACGGATTTATTTGTGATGCCTTGGATAAAGCGGCATTAGTTGAAAGTATGCGCATCTTGTTAGAACAAAACCGGCGCGAAAGCATGGCAGTTGCGGCAAGGAAAAGCATGGAGCCGTTAACATTGGAGGCGATGAGTAAGCGGTTAATGGCGCTTTACGATCAAGTGATCATAGAGAAGAGAGTGTGAATTTCATTGTCAACTATCGGAATTTTATTCCTATCAAAATCGGCTTAGAGCGCTGCGGTTATGTCGTGCACGAAAACCTGTGGCGGCCGACGCAAGCGGAGCTCGATGATTGTCACGGTTATCTTATTTGCATGTACGATGCGATCAAGCGCCCGGACCGGATACTGGGTTTAAAGCGCAGGCTGAAAGCGGCAGGCGTGCCGTTGATTGGCTGGAATCGCGATGGGCCTTGGAACAAAGGCGAAAAACCCTGGCGGTTGGTGCTGCTTAAATCGCTTAACATATTAGACATCTATGCGAGCCATACCCTTCAAGCGGCAAAAGGGTTTGCCCCGGTCGTTTTGTATCTTCCCAACGCCGCCTGGGTGGATTCGTATAACCTGGCCGGGGCGTCGCTTGCAGCCATGCGCGATCATGCCTGGTATGCATACGACGTTTCCTTTATTGGTAATTTTAAGGCGGAAAAGCACCCTGAATTCCGCCCGCGGGCGGATTTTCTCTCTGAGGTATATCGCCGTTTGTCGCCACTTAATCTTAGATTTTATTTTAAGAATGGTGCTGGCATGTCGAAGCCTGAGCAAGTCGCGGTGATCCAAAAAAGCCGCATTAATCTTAATTTCGGCGCCGCCTGCGACGACGGGCTGGAGAAGAGCTGGGGGTTGCCTGAGCGTTGTTTCGGTGTTCCCGCCTGCGGCGGTTTTTTGTTGAGCGAAGAGCGTGGGCATGCAAAAGATAGCTTTGTTCCAGGAGAAGAATGGGTATGTTTCAGCGACATCGATGATTGCGTGGCTAAGATTAAATATTACTTAGCGCATCCCGATGAGGCGCGGCAAATCGCCGAACGGGCGTATAAGCGCATCATTCAAGAACATACTTACGAACACCGCGCGAAAACGCTCATACAGGCAGCATACAATTGGAGGAACAAGAAACTTAATCGAGACTCCGGTGATGAGCGTCAACTTATTTTAAGATAAAACAAGAAATATAGCGGGATGAATATCGTTCACACAGAAGCCTCTCTTGGTTGGGGTGGTCAGGAGATCCGCATACTTACCGAGGCAGCAGGGATGCGGCGCCGGGGTTATCAGGTTAGCTTGCTTTGCTCGCCGGAGGCAAAAATTTTCGGTGAAGCCATATTACGCGGCATCCCTGTGGTGGCCCTACCCATCGCTAGAAAGAATCCAGCCGGTATGTGGGCGCTTTATCGCTGGTTAAAAAGCAACCCGGTGGACGTGATCAATACCCATAGTTCGACCGATACCTGGCTTGCGGCTATTGCCACGCAACTATTACGGAACGCGCCGCCTATCGTGCGTACCCGTCATATCTCCGCGCCCGTTCCCAATAATCCGATGACGCGCTGGCTATACCAAAAGGCCAGCAGCCATATCGTAACCACCGGTGAAGTACTGCGCCGGCAACTCATTGAAGATAATGGTTATGCCGCTTCCTCTATTACTTCTGTGCCCACCGGTATCGATACCGGCTATTTTGTGCCTGGCGACAAGGTGATGGCACGCGAAAAATTAGGGTTACCTAAAAGCGGGATTATTATCGGTATTGTCGCTACACTGCGTAGCTGGAAAGGCCATCAGTACCTGCTTGAGGCGTTTGCGCAATTACCCGACAGGAATAGCCAGTTACTGATTGTGGGTGATGGTCCACAGTCCCAGGCGCTGCAAAAACAAATCGCCGAGCTTGGCCTGACTGATCGTGTCGTAATGCCGGGAAATCAGCGCGACGTACTACCTTGGTTACAGGCGATGGATATCTTTGTGTTGCCGTCATACGCCAATGAAGGTGTGCCGCAGGCATTATTGCAAGCGATGCTGTGCGGTTTAGCTGTAGTTACTACGCCTATCGGTAGCATTATCGAAGCAGTGCAGCCGGGGGTCACCGGCATGCTTGTGGCACCAAAACAAGCGCCGCCTTTGCGGACAGCGATTAAGCAGCTAATAGATGATAATGATCTAAGAAAAAAGCTGGGGAGGGCCGCATTAAATTTTGCCCAGAAAAATTTCCGGATTCAAAAAATGCTGGATAATATGGAAACGGTATTCAGCCAAGCATATATGCAGCGATGACCACTCGTGCTTATTCGCGATTGTTGATTGGTTTTCTTGTTCTGTTGCAGAGCTTGTGTTCGTTAGGGAGGCGCGGAAGGAATCCTGACCCCAAACGGATTTTGATTGCGCATCATCTCCTGTTAGGCGACACACTTATGCTCACACCGTTATTGGCTAAGCTGCGTGAACAATATCCGGGCGCCTATATCGCTATGACTACACCGAAGGCCATTGCCCCGCTTTATCAGTATCGCCCCTACGGCGTAGACGCTATTCCTTATGATCCAAAGGATATTCGGACCCTACTGGCATTAATAAAACAATCCGGCTTCGACCTCGCCATTGTTCCTGGCGATAACCGCCCCAGCTGGCTCGCGTTTGCATTGGGCGCAAAATGGGTTGTGGCTTTTACCGGTGATCGGCCCGCATATAAGAGCTGGCCGGTCGATCAGCTCATCCCTTATCCTGATAAATCCGCGGCTTGGGGTGATATGGCCGCGCTTTTGGCCGAAGGTCAAAAGCCCCCCTCTGTTTATCGACCAAAGGCGTGGCCAGATCCAGACTACCAACCGTTCGCCTTCCCTAAGTCTCGCTACTGCGTGTTGCATGTCGGCGCACGCTCGCCCCATAGATTATGGGGTAAGGAAAAATGGATGAACCTGGCTGACTATTTAACGCAGCGGGGCTTGGAGGTTATTTGGAGCGCCGGGCGCGGGGAAGCAAGGCTGATTTCGGCCATTGATCCTAAAGGACGCTACGCTTCTTATGCTGAAAAACTTGACCTGATGCAGCTTTGGCACTTGTTAAAGCGCGCCGAATTACTAGTTTGTCCCGATACGGGTATCGCACACCTAGGGCGTCTGGTGAATACGCCTACTATTGCTCTATTTGGGCCCGGCTCGGCAGTTTTGTTTGGGGCGGGTGAATTTTGGAAAAATAGCCCATACTGCGCTGTCACTATCGAGGACTTTCCCTGCCGCGATCAAACTAAACTCTTCAAGCGCGAAATCAAATGGGTGAGGCATTGTGCTCGTAGTATAAAGGAGTGCGGGAGCAACTTATGCATGCAGGCGGTAAACTTGGATATGGTGGAATCGGTAGTTGAAAAATTGCTCGGCTCGAACGCTAACTCTAAAAATCGAGTATCTCCTCCTATGGGGTCTATGAAATAGCACTAGCTATGAGCCGGATAAAGCTTCTTTTTATGGGACATATAAAAAATTTGCCCAAGTTGCAGCTTGTGTTTTTGGCTATCACCGGGATATTTTTGTTTATTCTTCCGATCCCGCACACGGTCGCCCTGCGCCTGCTCACTTTGTTGCTTGCGGCAATGCTCAGTTTTTATCTCGTCAGAAAACAAGACATACCCTCGCCGCCCCTGAAAGTCCCACTTGCTCTATGGACCGGGCTTGCCCTGTTTTCGCTGATTTTTGCAATAAATCCAATTTATTCCTTGGGTGAGATTAAATCGGAAATTTTTTACGGCGTGCTGGCCTACGTTATTTTTTTTAGTCTGGCGCGCGGCGAAATGGAATATAAATGGTGGACGTCGATATTACTGTCATCATTGGTCGTCATATCTCTAACCGAGATAATGCTATGGTACAAAGGCGAAGGGGCGGTTCTGCCAAAATATATTTATAACGGTGTCGGACCCCATCTCACGCTTTTGATCACGCTATTCCCTTTTGTTGCATTGATGTTGTTCAAAACTAATATTAGAAAATTTCCTGACAATCTGATATGGCTAATATTGCCGTTAGTATTGGTCTCCGCCTATGTAACGTATAACAGAGTGTTTTGGGTTGCGCTAATCATCTCGGCAGCCACGCTATTTATTCTATTGTGGTTGAAAGAAAAAAATCGCCGGCAAAGAATAAAAATGCTATTTTTTCTTGCGTTTTTATCGGTCGTTGGCGTTAGTTTATTTTATCAAGCGCTGGTGAATAGAATTGCGAAAGATTCAGATGGCCGCACCGGAACGATAGTCGACAAAACTTTATACCAGGATCAACGGCCAAGATTGTGGGACTTTTCTCTTAAACAGATCATACATAGTCCCTGGGTGGGCATTGGTTTCGGAGTAAGATCGTTTGATTATGCTTACCCTGAATGGGAACGGAGCAACCCCACCTTGTTTCACGCCCATAATATTTTTCTGGACGCCGGCATACAGATGGGCATTCCGGGCATTCTAGTGCTCATGCTGGTCTTTTTTTCCATACTCAGGGAATATTGGCGCTTTTACGAAAGTGTTGATAGCCGACTGCAATGGCTCGGGGCATGTGGGTTGGCCATGGTTATCGGTGTCTTGATGAAAAATATGACAGATCATTTCTTTTCTCGTGATCTGTCATTATTGTTTTGGTCGTTAGTAGGCATGATGCTGGGTTATGGAAAGCGTCTTCAAGACCGCATTAAAACCTAACCGTTTTTCAATCGGCCGGCTTTAGCTGACGTTGCCTTTTTTGCCCGATAAAGCGATTAACTTCGCATATTTAATGAAGCTGTTGGAGCAGCCGATCAAGATATGTATTAATCCTGGCAGGCCATCCATAAATCCCAAGCGAAACAAGTAAAACTTAATGAATCGCAACGGCGGACTGAATAGCAACTGTAAGATGTTTGTGTGTTTACCCCCGGCATATAAAGCCTGTGCCTGAAGGCTGGTATAGCGGTTCTGCTTCTCGAGATAATTTTCTATGCTTGTTTCAGATTCATGCAACAAATCCCCTTTGAGCCTGCCTATAGAAGTCTGTGTGATCACTTTCTCGTGCACGCTGTCATCGCTCCAGGCGGCGTGGCCGCGGTGGAACAATCGCAGGCTTAGATCGGGATAACCCTCGCCGTGCTTAAGCCATCTGCCCATAAACCGGTTCCGGCGCGGCATTTGATAGGCATAAAAGCGCGGCGCTTCGAGTTCCTGCTGAATGCCAAGCCGCAAAGCATCGCTCACCCGCTCATCGGCATCGAGGCAGAGCACCCAATCATATTTTGCTTTCTCCACCGCGAATTGTTTTTGTTTGCCGAACCCTAACCATGACTGGTGGATCACCGTAGCGCCGGCCTTGCAGGCGAGATCCAGGGTGGCATCGCTGCTGCCGGAATCGACGATCAAAATTTCATTCGCGAACGAGGCGCTTTTTAAACAGGCCTCGATCTGTTCACCGGCGTTAAGGGTAATGATTGTTACCGATAAAGGTTCAGCCATCAGGTTATTGTATGCGAAAATGCCGTTATGCCGCGCATATTAATTATTAAAACATTTTCCTTGGGAGACGTCGTCCATAATTTGCCGATGGTGACCGATATCGCCGAGCATATTTCAGGCGCGCAAATTGATTGCGTGGTCGAAGAGGAGTTTGCCGACATCCCCGCGTTGCATCCTAAGATAAGCCGCGTCATTCCCGTAGCGCTGCGGCGCTGGCGCAAGAAAATATTCAGCGCCTCAATATGGCGGGAGATTGGCGAGACAAAACAGCGTTTGCGCGAACACAACTACGATGTGGTGTTGGATAGCCAAGAGCCGCTAAAAAGCGCGCTGCTCGCGCGGTTTGCACGGGCGACGTTAACCGGTTGCTGGGCGCAAATCCCGCGCGCGCGGTTAATCTTGGGCATAAAGAAGTGGTACCATCGGTGCCGGACGTGTTGGCGGCGCTGACCCGTATGCAGGTCTATCCGGCATGACTTTCTATGTTTGGTCGCTGCGTTTGCTGGTGCCGTTCGTTTTGCTGCGCCTGCTGTGGCGGGGATTGCGCAATCCGGCTTACTGGCGGCGCTGGCCCGAGCGTTTTGGTTTTGCCCCGCGGGTTACGGGAGGCCGGGTAATTTGGATTCATGCCGTTTCCGTGGGCGAGGTGCGCGCCGTGGTGCCGTTGGTGCGCGCGCTGCAAAGCGATTACCCCGATTATCAATTATTGATCACCACCACCACCCCGACCGGATCGCTGCAGGTGCAAAATTTGTTCGGCGCAGAGGTCGCCCATTGCTACGTTCCCTATGATTTGCCTTCGGCCGTACGGCGTTTTCTCGACCGGGTCAGGCCGGTTCTTGCCCTTATCATGGAAATGGAGATTTGGCCGACGATTTTTCATCAATGCCGCGCACGCGCGATACCGATATGCGTCGCCAATGCGCGCATGTCGGAGGCTTCCATGCGGCGTTATCTAAAGTTTCCCGGTCTGACACAGGCTACTTTGCGGCAGGCGAGCCTGCTGGCCGTGCAATCACGCGGCGATGCCGAGCGCTTGCAGCGCATGGGTGCGAGAGACGAAGTTATCGTCGTTACCGGAAATTTAAAATTTGATATCAAACTGCCACCGAGGCTGAAGGAATCCGCGGCGGCGCTGCGAGCCGTTTGGGGAATGGAGCGACCGGTGTGGATAGCCGCCAGCACTCATGCCGGCGAAGAAGAACAAATACTGGCGGTTCATGCCTCGCTTAAAAAGCGTTTTTTCAGCCTATTGCTCATTTTGGTGCCGCGCCACCCGGAACGCTTCGCCGCTTGCGCGCGGCTCGCTCGTAGTCACGGGTTTAATATCGCGCTGCGCAGCGAAGGCATGAAACAACTGGGCGTTCAAATTGATCTATTGGTCGGCGATACCATGGGCGAGTTGCAATTATTGTTTGCCGCCGCCGATGTCGCCTTCATCGGCGGCAGCCTGGTCGCAACCGGCGGACATAACCTGCTGGAAGCCTCCGCTCTAGGCATTCCGGTAATATTTGGGCCACATATGTTTAATTTTGATGAAATCAGCCGTATGGCGCTTGCACACGGCGCCGGCAGGCAAGTCCGGAATCAAATAGAACTAAGCGAGGCAATTACCGCTTATTTGGGCGATTCCAACTTGCGCCATAATGCCGGCGAGGCAGGCAAAAAAATGGTGGAGGAGAACCGCGGCGCGCTCGCGAAGACGCTGACGTCACTTGCCGGTTTTGTTAAAAATTAGTCCGGAAGGTTTTTTCCGAAACTCAATATTTATTCATTTTCGGGTCGATTTCCCGCGCCCAGGCATCCACCCCGCCTTGTAAATTGTACAGCTTCTTAAAGCCCTGGTTCTCCAGGAAGCCGGCGACCTGCTGGCTGCGGCCGCCAACATGGCAGATGGCGACGATCTCGTTGTCCTTATTCAGTTCTTTTAACCGCGCCGGAATCTGCCCCATGGGGATGTGGGTGGAGCCGGCAATTGAACAAATCTGGAATTCCCAGGGCTCGCGGACATCCAATAGCACCGGCTTTGCGCCCGGCGCTTCCAGTTTCTGTTGTAACTGTTGAACGGTGATCTGCTGCATATTAAAAAACGAATTTACCGGGTTCCAGCGCGTTCTGTAAAGGCGGCAAAGCGGTTTCAAATAAGGAGGCCTCGCTCCAGCTCACCTCGTCTACCCGCCGGATCAACTTGGCTTCCATAATCGGGGATTGTCCTACAATGGCAAACAGGCGTCCACCGACTTTGAGGCTGTTGCGGAAGCTGTCCGGCAAGGTCGGTAAAGAGCCGGTGATGGCAATGACATCATAAGGCGGGTGACGATCCCAACCGCGCGCGGCGTCGCCGACTTCAAGCGTAACATTATTAATGTGCAGCGCTGCCAGCTTGGCCGCGGCCTGCGTTGAAAATTCCGGAATGATCTCAACGCTATACAGGTGCGCGCCGAATGAGGCAAGTAAAGCGGTCATATAGCCGCTGCCGGTACCAACCTCCAAAATTTTGTCTTCAGGCGAGATCTCCAATTCCTGCAGCATCCGGGCTTCGACCTTAGGCGGCATCATGACCTGCCCGTGGCCCAGCGGGATGTTCATATCCGCGAACGCGAGCTTACGGTAAACGGGCGGCACGAAATCCTCGCGCGGCATCCTGCCGACTAATTCGAGCACGCGCGGGTCGAGCACCTCCCAGGTACGGATTTGTTGCTCTACCATATTAAAGCGCGCAACTTCGAAGTTCATTTCAGACATAGGTTTCTATCCCCAAAAAGGCGGGTAAGGGTAAGCGGTTTAAGGCTGCCAGGCAAGAGGCGGTCATGGCTGTACCACTTTCAAAAACCTGAGGAAGCTCTGATTAAGTCGTATTTGTCAAATAGTTCCGTTTCCCGCCGGGTGTATAGACTGGAGACGAACACCCGTTCGGGGACAAGGAAGCTTGCGCCTGGGTTCGTGAGAACTATCAAGCGCTCTCAATAGTGACGGCAATAAACTTGATCGGAGCTTCGCTAGCATACTGTTCCAACTTTCCGGGGCTAGCGCCCGGACAGGGGTAGGTTTAAAGTTGCATTCCGATTGAGAATCCTTTAGCGTGTAACCGCAGCTAGGGGTGCCCACTGCCACAACGGTAGATGGGCTGAGACAAAACCCTTTGAACCTGACCGGCCGAAGTTTTCGGAATTTTGATTTAAAGTGCCGGCGTAGGGAAGCTGATTCCAGCTTTTATTTTCCCCTGCGCCCCGCCCTGGAAATCGATTTTTTAATGTCGCAGAGCCATGAAGTGGCAAGGATAATTTATGAGCGCAAATCCGACGCATATCTTAAGTAAAACCGCTGCCGTGGATGCGGCCGCGATCGCTCCCTTCCCCAAGTCCAGCAAGATCTACCTGGAGGGCAGCCGCCCGGACATACGCGTGCCGATGCGTGAAATCACGCTTAGCGATACGCCCGCGGGTTTTGGCGTGGAAAAGAATTCACCTATCTGGGTTTACGACACCTCGGGCGCTTATACCGATCCGGCGGTATCGATCGATATACGTAAAGGTTTACCGGCATTGCGCGAACCTTGGATAAAAGCGCGCAACGATAGCGAACCGCTCAGCAGCGTGAGTTCGGCTTATGGCCGGGCGCGCCAGGCCGACCCCAGGCTGGCGCATCTGCGCTTCTCCCATCTGCGCACCCCGCGCCGCGCCAAGCCGGGCAAGAATGTGTCGCAGATGCATTATGCCCGCCAGGGCCTCATCACGCTGGAAATGGAGTTCATCGCCATGCGTGAAAACTTGCGCTTGCGGGAATACAAAGACGCCGCGCTGTTGCAGCAGCACGCAGGCGAATCGTGTGATGCACACGGACGTGCGAATGTCGCGGGAGGCAGGATGCCGGAAGCGACCGGTGCCATGATCCCGAGCCAAATCACGCCGGAGTTCGTGCGCGACGAGGTCGCGCGCGGCCGCGCCATCATCCCGGCCAATATCAATCACCCCGAGTCGGAGCCGATGATCATCGGCCGCAACTTCCTGGTGAAGATCAACGCCAATATCGGCAATTCGGCGGTGACCTCCGGCATCGAAGAAGAAGTGGAGAAAATGGTCTGGGCGACACGCTGGGGCGGCGATACCGTCATGGATCTCTCCACCGGCAAAAATATCCACGAGACGCGCGAATGGATCATCCGCAACTCGCCGGTGCCGATCGGCACCGTGCCGATTTATCAGGCGCTGGAAAAAGTCGACGGCAAGGCGCAAGAGCTGACCTGGGAATTGTTCCGCGACACTTTAATCGAGCAGGCCGAGCAAGGTGTGGATTACTTTACCATCCATGCCGGCGTGCGGCTGGCGTACATCCCGCTCACCGCCAAACGCATGACCGGCATCGTCTCGCGCGGCGGCTCGATCCTGGCCAAATGGTGCCTCGCGCACCATAAGGAAAATTTCCTCTACACCCACTTCGAGGAAATCTGCGAGATCATGAAGGCCTACGACGTCAGCTTCTCCTTAGGCGACGGCCTGCGCCCCGGATCCATTGCCGATGCCAATGACGCCGCCCAATTCGGCGAGCTGGAAACCTTGGGCGAACTGACCCAGATCGCCTGGAAGCACGACGTGCAGACGATGATCGAAGGCCCCGGCCACGTGCCGATGCACTTGATCAAGGAGAACATGGACAAGCAATTGCGTGAATGCGGCGAGGCGCCGTTCTACACCCTGGGCCCGCTGACCACCGACATCGCGCCCGGCTACGATCACATCACCTCCGCCATCGGCGCCGCCATGATCGGCTGGTATGGCACGGCGATGTTGTGCTACGTCACGCCCAAGGAGCATCTGGGCCTGCCGAACAAGAAGGACGTGAAAGACGGCATCATCGCCTACAAGATCGCGGCGCACGCGGCGGATCTCGCCAAAGGCCATCCCGGCGCGCAGATCCGCGACAACGCGCTTAGCAAGGCGCGCTTCGAGTTCCGCTGGGAAGACCAGTTCAACCTCTCCCTCGACCCCGATACCGCCAAGGATTTTCACGACGAGACGCTGCCGAAGGAATCCGCCAAGCTCGCGCATTTCTGCTCCATGTGCGGCCCGCATTTCTGCTCCATGAAAATCACCCAGGACGTGCGCGACTACGCGAACGCTCAAGGGTTGTCCGAGGGGGAGGCTCTAAAGAAGGGGATGGAGGAAAAAGCGGTTGAATTCATTAGGCAGGGAGCAGAGGTCTACAAAAAAGCCTGACGAAGTACTAAAAAAGGCGCGTGAGCGTCTGCGCAAGCCCTGATGACCAGTCTGCCGCTGTCGGCCGCACGCGCAAGCTCGGCGAATGACGCGATCGGCCATGTTCATAAAAACGCAAACGGGATTCTCGAAATTCTTCTGACCTGAAAAGGAGTCGGCGTTGCCCGAAATGCCAGACCAGCCCCTCCACATCCTCCGCACCGTCTTCGGCTACGAGCGCTTCCGCGCGCCGCAGGCGGAGGTCATCCACACGCTCATGGCGGGCGGCGACGCGTTGGTGCTCATGCCCACCGGCGGCGGCAAGTCGCTCTGCTACCAGATCCCGGCCATCGCGCGCCCGGGCACGGGCATCGTCGTCTCGCCGCTGATTGCGCTGATGCAGGACCAGGTGGCGGCGCTCAAACAGGCCGGCGTGCGCGCGGCCTTCCTCAATTCCACGCTCGCGGGAGGCTCGGCGCGTGCGATCGAGCAGCAATTGCTGAGCGGCGAGCTCGATTTGCTTTATATCGCGCCCGAGCGGCTGATGACCGAGCGCACGCTCGACCTACTCGTGCGCGCCAAACTCGCGCTCTTCGCCATCGACGAGGCGCACTGCGTCTCCCAGTGGGGCCACGACTTCCGTCCCGAATACATTCAGCTCTCGGTGCTGCATGAGCGCTTCCCCCAGGTACCGCGCATTGCGCTTACCGCCACCGCCGACGCGCCCACGCGCCGTGAGATCATCGCGCGCCTTAAGCTCGATCAAGGGCGGGTCTTCATCAGCGGCTTCGACCGCCCCAACATCCGCTACCGCATCAGCCAATCGAGCTCGGGCGGCGGCAGCGCGCGCGAACAGCTCCTGCGCTTCGTCCGCGCCGAACACGCGGGCGACGCCGGCATCGTCTATTGCCTGTCGCGTAAGCGCGTGGAGGAAATCGCCGATTGGCTGGCCGCCAAGGGCTTCACCGCCCTGCCGTATCACGCCGGGCTGCCGGACGAAGTGCGCGTCCGCAACCAAACGCGCTTCTTGAACGAGGAGGGCGTCATTATCGTCGCTACCATCGCCTTCGGCATGGGCATCGACAAGCCCAACGTGCGCTTCGTCGCGCACTTGAACCTGCCGAAGAGCATCGAGGCCTATTACCAGGAAACCGGCCGCGCCGGGCGCGACGGACTGCCGGCCGATGCATGGATGATCTACGGCCTGCAGGACGTCATTATGCTCCGCCAGATGCTCGAGGCCTCCGAGGCCGACGACGCGCGCAAGCGCGTCGAGCGCCACAAACTCGACGCGATGCTTGGCCTGTGCGAGCTCACCACCTGCCGCCGCCAGGCGCTGCTTGCGTATTTTAGTGACATATTGCCTAACCCCTGCGGCAACTGCGATACCTGTATCAACCCGCCCGAATCCTGGGACGCCAGCGTGCCCGCGCAGAAGGCGCTCTCCTGCGTGCACCGCACCGGCCAGCGCTTCGGCGTGAACTATCTGATCGACGTGCTGATGGGCAAGAGTGATGAACGCATCGCGCGTTTCGGCCACGACCAGCTCACGACCTTCGGCGTCGGCAAGGAACATAGCCAACAGGAATGGCGCGGCATCTTCCGCCAGCTCATCAGTCGCGGCCTGCTCGCGGTGGATCTCGAAGGTCACGGCGGACTGCGCTTGACCGGCGCCTGCCGCCCGGTGTTGCGCGGCGAAGAACGCCTTTGGCTGCGCCGCGAAACTACACATAAGAAAACAAAAATGAAAAAGGCCGCCCCGCGCACGCGCACCGGCTTCACGAGTGAAACCGACTCGGCGCTGTGGGGAGCCCTGCGCGCCCGCCGCCTGGAACTCGCCAAGGCACAAGGCGTGCCGCCCTACGTCGTGTTCCACGACGCCACCCTCACGGAAATGGTCGCGCGGCGCCCGCAGACGCTAACTGAGTTTGCCGAACTCTCCGGCGTCGGCGAACGCAAGCTCGCCGCCTACGGCGCAGATTTTCTCGGCGTCATCCTGGCGCACGCGGAACAGGATGATAAAAATGAACCAGTCACCGGCAACGCCGGTGAATGAGGAAGAGCTAAACTGTGCACGGCACTCGCTCGCCGATAGGCGTGGATTTATGCCATAATTTTTTCATACGCTATTAGGGAGGGGACATGAGTAATTCCGGGTTGAACAAACGCCCTCTCGATCTGAAAATTCTGGCAGGTTTATTCATCCTGCAGGGACTTTCTCTTTTAATAGATTATTTTGTCTCCCTGGGCGAGGCGTCTCCGGGAAACTCTATTCGCTTGATCGGCGGCCTGGCAGAATTTGTTGCCGGTGTCGGGTTGCTCTATTTGCGAAGACCGTTCAGAACACTCGCGCTGGTTCTGGTCTGGGTGCAGTTTTTAATAGGTTTTGGTATTGCGGCTGCTGCTGTATCCCGCGGCGGGATGCAAAATGCCTGGGTCTTCCTAATCCTGTTGTTGAACGTATGGGAATACTGGGTTCTTGTCCGATCCAGGACACGGGTGCTATTTGGTCTCAGCGAGCCCCTCAAGCCTTTCTCAGTCGGCGTTAAAACAATAGCGATCGTTCTGGGCATATTTGTCGGAATCCCTGTCGTAATCAACATGCCGGACCAGAACCTCAGATCTGAGGTGAAGGATTTCCTGACCTTTAAAAAGGCGGATCTTCCCGATCAGGAGAACGCCTTTTTCGCCGTGCTTGGATTTGCCGCACCCGACGATATGCATTCAGCCGGAGAGGAGATTTGGCGCCGGTATGAACGGGATGTCTTAGAACATCGGCTTGATCGAGACTTTAAGTACAACGACGAACGCTACGCAGTAGACAGGCCACTCGAATTCAAGGGCGATAACAAACAGTTGTGTCGTCCAGCCTCCGAGTCGCTGACGGCCAGGAAATTCAATTTCGATTGCATCAAGTATTACAAGCAACACAGGACCGAAATTACCGGTTTGTTATCGAGCAACCAGGCGCTAATTCAGCGCTATGTAACGTTGCTTGGATACAGGAAGTTTCGAGAACCACAGATGCCGATGTCGCTATATCTGAAGAAATTTTCACTGACGACCAGCAGTCATTATCTGTTCCAGGCCCGAAGCGCGTTGCTGTTCGTCGACGGAAAACATCAGGAAGCGCTGAGGATGTTGCAGCGCGACACGGTGTTCTGGCGCATCGTAATGGCGGGAAACTGTCATGTTATAAGCAAGGTGGTGGCCGCGCGATATCTCCAGTCGGATCTGGCGCTGATGCTTGAAATGGCCCAAACGAAAGAGATCGATCAGAACCTGTTGGCTGCGATGGCACAGGGCCTCAGGTCTTTCACCCAGTCAGAACGTGACATGTCATGTCCGATGCGCAGTGAATTTTATATAACCAAAGATCTTGTCGGGCGCGCATCTATTATCGCCGATCTGGTTGATCGTGAACCTGATCACTGGTTTCAGCGGCTTCCGGTGTCGTTCGCCATGAAGCGGAATGCAACGACCAATATCTTGTACGATGACTATTTATGGTGGTACCGGCTTGGCGCAACCGATGCCAAGCAATTCAATGAGGCCATGCTCAAAAAGGCACAGAGCAAACCATCGTGGTCATGGAATTGGGCATACCTCTATAATCCTGGTGGAAGGTTTTTCGCTTACGTAAGTATGCCTCATGGCAATTCGTATGATAAGTACTTTCAGCGCGTCCATGACACCGACGCATTACTTCGTTTGGTGAGGCTGCAAGTTGAAATAAGACGACAGAGAGTTACGGAAAAAGATCTCCATTCCTTTTTGCGATCTGTGCCGGAGGACATGCTGGACCCCTATACCAACGAGGCGATGCGTTGGAATGGCGAGTTAAAAATGTTGTTCACAATGGGGTATAAGCGGGTGAACGAAGACAATGAGGGCGTTGTTGGTGTGCCGATTTCGTTCGCCCAATGAAAATGGGCCTGCTCAGAGCCGTTTTCCAACACAAAGGCTGCATGCGCAACTACGGGGATTACGGCTTTGCCGAGGCAGTAATCGAACTTGTCGACGGTCATCGCGCGTTATGGTGCAAATTGAGCTGAAAGGGTACGCATCTAAAGCCGCGCCGCGAAGGAGGCCGCTTTGCCGGCCGGCTTGCGTGTCCGCGGCCGGATATAGGGTACACACGATTTATCTGCCATAATCCTTTTATAACGTTGTAGGGAGGAGATGCATGGGTGATTCTGGCCTGATAAAGCAGTCCGTAAAAGCCATACGCAATTCAGTCAGCTTCAAGCTGCTGGTGATAGGCTTCCTGATCCTGGTGCTGCTGATCCCGACCGTGATGGTCCAGGACCTTATCCGCGAGCGCCAGGGCCGTAAGAGCGAGGCGGTCGCGGAGATCGCCGCGAAGTGGGGCGCAGCGCAGACCATCACCGGCCCGATGCTCACGATTCCCTTCCGCCACGCCTTCGCCCGCCCGGACGGTACCCGCGGTTACGAGACGCGCTACGCGCACTTCCTGCCGAAAACGCTCGCCATTGAAGGCGCCCTCAAGCCCGAGATCCGCTACCGCGGGATCTACCAGGCGGTGCTCTACAACGGCAAGTTTGCGTTGAGCGCGCGCTTCGCGCGCGCGGATTTCGCCAACCTCGACATCGACGAAAAGGAGGTACTTTGGGACCGCGCGTTCCTCGCGCTCGGCATCAGCGACATGACCGGCATCCGCGAGTTGATCACCGTCATCGCCGGCGCCACCCAGTTCCCTATGAATCCCGGTATCGAGACGCAGGATGTGCTGGCGAGCGGTGTCAGCGCGCGATTGCCCAAGGGTTTTGCGCGCGGCGGTGAAATCCCATTCAAGCTCAACCTCGATCTCAACGGCAGCGAGCGCATCCGCTTCGTGCCGGTCGGCGAGACCACGCAGGTGAGGTTGTCATCCAACTGGAAGAGCCCGAGCTTCGACGGCGCATTTCTGCCCATCGAGCGCGCGGTGGGTGCCAACGGCTTCAGCGCGAACTGGAAGGTGCTGCACTTGAACCGCAACTTCCCGCAGGCCTGGACCGGGCCGCGCGAGAAGATCGCCGGCGCCGGTTTCGGCGTGCGGCTGTTCGTCGCCGCCGACGTCTACCAGCAATCCACGCGCACCGCGAAGTACGCGGTGCTGTTCCTCGCGCTCACGTTCACCACCTTCTTCTTCAGCGAGATCATCAACCGCAAGCGCCTGCACCCGATCCAATACCTGCTGATCGGCTTCGCGCTCCTCATCTTCTATAGCCTGCTCATCGCGCTGTCCGAGCACATCCGCTTTGGGCTCGCTTATCTGATCTCGAGCGTCGCGGTGATCGGCCTCATCACTCTCTACGCCCGCCGGGTGCTCGCAAGCCTACGCCTCACGGCGCTGGTCGGCGGCATCCTCGTTATTCTCTACGGCTATCTCTACATGATCCTGCAGCTCGAAGATTACGCGCTGCTCATGGGTAGCATCGGACTATTCGTAGCACTGGCGAGTGTGATGTATGTGACGCGCAGGATTGATTGGTACGGGGTAGGGAAACGGGGCGCGCTGTAACGACAGACCAATTAAAATTCACCCCGACCTTTTCGTTTCCCTGGCATCCTAGCGATCCACTGTCTGCTGTTATAATTTCGCGTTCGCCCGCTCGTTAGGTTTATCATCGCCATGAATTTTCGGGAATGGAGTTATGAATCCGATTGAACGAACAATCGAAGCGAATAATTTGCGGCACCATATACTCGAATGGAATCCGGACGCGACGGGCGCGGCGAGTGTGGTTATCCTGCATGGATTTCTCGATCTCGCCTGGAGCTTCGAGCGCGTCGCCGTGCCGCTTGCCGGGCATTACCATGTCATTGCGCCGGACTTTCGTGGCCACGGTGACTCCGAGCATGTGAGCCGCGGCGGCTATTACTATTTTCCGGATTACACGGCCGATCTCGCGCGTTTGCTGCCGAAGCTTACGCAGAAAAAATTATATGTCGTGGGGCACTCGATGGGCGGTATCGTCGCGAGCTATTTCGCCGGCGCGTTTCCAGAGCGAGTCGCGCGGCTTGCGCTGTTGGAAGGCATCGGCCCACCGGCGTCGCGCGCGGAAGACGCACCTGATAGATTGCTCGCGCACATCCGTACGGTAGACGAAGTACGAGCGCGTCCGCGCACATTGCTGCCGTCCATAGAGGCGGCGCGACAGCGCCTCTTGCGCGCCCATCCAAAGCTTGATCCCGGGTGGGCCGGGATTCTGGCGGAACGCAGTACCAAACCCGCGCCTGAAGGCCCGCCCGCGAGCCGAATTTGGAAATTCGATCCGCTGCATAAAACGCGCTCCCCGTTCGTATTCGAGGTCGCGCAGTTCGCCGCTTTTGTCGGCCGCATTCAGTGCCCGGTGTTAATGGTTGATGGCGCGCAATCGAATCTGGCTTTTGCCCACGACCCCGAGCGGCAAGCGCTTTATCCAAACCATACAGTCGAGACCATGGCGACCGGCCACATGATGCATCTTGAGCGCCCGCAGGAGCTGGCGGCGCTGCTGTTAAAGTTTTTTAACGATAGGGAACTTAAATGAAGAAACGCGCACTCCGCTAATGCCGTTGTGCTTCTGTTACAAACTGGATGGTATAAATTTGAATTTTGCGGGGATAGCAATATGAAAGCCATAATTGTTAAGAAGCCCGGCGCCGTGCTGGCATACGGCGATGCGCCCGATCCCAAGCCCAACGCCGACGAGCTATTGATCCGCGTCCGTGCCACTGCCGTAAACCGCGCGGATATCTTGCAGCGCATGGGCCGTTATCCGCCGCCGCCGGGCGCGTCGGATATTCTCGGCCTCGAAGCGGCTGGAGAGGTCGTGGTACCGAAAGCCGGTTGGAAAGTCGGCGACCGCGTGATGGCCGTTATCACCGGCGGCGGCTATGCGGAACTCGCAACCGTGCCGGCCTCGCAAGCGATGCCGGTTCCCCCCAACCTTGGTTTCGAACAAGCGGCGGCTGTGCCGGAGGCGTTCCTGACCGCGTATTTGAATCTCTTTATTAAAGGCGGGTTGCGCGCGGACGAGACGGTGTTGATCCATGCCGGCGCAAGCGGAGTGGGTACCGCGGCCATCCAGCTTGCCCATGTCGCCGGTGCGCGCGTTGTGGTTACCGCCGGTTCCACGCCCAAGCTCGCGCGTTGTCGCGAGCTTGGCGCCGATATCGCTATCGACTATAAGAAGGAATCTTTCGCCGAAAAAGCGGTTAGTGCGACCGGCGGCAAAGGCGTCGATCTTATTCTCGATTTCATCGGCGCGCCTTACTGGGAGAACAATCTAACGGCGTTAGCGGTGGGTGGGAGATTAGCGCTGATCGGGTTTCTCGGAGGGTCCGCGGGCCAACTCGATCTCGCGCCGTTATTAATGAAACGCCTCACCGTGTCCGCCGCTACGTTGCGCCGGCTGCCGCCGGCGGAGAAGACTAGGCTCGTCAAGGATTTTGCCGCATTTGCGCTGGGGCGTTTTGAACGCGAGCAGTTAAAACCGGTCGTGGATTCGATCTATGCCTTGAAAGACGCCGTAGATGCGCATCGAGCGATGGAAGCCAATCGGAATATCGGAAAGATCGTGCTTAAAGTATGAGCGAATTTAGGAAGCTCCGATCAGATTCCGCGCTCGGAATGACAAATACGACTTGCTGATCCGGCCGGCAAATCGTGCGCATTGTTTTCACCTTCTCCCCTCCGGGTGTATACACCGGGAAAGGGCTGGGGTGAGGGGAAAATCCGGTAAAACAGCCCTCATCCTGTCCTTCTCCCGCAGGGCATAGGTATCTACACAATTCATCAACCCAATGATTCTGTAGGCACCGCCCCATCGCACCGCAACACCCAACGGTCATTCCCGCCCCCGATCGAGTCGAGGGCAGGCTCCAGCGGGAATCCAGTATTGACGCGGGGTATCTGGATTCCCGCTTGCGCGGGAATGACGATCTATTCGAGATGCGTAGACACCTATGCCCGCAGGGAGAAGGGACGTAATGGATGCTGCGGTGCGCACTATTTACCGTTCTCCTCAGTAAATCCAGCCTCAGCTTTACGCCATCCTTCCAGACTTGGCGGCCGGTGTAATATCCGGCGAAAGGCGGATATTTGCGATGGCCTTTTCGAAACGGGCGGAAGGCCGACGCATATTTAAGACTCAATCCGCGCCCCGGTTTGCAATATCGGTTCACTTTTGCCGATAACCCTGGCCGGCCGCACGCCGTAAAGCATAACTGCCGCTAGCAACCAAAAAACCATCACACCGTAGAATTTTAAAGGGCGAGCCAATATTGCTAATAATCCCTCGCCTAAGGAAGGAAAAACGGCCGGGGTATCCCATGCCAGCAAAATGGCCGCGGGCACGGTAAAAATGCTTAGGACGTAAATCCGGCCGGCCTTAAGCAGGCGGTACATGATGATAATGACGGCGGGAAGCACGAATACCAGGTGATGCTCCCAGGATAGTGGAGAAATCAAGAACATCATGAGCAGGGTGATGGAAAATTCCAAGTCCAGAGAGTCGTTCGCGCGGCGTGTGCGGGCGGTAAGATAAGAGAGCAATAGAGTCGTACCTGCGATTACTGCCGATAAAGTATAAGGCAGCCATTTTTCTAACAGCTTGCCGGGCAGCGGCAAATATTCCAATTCGTTGTCGAAAAATAGACGCAAGGTAAAGCCATTGATACTTTGATTATATGCGGTTGAAGACAAAGATAGACCGGACGGGATGCCGCCATAGCCGCCGGATGGCAGAATGTCGGCAATCCAATCGCGCCACACCGCTTGCGGCAATATCGCATAGGCCGAGACAGAAATCGCGGCGACCAGGCCTATGGTCCATCCCAGTGCGCGATACTTTTTTTTAAATAACAACAATGGCAAAAATAACAATGGATAGGTTTTAAGCAAAATAGCGACCGCAAGCGGAATCGCCACATAGGCTTCGCTCGCCTGGTTTTTAAGCGCATACCAGCTAAGGCAAAGCAAACTCAGGACAACCAGGTTTATCTGTCCATGATTTAATGTAAGCACCACGGGATAGAATAACAGCAGGTAGAGGAACCAAAAAAAGAAGATAGCCATCCCAGGCAGAGTTTTTAAATCCAGCTCTAATATTTTGATGAGAAATAAATAGGCGAAAAAAATCAATAGCAGATGATTGATGCCCAACATAATGACCCTGGCGGTTTCGTAGTCAGTGAGCGTGAACGGGTAAAACAGGAGCAAACTGGGCGGTGGATAGAGGTAAGGAAAGACTTCTTGTTTTAGTAGTAGCTCCGCGTTGTTAAAAACCCCGGGTCCATAAGGCGAGACCCCGGAATCAAAAACAACCTTGGCTCCCCAATAAAACGACGGAAAGTCCACGTTTTGAATATGTAGGTAGGACATTCCATAATCAAACAGGAAAGGGAGGTACAGAAAGAAACAGGTGAATAGGAGAGGAAGGGTGTTCGGCTTGTTTGAAGCTATCTCTGAATCAATGGCGGCCGGCTTGTTTTTCACGCTCACTCCTGTGGAAAAAAATCTACTCGGTTAATCTCGGTTTGCGCTCCTTACAGTACCGATGGCTGGGGTGCCAAGCATGACCACGCTGCCTAATACCACCGCGAACCAGAGCGTGGTGACACGACAAATTACGGTTGCCGCAATCGCCGAACCATGACTCGCCCCGATCAATACAAGCAGTATTACCATCACCGCTTCCGTGCTTCCCAGGCCCGCGGGCAAAAAAGACAGGGCCCCCAGCAATAGGCTGATGGAGTAAATGCTTATCGCCATCCAAACCGGGGAGTCGATATCCAGGAAGCGCAAAATGCAATAAAAGGCGAGGCCTTCGGCGCCCCAGGCAATAATCCCAAGCGCGAGCCCGATAAAAAGCATTTTGACTCTTAGCAACCGGGCGGCGGATATAACCAGCAAAAACAGCTGATCGATGATTTTGCTTATGCCCGTACCGGTCCATTTTGTCAGGGTTGTTTGCAGTCTTGTAAGCACCGGCGCCTGCTGTATAACAAGCAGAAATAACAGTGTGGCGGGCACAACTACGCTGACCGGGATTCTATATTGGGGGAATTGAAAGGCGACTAAACATGACAGCAATAGCATCGCGATGACATCAGAAAGTCTTTCCGCAAAAAAAGCCGAGAGACTCTGGGCATAGGGTATGCCATGCCTCTTCAGATAAATCGATCTTACCGCCTCGCCGGCTTTGCCGGGGGTAACAGTGAAGGTGAACCCGGCCAGGTAATATTGCAGGCCCGCGGGGATGGGGACCTGGTAACCTAAGTGAGTTAAATACCACTGCCAGCGCCCAAAACGGATCAAGTAATTCGCTAACGATAAACCTAGAACCAATATCACGCCCGGGGGGCTGATTTTGGTCATCGCAATAAAGATATCCGCTCTGTCCTCCCAGCCAAGGAAAATCAAATAACCTAAACAGACCGCCGCCAGTAATAGGACGCCTATTTTAGATTTATTCATAATCATTTTTTTAGCTGATACCGGCCGGCTTTAATGCCCTGGCGCTTACCCGCAAAGACGCCTGCGGCGGCGGTAGATGGGGAACGAACTCCCTATTTGTGGTTGCAAACGAATACGCCGAGGTGATGACGAGCGCGACCGCGACGAGCATGTAGTGCGCTACAAAGAAACGATCCAAGATCGCCGGGAACAGCGCATAACGCAGCAAAACGCTCAATCCTAAAATCAACGTGAGGTGGGGGTAAATGTTTTGCACGAGGATCTTCTTCCGGGCCGATAAGTAATAAGCCAGGAGACCGAAGAATAGAAATATCACCATCGATCCCCCGACAAGCAGGCTGAGGCCGGAGCGGAGCGCCTTTAGATAAGCCGGTAAAGAAATAGTAAAGCTGTGTTCCGCCGGATCATTAATAAATTGCACTAAGGTATGGTGGAAGACCGTGGACCAGCCGTAATTTCCGGCAGCGAGATTGATCGTGAGGTAGCTTAAGACGGCGGCAGCAACAAATAGAGTAAATCCAGGCAAGGATAAAGCAAGCCGGTGTTTGCCAAACAGGACCAGGTAGCTAAATAAGATTAAGGCGTAAATAATATTGTCGGTTCTGACGAATATGCTGAGCAGCATCAGCAGGCCGAACCCGATAAGCCAACGCTTTTCCGCCAATACATAGATCGCCGTGACCAGCATGGCGGCGGATAACGCATCCGGCGTGGTCAGTCTGGCTGTCATCAGCATCGGTGGACTTAAAATCAGAAGAAGAGGCAGGCCGACGCCGCACACCCCGTCGATGTATTTCGTAATCCACAGCAAAAGAATTACCGCCATCAGAAAATAGGATAAGGCGGATATCACCGCTGCCGCTTGCGCCAAATTAATGCCGAGTTTGTGCAGCAGATAGAGGCATGCGACATATAGCGGCCGTATGCTGTAGAACGGGATTTGTTGGGCGAAGTGCGCGTGGTTGGCGTACATATCCTGGCGATAAGAACCCTGAGTAGTGAGCTCCCGGTAGGTTTCTTCCGGCATGGCCATTTGCGCGAATGCATAGACGTTGTCATGGATCTGTTTTTTATCGGTCTGTTCCCAGGACAAAGCGGCGGCCATATAACCCAGCACATCCCAATCGTAGCTGGGTTTTAACGCTCCCCAGGCGGTTACCACCGCCGCTATCAGCAGATAAATTGCTATGGCCGGTAATTTCATGTTGGTTCGTTCCTTGCGGGAGAAAGTTACAGCGCCAATCGGCAAAAAATCCGTTCCGGCACCGCCTTGATCAACGCCATAACGCCGCGCCAAAACCAAGGCAAGTAAACCACATTCTTTTTCCGCGCGATGGCCTTATGGATACCTTTGGCAATTGATTCCGGCCCGACCCACAGCAACCCTTTTTTGAACTCGCTGGTCATCGGCGTATCGACAAATCCCGGTTTGATCGTAAGCACGTGCACGCCGGATTTATGCAGGCGGTTGCGCAGGCCCTGCAGAAAAATAGTCAGCGCGCCTTTCGCGGTGCCGTAAATGTAATTGCTTTGCCGGCCACGGTCGCCGGCAACGGAAGAAATCACCGCGATGCATCCAAATCCCTGCCGTTCAAAACGATTAGCGATGGGCGTGAGCAACGAAACCACGCTTAAAAAATTGGTGTTAAATTCCTGTGCGGCCGGCAAAAAATCCTGTTCGCAGCGCTTCTGATCGGATAGCGTGCCGTGGGCGATCAGCACGGTGTCCAGGCCGGACAGCGATACAGCGGCGCGCTGTATTAAATCTTTGTGCACCTCAACGTCATTAACATCGGCTACTTGATAACCTATCTTTTGGCCGCTGCGGACCGTTAAATCTTGCGCGACGGCGGCCAGCTTTTCCTGGTTGCGTGCAGCCAAAAAGAGCCGGTCGCCGTCAGCGGCAAACAGCCTGGCGGTCGCCTGCGCGATCGCCGAGGTGGCGCCGATGATCAGGATTTTTCTCATATTCCTCCTTTGCGCTGGGTTTGGTAACTCGCTGCCAAAAACTGGATGAAAATTTAGGGTCGACATATTCGGCAAACCGGCGCCACTCTGGATAATAAGTTTGGAAGCTCCAGGCTCCCATGCGCGCATCTTTCGCCGGGTAGACCGCGCCGCCGTTTGCGCGCGTGACGTCATCCAGGCGATCCAATAGTCGCAGTGTTTTCCCGCCCCGGCAGGGAAAATCAAGCGCAAGCGTCACCCCTTTCCGGGGAAACGAGAGCATGCCGGGCGCAGGCAAATCGCCGAAGGTTTTAAGTACCGACAGAAACGAGCCCATGCCCGATTGGGAGATAATGCCCAGTATCGATTTAATCGCGCTGCCGCCGTCGTCATAGGGCACCACGCATTGGTATTGCAGGAATCCGCGCTTACCATAGATCCGGTTCCAATGGCCGAGCGCATCTAACGGATAAAAGAACCGCAGGTAATGAATGAGCGCCTGTTTTCGTATGGGCCTATAAAAGTAACAGGCATTAAATCCACGCACTATCAGCCGGTTTAGCAGAAAACCCGGGGCTGCGAATGGCATATTCACCTGCCTGCCCGGAGGCGTTTTCAATAACGCCTGGTTGAATTGCGCCGGTGCGTGGTTGCCGCGTATAAACAACCCTCGGCCGAGCGCGGCGCCGCGCGCCAGGCAGTCGATCCAGGCCACCGTATATTCGTAATCATTTTCTGAACGCGCCGCGATATCAAAAAACGCGTCCAGGTTGGGAAACCGCAGCGTTTCCGCTTGAATAAAAGCGTTCATAATCGGCTTAAGCTGAATCTCGGCCCATAACATAAGTCCGGTCAGTCCCAATCCACCGATAGTCGCCTTAAACCAGTGTTCGTTTTCGTCAGCGGAGCATAACAGGCGTTGCCCATTTGATCGGAGCAGCTCGAATTTAAGCACATGGCGGCCAAACGTTCCGGCGCAATGGTGATTTTTGCCGTGCACGTCGTTGGCGATCGCGCCACCCAGCGAGACAAAACGCGTGCCCGGCGTTACCGGTAAAAACCAGCCTTGAGGCACGATAAGTTTAATGATTTCATCAAGCGTGATCCCCGCCTCGCAGCGTAGTACCCCGGTGGCGCGGTCGAATTCGATGAAATGATTCAAGCGCGCAGTGGCGAGCAACAGGCCGCCATCGTTCAGGCAACTGTCGCCATAACTGCGGCCTTGACCGAAGGGCAGCAGGCTTTTGCCGTCCTCGCCGAGATTGAGGTTGTCCGTGCGCCATGACATCGTTCGAACCGTATGCCGTGCTCGCGGATATCTTCCCCAAGATTGATAGTTAACCATCCTCACGCCGCCGCTACCATCACAACCCCCGCCAAGGCCCCGAGCAGATAGCTCACTTTATCCTTCAGGGCGAACACAATCGGATCCTGATGCATGCCGCCGCGGTGGGCCAGTAACCATACCCGGCTGATCCAATATAAAAGCAACAGGCAGATCAACCACAGCGCTTCCGGGTGGCGATAAAGCGCCGCCACATCGTAGCTATGGATATACAAAGCCAGCACCAGGACCGAAATATAGCCGCTGGCCGCACCCAGGCTCGAGAGCTGCTCCAGATCGTTGGCGAGATACCCGCGTCCCTTGGCCGCTTCCTTGTTCGCAAGGCGCAGACTGCGCAATTCGGAGTAGCGCTTCACAAACGCCAGGCTTAAGAATAAAAACAGGGAAAATGCGAACAGCCATGGTGATACCGTAACCGCCACCGCCGCCGCGCCGGCGATGAGGCGCGCGGTATAAAGCAGGGCCAGCAGCAATACGTCCACCAGTACAACTTGTTTTAAATAAAGCGAATAGGCCAGGGTAAGGCTAAAATAAGCCATCAACGCGTACAGAAAACCAGGCGGCAGTAAAACAGAAATAGCGGTGCTGGCTAAAAGAAAAACAGGGACTAGAAAAATTCCGGTTAATAACGGTAAGTCCCCGGACGCGAACGGCCGCTGCCGTTTAGTGGGATGCAGGCGATCGGCCTCTAAATCCAGCAGATCATTGAGCAGATACACACTCGATGAACATAAACTAAAGGCAATAAAGGCATAGAAGGCATTTACCAAAAGAGCAGGCTCGGCGAGTTTATGGGCGGTCAACAGGGGCACAAAGATCAGAATATTTTTCACCCACTGATGCACCCGAATGGCTTTTAAAAATACCCGGAGGCGACTTTTGGCATCCTGTTCGCGCGGGAAGATTTTGCTGAGGGAAGCGGTTTGGCCAGCCTTTTTTACCACCCGGGCCGGCGCATTGACAACGATAGACGCGTTGGCATTTTGCCAGATTGGGAGATCGATAGCGGCGTTGCCGGCGTAGTCGAACGCTTTACCGCCGAATTTCTCTCGCAGCATCTGCAATTTTTTCGCGCCGGATAGATTGGTTTTTCCATCGCTTGCAAGCACTCCGGTGAAGATTCCTAAATGTTGAGAAATTTGCCGGGCAAGTTTCACGTCACACGCCGTTGTTAAGATTAATGGCCGTCCGTTTTGATACTCCTCGGTGAGGAATTTCAAAAACTCCAGGTTATAAGGCAGGCAAGCGACGTCAAGCGTTACCCGCCGCGCGATTTGCTGCTTTAGGTAGGCCTTGCCTTTGAGCAGCCAAATCGGTAATAGAAACAAGAAAAATGGATTGGTCTTAAGCAATGCAAATGCCGCTTCCAGCAGCATATCTGTTTTAAGCAGCGTGCCATCCAAGTCGACACATAATGGCGGGGGAATATTGTCGTGAGGCGTAATTGTTGCCGGAGCAAAAGATTCCCCTTCCTTTGCTTGCAGCTTTGTTTGCGGAAAGGCCTCATTCACTTGCGGACATCCTTGTCGAAGAACGATTCCAAAAGACAGAATACTATTTTCTTTACCGATGCTGCCGTATCGGACCAACGGGTTGAGCGCTGTACACGAACACGGGGCTTTATCGGGATTAGGGGCCTTCGGCCAATACAATCAGGTTACCGATTTTTGTGCTTTGATGGACGAATCCCGGCGACGACAATCGGCGGACTAACGCTTCATCCAGATAAGTATTTGAGAATATTGAGTCTATATTCTTTGTTACTATCTCCGTCCCATATCCGTACCATCACCCACATTTATACCTGAGGCCGATCGTAGGCTATTTCAAAACACAGGTTATCCGACAAAAGTCTTAGCGAGCCTAACAAAATAAAAGAAAGCAATGCTTTCCCTCATCCCAAGCTTCCTGCCGGGGCGAGAATCGTGTGCGCCCCTCGCCTCACCTCCCGGAGCGAGAATGGAGTTGCAACCCCTCTCCCTCACCCGGCCCTTCGGGCCACCCTCTCCCGGTGGGAGAGGGAAAGTAGGAAAAAACCCCTCACACCGATTTTGTTTGCCGATCCCAGTATCCGGTTTTAAGCAGCGCGCCGTCAGCCACTTCCAAATCCTCGATATGGATTAAAATAAATCCCAAGCCCACAAAAGAATAAGCCAGATCAAGCAGTGTTTCGCAAACGCGAGGCCTAAGAACAAAAACAACGAGAAGGCCAGTAACCATGGCGAGATGGTAATTTGCGCCGCCAAGGCGCCGGCAATAACGCAGGTGAGATCAAGCAACGCCTCAACCCATATGTTTTGTTTTAAATAAAATGAATAAGCTAAGTTGAGGATAAAATATGTCGCCAACACCAACAGAGAACCTAAGGGCAGGAACAGCGAAAGGACTATGCTCCCTGATAGCAGTAGTAATACTGAAAAAACCCCGGTCAGAATCGGCACATCCCACTCTAAAGCCGCCAAGTCATTCAGCAAATAAACGCTGGAAGCACACAAGCTCAAGGCGAGAAACGCCAGTCCCACACTAAATAAAAAAGAGGATGGGGTAAGAGTAGATGACAGGAGTAAAGGCGCAAACACCAAGAGGTTCTTCGTCCACTGATGCAGTCGGATCGCTTTAAAGAACATCCAGATCCCGCTTTTGATATTCGGCTCTCCAGGAAAACCTTCCTCGATTGAGATAGGGAGCTGATCGGCTGCGAGCGGCGTGTCTGTTTTGAGGAGGGTGCCCATCTCGATAGACAACGGCGAAACAATATTATTCTTGGATTTGGTATTGCGCATCGCCACGGAGCTGCCGCCTTCTTCCGTGCTTGCCTTTAACACAGAGACTTCTTTCATTGATGGACGTTCCTTGTCTACGCTTGAGTCCGATCCTATTCTATTTCGTAAAGGCGCGTTTATCCGACTAAAGTCTTAGTAAAAAATTTTTGTATCGGCGCCGGCAAAACCGCGCTGCTTTCGGGAAGAGTAGGAAATAAGCTGGCCAGGTTTTCGCGTGCGGTAGGCTGTCGATATACGTCTTAAGCGAGCCGACCAAGTTCGCTTTGCGCCCCTGTTTCCGGCATATAAAACTGGGACAATTCCAAGCGGCTTGCACCTATGCCCAACAGCGATAGGGGCGAGAACGACCCCCTGTTTCCGTAAAACAAATTCAGCGAAAAAATTCTTAAATATCTCACGTTAAAAATGGCTACAAAACCATAGCGAATGTGGGCTCGCAAAGAATTTACATTGATGGGGTCGACCGAACTAAAGAACCTCGTATCATCAGGGTATAGACCGGTGATAGATTTGAGGAGATTTGGGAACACCCCTTTTAAGCGGTATTTTTCTGCAATGAAGCCATTACCGAAAAAGGCCTCGTTGTCTTTCAGAACCAGGGTAATCAACGGTCTTTCACTGCGGTCGAAGCTAAGAACATAATTGCCTTTAAACACCCAACAATAAGCGACAATCTTGCCGTCTTTGCGTGCTACGTAACAGTGGTGGCCTTGCTTAAAGAACCGTTCAAAAACCGCGCGCGGAGTGTCGATGGTTGTCCCCTGACAGGCCAAAAGGTCATCGATTAAGGACGCGTCCGCCCTGGCAAATTCATAACCCACCAAGGCATGTTTTAAACAACGTTGATTAGTTTTCGCAAGCGCGAGGACGTGCTTGCTGGATAAAAACAGGACGAGCTTCGGTAAATAGCCATAGGCCGAAAGGCGGTATAAGGCCTCATAGACTCCGTCTTTTTTATAATAGGACCACAGCCGTTTGATTCTGCCGAGTTCCACTCGCTTTCATCTCTTGCTAACAAAAATGCGGGTGCCTGCCGGAGGCTTCGACATATCCGCTAGAAGTCCGGCAGAGTTTGTTACGGCCTGCCGGGCCTGCCATCCGACCAAGGACGGAGTTCGCCGTGCTAAGGAACCTCTGACTAAGTCAGAGGTTCCTGCGGCATAAGGATGTGCCGCCATTTTTCAATTACATTAAGTAATTGAAAAATGAAGAAAAACGAAAATCACACTTTTCGTTTTTCGTCTCTGAAAATGTCAGGGAGGACTTTTTCAGAGTTTACTAAGAATAGCAACCAAAAATTAAGCCGACATGTGCCCCTGGAACCAGGCCGCCCTTCCAATAGGGAAGATGCAAGCCGTACTCGGGAGAAGATGCTTTAAAGAATATCGTTCCTTAAAGGGGAGAGATATACTTAAGTCTATGACGATAGATGATGTGGTCCGTCGCCGTCAATATCTAACGGCGATGGGGATCCAAATATGGGAGCGGCGTAATATTGGCGCCGCGGTAGTGCCAGGCTCCGGAGAATCCCTCGCCTCTGATTCCAATAGTTGTGATAACGCACCAGCGCTTTTAGAGCGGCTGCCTGCGCGCGTGCCGGTTATATCAGTCAAGCCGCAAACCAATATTCCATTGGCCATTCAGGCGCTGGATTGGCAGGCCTTGGAACAGGCCGTGGCGGGGTGCACGAAGTGCAGCTTGCACGCCCACCGCACGCAAACCGTGTTCGGCGTCGGCAATAAAATCGCGCAGTGGCTGTTTGTCGGGGAGGCGCCGGGGGCGGAAGAAGACCGGCAAGGTGAGCCGTTCGTGGGGCGCGCCGGACAATTGCTGAACGCCATGCTGTTTGCCATCGGCCTAAAGCGCCAGGAGATTTATATCGCGAATGTCTTAAAATGCCGTCCGCCGAATAACCGTGATCCCCAGGGTGTCGAGGTGGGATGCTGTGAGCCTTATCTGCTGCGCCAGATTGAATTAATCGCGCCGAAGATTATTATTGCCATGGGCCGATTTGCCGCCCATAGTCTGATGAAAACGGATATGGCGCTGAGTAAATTGCGCGGGAAGCGGCTGGCGTATCATGGGATTCCGTTGATTGTCACCTATCATCCCGCTTACTTATTGCGCAACCCGATTGATAAACGCAAGGTATGGGAAGACCTATGCCTGGCCAAATCGGTTATGGAGGCCTCATGAGCCAGACGTCCAAAGCCTTTGGGATCGTACATGCCGGTTCGCGCGCAGCCGTAACCGGCTCCCGCCTGTTCCACCTACGCCGGATGCAGGAGCAAGATCTTAAAACAGTGATGGCGGTCGAGCACGCGGCCTACGAATTTCCTTGGACCGAAGGTATTTTTCGCGATTGCTTGCGCGTCGGTTATGACTGCCGGGTGATCGAAATCCCCAATAATATTATCGGGCACGGCGTCATGTCGGTGGCGGCCGGCGAATGCCATCTATTGAATATCTGCGTTCATCCGCTATATCAACGGCGCGGTTTAGGCAGGCAGCTGGTAGAACATTTGCTCGAACTGGCGCGCCGGAAAAAAGCGCACACCGCGCTGTTAGAGGTCAGGCGCTCGCATAAAATCGCTTATCAGCTTTATACTCATTTAGGTTTTAACGAAATCGGCGCGCGCAAGAATTATTATCCCGCACGGCGTGGGCGTGAAGACGCTCTTATTCTGGCGCGGGAGTTGTAGATGGAATTCTCTTTCAGATTAATCCGGCAACCCCCTAATTTTATTTAATTGTTCCCATAGATTTTTCTCCGCTGCCTTGAATTCAGCGATGCGTTTGTGCTCCTGCTCAACAATTTCCTGGGGTGCGCGCTGAGAGAAACTAGGATTAGCAAGCTTCCCCTCGGATCGGCGGAGATCCTTTTGAATTTTTTCTAGCTCACGGGTCAAGCGTAGAAATTCTTCCTGCTTGTTAATTAGACCAGATAGCGGCAGCAACACTTTCATATTGCCGACCAGCGCGACCGCCGATTCCGGCGGCTCTTCGCCGGATTCCAGCCATTTAATGGATTCGAGCCGCGCCAAACCGGTCAAATACGGTTTATTCATTTGCAGATATTCGCGGTCTCTGTCCGAACCGTTTTGCAGCAGGACGGTTAGCGGTTTGGAAGGAGCAATGTCCATCTCGCCGCGGATGTTGCGCACCCCGGTAATGACCGCCATCACCCAGCCCATTTCTTTGATGGCGGCAGGGTCGATTTTTTCCGGATGGGATTTCGGATAGGGCTGGAGCATGATGCTGTCGTCTTTTTTGCCGGCAAGCGGCGCGACCTTTTGCCAAATCGCCTCGGTGATAAACGGCGTGATCGGATGCAACAGGCGCAGGATCACCTCGAGCACCCGCGCTAACGTACGGCGTGTCCCGCGCAGCGCCGGCGGATTGCTTTCCGCTGAAGTCAGCACGACTTTTGACAGCTCTACATACCAGCTGCAATATTCATCCCACACGAAGGCATAAATCGTTTGCGCAGCCAAATCCAAGCGGTATTCCTTGAAATGGAATTCCATATCCGCTTCCACTTGCTGCAGGCGCGAGATGATCCAACGGTCGGCAACATTAAGCTCAACTTCGTTGTTTTGTTGTCCGCAGTCATAGCCTTCGGTATTCATTAATACATAGCGCGCGGCGTTCCAAAGCTTGTTGCAAAAGTTGCGATAGCCTTCGATGCGCCCCAGGTCGAATTTAATATCGCGCCCTTGGGTCGCGAGGCTCGCGAACGTAAAGCGCAAGGCGTCGGTGCCGTACGCCGGGATACCATTCGGGAATTCTTTGCGCGTGGCATCTGCAATACGCCCGGCCAGTGCTGGTTGCATGAGTCCTGTGGTGCGTTTGATCACAAGCTCCCCAACCCCGATACCATCAATTAGATCGAGCGGATCGAGTATATTGCCCTTGGATTTCGACATCTTCTGCCCGTGTGCATCGCGCACCAGGCCATGGATATAGACTTCGCGGAACGGCACCTCGCCGGTGAATTTAAGCCCCATCATGATCATGCGCGCGACCCAGAAGAAAATAATATCGAAGCCGGTGACCAGCACGCTGGTGGGATAAAAGGTTTTTAATTCGGGTGTCTGCTCCGGCCAGCCGAGAGTGGAGAACGGCCACAGCACCGAGGAGAACCAGGTGTCGAGCACATCGTCGTCCTGTTTCAGGCTCAGCTTGGCATCGAGTTTGTGCTTTTTTCGAACTTCTTCTTCACTGCGGCCTATATAAAGATTGCCTTGATCGTCGTACCAGGCCGGGATGCGGTGTCCCCACCAAATCTGGCGCGAGATACACCAATCCTGAATATTGCGCATCCACTCGAAATAAGTCTTGCTCCAGTTTTCCGGCACAAATCGAATGCGCCCATCCTCCACCGCTTTAACCGCCTCGGCGGCGAGCGGCGCCACTTTTACATACCATTGGTCGGTGAAATAAGGTTCGATTACAGCGCCGGTGCGATCGCCACGCGGGACCATGAGCTTGTGGTCCTGCACTTTTTCCAGCAGGCCCTGTTCTTTGAGGTCGGCAACAATCTGTTTGCGCGCTTCAAATCGGTCCAAGCCTCGATAATGTTCCGGGATACCAATATCAACTGCCATATCGATAACATTGGTTATCCCTGACATGTCATGTCTTCGGTAGAGTTTGTGATACGCTGGCCAGTCTTTGTCACTTATTATCCTCGCATCCGGTGTGAAGATGACGAAGAAGGGCAATTTATGGCGGATTGCGACTTGGTAGTCATTAAAATCGTGCGCGGGCGTAATTTTCACGCAGCCGGAGCCGAATTCCGGATCGACGTATTCATCGGCGATAATGGGAATCTCGCGCCCGGTCAACGGCAGCTTGATTTTTTTACCGATCAGTTTGCCATAGCGTTTATCATCCGGATGCACCGCCACCGCGGCATCCCCCAGCATAGTTTCCGGACGCGTGGTGGCGACTACAAGAGAGTCTTTGCTACCTACAATCGGATAACGGATATGCCACAGATGCCCGGCTTCCTCTTCCGAGATAACCTCTAAATCGGAAACTGCTGTTTGTAGCACCGGGTCCCAGTTCACCAGACGCTTACCACGATAAATCAGGCCTTCTTCATACAGGCGCACGAACACTTCGGTGACGGCGTGCGACAGGCCCTCGTCCATGGTAAAGCGCTCACGCGACCAATCAAGGGAAGCGCCCATGCGCCGTAATTGGCGCGTAATCATACCGCCGGATTCTTCCTTCCACTTCCACACCCGCTGCAGAAACGCTTTGCGAGCCTCGTCTGGGGTTAGTCCAAGGTCGTGCCGCTTTTTGCCCTCTAGCTCTAATTGGCGCTCGACCACCATTTGCGTGGCGATGCCGGCGTGGTCGGTGCCCGCTTGCCATAAGGTGTTGTAGCCGCGCATGCGGTGATAGCGGATCAGGGCATCCATGATGGTATCTTGAAACGCATGGCCCATGTGCAGGCTGCCGGTGACATTCGGCGGCGGGATCATGATGCAATAAGCAGGACCGGTGCCGCGCGGGGCGAAATAACCGGCCTTCTCGTTTGGTGGATGTTCTCCACCTTGCTCCCAGGTTTGATAAATACCTTCTTCTAACGCGTGAGGGTCGTAGGTTTTCTCCAACGGCTTGGGATTGTCGTTCGGTGGATTCATGGTCGGTGAGTGTAATGCATAAACAAAAGCGCGGGAAAGTATGCTTCCCGCAACGTTAATTAAAGCGGGATCCGGTCCGGCTCCGGCCTTTATTATTTGGAATTATTCGGATGTTGAAGATTCGAGCGCCTCGCGCAGCAAATATTCCAATTTTTCGATCATAACACGCTCGAGCGCGGGACGCCCGGCTTTACGCAACTCGATATTAAGTTCCGCTACCGCCCGCGCAGCGATTGCGCGCGCCCGTTCAGAGGGAGATACAGAAATTGGCCGCGATGCCGCTTTGGCGGTGTTGGAGGGGGGCATGACGACGTTTTGTAACACCGGAATAGCATCATTCAATACCGGAATCTCAGCATCCCAGTTTATTGCCGCCTGCTCCAGCGGTTTTGGTTTTTTTGTCGCCGATTTAGAAGGCGGGAGGGAGGTTGCCGGGGGTTGCCGCACAGCGCTGCCTTGCGGTTCAACTTTTTCCGCCGCCACAGCGGGTGTGGGAACCGAGCCGGGCGAAAATGGAAGCTCTACCTGTATTCCGCCCGGAGGCGAGCCTTCTGCCTTGGCGTTGGCGGGTTCAGGCTGGACCGCCGGTTTTTCCACTTTCGCTTTTCTGCCTGCCGGCTTAACGCCGGCGTGCGCTTGTTCCGGGTTATTTTCCGCGAGTTCATTGCGCACTAAATCCTGCAGGCTTCGCAGCACTTCTTCCAGCGTATGCTTGGCAGCCGGGGTGTGCTTGGGTTTATCGGTGGATTTTTTCATAAGGCGACAGGAGGCGATCACATGTTGTGTGTTTCCAACGGATAACCCCGGTCACGATAGAAACGGAACTTGGCGCGTGCGCGCTGCTTCTCCTCTTCCTCATGACCGACCAATTCTACCAATCGCTCAAAACGGCTAAAGAACCCCGGCACTTCTCGCCACAATGAAATTAATACGTTATAGCGGGTATCCGGCGATTCCTGATGGCCGATAAGTATAGGCGGTAATGCGGTTAACCGCACTTTGTCTGGTTCTCCAAGTAAACCATGCGGCACAAAACTGCCGGGATTAAAGACCCATAGCAAGTCATCCAGTTGTCTCGCTTCCTCCTCGCTCGTAGTCAATATGTAGACTTGATGGCCGAGCCGGTAGGCTTTGTCCGCCAATTTACATATTAGCTGCTTTTTTCCGTCCGGCTCCGGATTTTGCAGTAGATAAAAATCGATCCGGGTCATTACCGCTGATTCCGGCAGCGGTTAATGAGGAATTGCGTGAGCAGCGCCATCGGCCGGCCGGTGGCGCCTTTTTCTTTGCCGGTTTTCCAGGCGGTGCCGGCAATGTCGAGGTGCGCCCAATGGAATTTCTTCGTATAGCGCGCGAGGAAGGAGGCGCCAGTGATAGCGCCCGCCTCGCGCCCGCCGACATTCGCCATGTCGGCAAAATTGCTTTCCAGTGGTTTCTGGTAGTCTTCCCAAAGCGGCAGTTGCCACGCGCGGTCGCCGGTATACGTACCGGCCTCCAGCAGTTCGGCGGCGAGCGCGTCATTGTTGCTCATCAGGCCGCTGGCGTGATTGCCGAGCGCAATGACACAGGCACCGGTGAGCGTGGCAATGTCAATCACCGCGGCGGGATTGAACCGCTCGGTATAGGTCAAGGCGTCGCACAGAATGAGGCGTCCTTCTGCGTCGGTATTTAAAATTTCAATGGTTTGCCCCGACAGGCTGGTGACGATGTCGCCCGGTTTGGTCGCGCTGCCGCCCGGCAGGTTTTCCGCGCTCGGGATCACGCCGACGACATTAAGCGGCAGTTTCATCTCGGCAATCGCTTTAATCGTGCCTAATACACTCGCCGCGCCGCACATGTCGAATTTCATTTCATCCATCGCCGCCGCCGGCTTGATGGAAATGCCGCCGGAGTCAAACGTGATGCCTTTACCGACGAGTGCGACCGGCGCCGCGCCTTTTTTGCCGCCGTTATACTCGATAGTAATCAGCTTTGGCGGCTCGTGGCTGCCGCGCGCCACCGACAATAACGCGCCCATGCCTAACGATTCCATGTCGGCTTGTTCCAATACCGTGGTTTTCACGCCGTATTGTTTTTGCAGTTGCCGCGCTTGGTCGGCGAGATAACCGGGTGTACAAATATTACCGGGAAGGTTGCCGAGATTTTTTACCAAGGTAATGCCGGCGCTGATCGCCTGGCCCTGAGTTACCGCCTGTTCCGCTGTGCGGACATCGCTGCCCGCAGGCAGCGCCAGCACGACCCGCTGCAGGGCATGCCGCGCATTGGGCGGTTTGCTTTTTAGTTGCTCAAAGCGGTACAACGTGGTGTTGGCGACCTCCACCGCTTGGCGCACTTTCCACGCCAGGTCGCGCGCCTTGACCGGGAGTTCAGGTAAGTAGCTGCACAGGTCGGCGCAGCCAAGCTCGTTAACGGCAGAGATCGACTTTGCGACCGCGTCGCGGTATTGTTGATCGCCGAACTCTTGGTCTTCGCCGAGGCCTACGAGCAACACCCGCTCGCTGGCGATATTTGCCACATTATATAAAAGCAGGGTTTGGCCCGGTTTGCCTTCCAGGTCTCCGCGTTGCAAAATGGCGGAGAGCATGCCACCCGATGCTTTATCGATGTGCTCGGCGCTGGCGGACAGTTTGCCTTTTTCAAATATGCCGCTGACAAGACAGCTGCTTTGCTGTTTATCGGCGGTAAGGCTATTGACGGTGAATTCCATGCGTTTCTTCCTAGTAGAATGTTATATAGTTTATATAATTTTTCTCTAAGCTCGAGAGCCCGCCCTATGCGCCGAGGATTCTTCCAGCGTTTTCCGTCGGGTAAGCACGTGCTTCCGCTCTTACAGATTCTCTAATGTTTGCTTATCTTTTGTCAAAAAAACCGGCGAATATGCGCAGCGCGATTATTGATCGCGCATTTTATCGCGAAGTCAGCCAAACCTCACTCATTGTAACCGTCGTCTTTGTCGTTCTTTACGTCGTCATCAGTCTGGTTAACCTGCTTGCCAAGGCCGCAACCGGGCAATTGCCGGTCCATATTATTTTCGTCTTGCTCGGGCTGCAGACGGTAAAAAACCTCAGCCTGATATTGCCGTTGGTGATTTTTATCGCCATTCTCATGACTTTGGGGCGCTGGTATCGGGACAGCGAGATGACCGTGCTCGCCGCCTGCGGCATCAGCCTGCTGCACTTTTTACGCCCCACCTGGGTGGTGGCGTTATGGGCGGCGGGCATGGTGGCGCTGGTATCGTTTTATTTTGCCCCGCTGGCTTCCTCGCTTACTGATAAGGTGAAAAGCGAAAATACCGGTCCGTATGAATTCGGCGTCGCGGCCGGCGAATTTAACCGGTCCCGAAGAGGGGGCAGTGTTTTTTATGTCGAGCGGGTGAATAAAGATGCCACTCTGGAAAATATATTTGTCAGCAACGAGCAGCTTGGCAAACGCGGAGTGTTGGTAGCGAAAAGCGGTTATGAATTTACCAATCAAAAGACCGGCGACCGATTTCTAGTACTGCGCGACGGCACGCGTTATGAGGGTACTCCCGGCCACGCCGATTACAAGATTTTACATTATGAAACCTATGCAGTACGCATTGAGCCGCAAATCCCCGTCAATCCGGTGGCAGGATTGAGCGAACTCCCGACACGCCAGTTATTCGCCTCGGATGACCGTCTGCTGCGCGCGGAATGGCAATGGCGGCTGGCGAAACCGATTTCATTATTCATTCTCGCGACCTTGGCGTTGGTGTTCGCCTATACCGATGTGCACCGCGGCCGGTTCGCCAATTTGTTCACCGCGATATTGATTTATTTTATCTACGCCAATCTGCTCGGCGTCGCCCAAGCCCTGATCATGCAGGAGCGCATACCCGTGGGCCTCGGGTTGTGGTGGGTGCATGCCGGCTTCGCGCTATTGACCGCGTATTTAATTTTTCGCCGCGCCTATAACAAGCCTTTATTGCCGGCGATAACGCGATTCCACAAAAACACATGACGATTCTGGATCGTTATATCGGGCGCAGCCTACTCTCCAGCACTTTGTTGGTGTTCATCGTGCTGCTTGGTTTATTCACGTTTTTCGAGTTTGTCGATAAGTTAAGCGACCTGGGGCGGGCCGGGTTCGGCTTTTACCAAATCATGCGCTATCTGGTGTTAACCTTGCCCCGAAAGATCTATGAACTTTTTCCCATGGCCGCCTTGTTAGGCGCTACCCTGGGCCTATCCTCGCTGGCGATAGGCTCGGAATTGGTCGCGATGCGCGCCGGCGGGGTATCGCTGATGCGGATAGTTCTGTCGGTGATGAAAATAGGCGTCGCGTTCGCGCTGGTGGCGGTATTAATCGGCGAGTTCATTGCCCCAGCCAGTGAAAATCTGGCGCAGCGCGGGCGCGCCGAGGCATTGCGGGTAGGAATTCTGCAGGAGAATTTCGGCGTATGGCTGCGCGATGGAACAATATTTATCAGCATCGGCGAAGTGCTTCCTGATTTAAGCTTATTAGGCATTAATATTTATCAGTTTGATGACCAAAAACATCTGCGCATCCAGACCTATGCCGACGGCGGCAGGTATGAAGACGGCACATGGCGTTTGCACGGGGTCAGCCAAAGCCAGATTGCGGAAGATGGAATTCAAACCCGCTACCTGCAGTTCGACACCTGGAAATCAATTCTGGACCCCAACGTCCTCGCCGTTTTCACCGTGAGCCCGGAAGCCCTATCGGCCTGGAATTTATACCGTTACATCCAGCATCTTAAACACAATCAACAGGAAACCGGGCGTTATGAGTTGGCCTTCTGGTACAAAATCATTGCGCCCGTTACTACTGCCGTGATGGTGATTCTGGCGATTCCGTTTGTATTCAGCCAGCCGCGCAGCGCCGGCGTCGGCTTCCGCTTGTTCATCGGCATCATGCTGGGGCTGGCATTTTTCGTGTTGAACCGGGGCTTTGGTTTTTACAGCCTGCTGCACGGATTCCCGCCGGTCATAGGAGTACTCCTGCCGACGTTGCTGTTTTTCCTGCTGTCGCTTTTGCTGTTGCGGCGCGT